>JAHDHT010000275.1 GCA_020631175.1 Chitinophagales bacterium
TATCAATTACACTGGCCCGAAAGACCAACCAATTGTTTCGGACAAAGAGGCTACATACATAACCCGAACAGTCAGTGGCAGGAAAACTTCAATGAAATTCTAGATACATTAAATGAATTTAAAAAAGAAGGAAAAATAAGACATTACGGTTTATCGAATGAAACTCCTTGGGGTACTATGCGCTGGTTAAGTCAAAGTGATCAAAAAAACGTTGACCGTATGGTGAGCATTCAAAATCCTTACAATTTATTAAACCGATCTTATGAAGTAGGCATGGCAGAAGTTTCGATCAGAGAAAATATAGGCTTACTTGCTTACTCTCCTTTAGCATTTGGCTGGTTAAGCGGAAAATTCCACAGAGGAACCGATACGCCAAACGATCGCGTAAATAAATTTAACCGATACTCAAGATACAATAGTGATAATTGTTATCAGGCCATTAAAGAATATATAGCTATCGCAGATAAATACGATTTAAATATGACGAAAATGAGTCTCGCATATATTAATACCAGAGACTTTTTAACAAGCAATATCATCGGAGCGACCAATATGAATCAATTAAAAGAAAATATTGACAGTTGGAATTTTGAAATTCCACAGGAGGCTCTAGCTGAAATTGAAGCCGTTCAAAATAAATATCCTAACCCGGCACCATAAATCAAACCGTGGCAAATAATCAACATAGCGACTTTTTAAAAGAAATTTTCAAACCCGAAAATTTTAAAGCTGATGAATTGGATTTAGTCTTAAGCCAGTTTAAAGTCGTTGAATTTAAAAAAGGGGAAACGATCATCCCCCTAAACACAACTGCTAATTATTATTTTTTTATGGAAAGTGGCTATGCACGCTCTTATGCCATCGATACCGAAGGCAATGATGTAACCACCAATTTTTATCAAACCAAAGATATCGTAATCGACTGGCGATCGTACTTCATTAAATCACCAACACAAGAAACCATTCAGGCACTTTCAAAATGTAAATTGCATAAAATTTATTTTGAAGACTTTATGAAGTTGTTTAAAATCGAAGCCTTCAGAGAAGTAGGAAGAACCCGGCTGGTCAATAATTATTTCAGTTTAAAAAGTCATACCGTTTCAATGATTACCGATTTAGCAAAAGATCGTTATCTTGAATTATTAAATAAAAAACCCGACATTGTAATGAATGTCCCCCTAAAATTAATTGCCTCCTATTTAGGAGTTACCGATACCTCTCTAAGCCGAATAAGAAAAGACATCCATAATAAAAAATAAAAGCAAATGGAATTTTTTACATCAGCATTACCTATCTGGATCAGTATTTTATTCTTAATTGTAATTCCGATACCGGTTTTTATGATTGCAGGCAGAGCAGGTCGATTTTCACAAACAAGTAAATCCCTTACCTACACCGTTGTTTTAGTTTTTTATGCCCTTTGGTTTTTATATGCAGCTTTCGCCTGCTATCAGGGTTGGTTTGCCGAAGCATCCCTCCCACCGATGATTTTAAAATTCACAACCATTCCATTACTTCTCTTTTTAATCATCCTCATTTTTAATTTACCCAAAACAAAATCCATCATAAAAAATATGCCCTTGTCGCATATGGTGCGCTTACATATTTTCAGATTGATTGGCTCTTTCTTTATCATTCTCGCGCTCTTCAAAGCGCTACCCAATTCGATCGGTTTCATAGCCGGTTTCGGTGATGTAATAACAGCCATCACTTCCCTCTTCGTCGCCAAAGCGATCGATCAAGGCAAGTCTTACGCGCGTCCATTAACCTGGGCGTGGAATACATTTGGCATCCTCGACATTTTTGCCACTTCAGGCATGGCGATGATGCTCACCCGCCAATCTATGCAAACCGGCAGCCTCGGCGTCGACGTACTCGGGCAATTTCCATTTTGCTTCATCCCGGCATTCGCACCGGCGACCATCATCTTCCTGCACCTATGTATATATCGAAAGCTATTGATGAAAGATCATTAGAATGGCAAGTCCAGAGCCCGCATCAGCATGCTCCCCGCTTTCCGCTGCAACGCGCAGGCCAGTCAGGCACTTATACTATAGCATAATTGGTCTTCCCGCCGGTCAGCCTGCATTATACTAAGTATAAGGCATTCCTGTCCCACGGGTTTCCGCTGCAATCGGGCATATTTTTGCAGCTGCACAGCCCGAATCAGGGACTTTATTATCGCAAATCGACATTTTTTTCGCAGAAATCAGCACTTTTTTTCTAGTAAACCCGAAATGTGCACTAGGAAATCTATTACAAACAACAATAGCTTCAAAATCAACCGTTTCACTACTGTCTTCAAAATGACCATAGCGCTGCTATGCCAATTTTTCCAGACAGTCTGATTTTATTGCTATTGTTGTTTTCATGACGATTTCTAATGCAAAATTCGGGTTAAATCACCACTTCTTGTCATATGACAAGATTTGAACCGTGAAGGCATCGCATCTTTGAATTGTCAAACGAATTAATCAAAACAATTAAAATTTTAAAAGATGTCAAACTCAAACAATTACATGATGCTATTCAGATTCGAACCTGATTTTTCTTACCAGCCAAGCCAGGAAGAAATGGAAGCACAACATCAGCAATGGGGACAATTTATCGGTCAATTAGCTATTCAGGAAAAATTAGTAGAAACCCATCAATTAGGTTTCGAAGGAAAGCAAATCTCAGCAAGTTTAGATGTGAATGAAGGTATTCATATCGCAGAAGGAAACACATTAGGCGGCAACATGGTCGTAAAAGCGAACTCTTTAGAAGAAGCGGTAGAAATCGCCAAAGATTGCCCTATTCTTAAAATGGGTGGTAGCGTTGAAGTACGATCAATCATCCCAATGTCTTAATCAAAACGCAAACAAATAATCAATCAATAAAACTCAATTTTTTAAAACAATTAAATATATAATCATGAAAATTTTAGCAATTATTTTATTAGGTCTTTTTGGATTCGGTGGATTTGGATTTCTTAAATCAGGTAGCTTGAAAGATTTACACATCACTAAAGAAGTAAACATTAATGCAGATGCAAAAACAGTTTTCGACAATGTAAAATACCTTGAAAACTTCCCGAAATGGTCACCATTTTTAGAAGAAGATCCGGATCAAATTTACGAAGTGAAAGGAACAGATGGTATGGTTGGAGCACAGTATCACTGGAATGGAAATAAAGGTAAAGACCTCGGATACCAGGAAATCAAAGAAATCAGAGAAGGTGAATACATCAAAATGGGATGCGACATCCAAAAACCATTCAAAGCAACGCCTACTTTCGAATATACCTTCACTGAAAATAATGGGACTGTTACCGTTCGACAAGATTTCAAATTACAATCAGGTGCTGTAGATGCTTTCTTCATGTGGCTGTTCGGTGCGAAAAAAGGCATGGAGACGACAAATGAACGCGGATTAGAGTTATTGAAAAAAGCTTCGGAACAATAATCAAACAAAATACATTATATAAGCATCCACCATATGGTGGATGCTTTTTTATTTTATAGACTATGGGAAAGATCAATTTAAATTTCAACTCAGATTTTAGCGGCAAAGTTGTTAGCGAACGTTCCGGTTATACCTTCAATATCTCCAAAGAGGAAGCCTTTCCCTATGAACTGGCAATCGCCGGATTAGTTTCTTGCTTTTACTCCACTTTTATGGATGTTGCAGTAAAGAAACGTTTAGAATGGGAAGCGGTAGATATAGAAGCAGATTGGTCAAAACAAGTCTTAAATACGCCTACTTTCCTTAAAAAAGCACATCTGAAAATTAACGTTAAAGTCATTAAAGGCAAAATAACAGCCTTCGACAAAAGCTTTGAACTGGCAGCCAAATACTGTTCTCTTTACCAAACATTCAGCAAGGTCGGTGAAGTTAGCTGGGAAGCTTCTTATACCAACGATGACGCTTAACTCAATTGTAGCGAATTAGCTTTTAATTCCAAAGCAGCTATAAATATGCATTATATTCGAATTAAGTTAATGCTTTAAAAATGAATGTCAACTATTCTGATCTCGTAAAAAAATACGATTCACCTTTATATGTTTATGATGCCGATGTTATTACATCAAAGTACAATGAATTTAAAAACGCTTTTCAGGTTAAGCACTTAAAAATTCACTTTGCAGCAAAAGCGCTGACGAATTTATCTGTTTTAAAATTATTCAAAAAATTAGGAGCAGGACTTGACTGTGTTTCAATGGAAGAGGTAAAGCTTGGTCTGATGGCAGGTTTCGACTCTCAAGATATTATATTCACCCCTAACGGTGTCTCAATTGATGAGTACAGAGAAGCAATAAACTTAGGAATTAAATTAACGATTGATAATCTATCTATCCTAGAACAAATTGGGCAAGAATTTAAAGATTACCCGGTTTTTATTCGCTTAAACCCACATTTGATGGCGGGTGGAAATAAGAATATAAGCGTAGGTCATATCGGTTCTAAATTCGGAATTTCAATCCATCAAATGCCGCTTG
>JAHDHT010000027.1:0-7341 GCA_020631175.1 Chitinophagales bacterium
AATCATCGTCATCACAATCTTCAGCAGCACAAAATCCATCTCCGTCATTATCAACAAATGTTCCTGCGCATTCGCAATTGGCATTATATATATCATTCGTTGTGCAATCATCATTATCATCACAAGTTGTACCTGCGACAGCATCTCCTCCACAAACTCCTTCACAATCATTTTCCAAACAAGATCCATCATCCTGATTTGCACTTGGATTATAATTACAAGCCTGTGCATCAGTACATCCTAAAATCGGGTTAGCTGTACAAATACAATTAGCATCATAAGTACCAGCTAAACCATTTGTTAAACATGCGTCACCCTCACCGGTAGAACCACCGCAAACGCCTTCACAATCATTTTCCAAACAAGATCCGTCATCCTGATTTGCATTTGGATTATAATTACATGCTTGAGCATCTGTACATCCCGTAATAATATTCACAACACAGTTACAATCCCCATCATATACGCCTGCCACACCGTTCTCGGTACATGCTGTACCCAGACCGGCATTTCCGTCGCAGTTCCCTGCACAGTCATTATAAACACAAGATCCATCATCTTCATCTGCTGTTGGATCGAAATTACAAGCGGTATTATCGGTACAACCGGGGCCAGTAAATTCAGAACATTCACAATTTTCATCTAAAACACCCACATCAAATCCACTAAAACAGAAAGACCCGGGACCTCCGGTAAAATCATCATTATCATCACAATCTTCTCCTGCACAAAATCCATCTCCATCCGCATCAGTATAAGTACCTACACATTCACAGTCAGGAGCAAAAATATCATTTGTGGTACATGGGTCATTATCATCACATGCAGCACCTATATCACAACCAAATTGCTTTTCAATTGTAAAGTAATCTTCAACAGATCCATTTTCTCTGAGGAAAGATAAGTTTAATTGATTCCCGTCAATATTTAAAACACAAGAACCTAAAGCACTTACCGAATAAAACATTGCCGGGTGATTTAAACTACCACCTGAAGTCTTTCCTGAAGAACCTGCAGTAACATAAACCAACCCTTTATCTGCTTCTGAACCTAACTCTGTTTTTTGATAAGCACCGTCACCATCTAATTGACCGTCACCATTACCGTTCGCTCCAACTGTATGCGCTGCTGCATCAAATGTTGATGAATTGCCATAGTGATTATTTAAAAAATATGATCTTTCATATGAATGACTGTGTCCTGATAAAATTAAATCTGCTCCATAACTTTCTAAAAGAGGCATAAAGTTTTCACGCATATCAATCAGATTACCTTCTGTATCTGAGTCATGTGAACCTTTTGTATATGCCGGGTGATGGAAATATACTACCGTCCAATCTCCTGTATTATTTTGTAAATCACTCTCAAGCCAGTTATACATTGAACCACCAACGGTGCGGCTAGTACCATAACTATCTAAAACAATAAAATGAACACTACCATAATTATAAGAATAATAAGCTTCCGTTCCTGAAGCTACACCACCACATTCACCATTTGCAGGGAATGTAAAAATATCATAATAAGGTCCGCTTTGAGTAGATGAAGTAGCTGAATAGCCATCGTGATTTCCAAGACAAGACCATGCTACCGTATTTTTCAATTTGTCTTCATACATGTTTTCAAAAATGGCGTTCTGGTATTCAGAATCTGTACCACTTGAATATGCATTATCACCAAGAAATAAAATCATATCGGTATGTTCGTTACCGATATAATTATAATAAGCGTCTCTTACAGCTCTTTGATTATTATTGGCTGTTCCACAATCACCAAGAATCCATGCTGTTAAAGGCACATCTTCATTAGGTAATGGATAAGTTTTAAAATAGAGATCAGATGAACCGGGGAGTAACACATTCGAAGCGTCTGCCACTTCGTAATAGTAAATAGTTTCAGGATTTAAATTATTTAACCAAACCTCATGTTCTGTTTTAAGGGTATTATTTTGAGCGGTAAAATTTAAATTTGTTTCACTTGTTCCGAAATTTAAAACGGTCTCTGTAGGGGCTGAAGTTCTCCATTTAACGGTCATAGTATTATTTGCCGCACGTTGTAAATAAGGGCCTCTTACTACAGCTGCCGGACCATTTGAAGTTCCGGCTAATTTTAAATCAAAACTAAGATCGCTTGAAGTTGCCGATCTTTGATGTACCGATACAGCAATTACATTTAAACCATTTACCAGATTACTTGCTACAGTATTTGTAGCGACAGAATTATCAGCAGTTGAGCCGGCTGCAAAAGTAGAATAATTTACGGCACCCGGATTCATGTTAACTCTCCATACCTCTGTTCCATTCACATAAACAACGGCACCATCGTCGTATAAAAGATCAATTTCCAGATTATCATAAATCGATGCATCTGAAACATTAAATGTTTTTCTGAAATAAATTGTTTGTGCATTATCGTTGCACTCATAAGCTTCATCATCATCTCCGTAACCCAATTGCCCGGGGCCATTTCCCCAGGTAGCATCATCATAACCTGTTTCGATCCAGATTAAACTGCCCTGTGGTGGTGGTTCGGCAGCAAAGTCATAAACTTTCTTGTTATCGCCAAAATCAAAAAAGGTAGTTTGAGCGAAACTTTGAGTAAAAAGTGAGCTGGTATATGTAAATATCACCAACAATAGGAAAACGTAAAATTTTTTCATCTCTTTTAGTTTTTAATCCTATCGTAAGCCGTCGTGAAATTACATGGAGTGTGTTTGCCCTTGTGTAATTATTAATGTTATACTGTTTTGAAAATAAAATGTTCTAAAAAGTATTGACATTTATTAAAAAAAAGAGTAATACGTATTGGTATAGTGAAATAAAGTGCCGCCTTTTCGCAAAGACCAATATTGCAATTTGGGTTCCTGCCGCTGCACGGCACCGCGCTTTTCGTTGCAATCTCTTTTGTCAAATGGCGATAGCTAATGTTCGAAATTTGAGCTTCCGCTGGTCGCTAAATTTCTCCCTTATCTATCAGCATTTGCCAGCAAGAGTATTTCCACTACAATCGCTGGCACAAGCATCACCGACAAATTGTCACCTTTTCTATTTATATAAAGTGATGGCACATTATATGATTTAAGAGTCGGAAAAACAGACTATGGCAACTGAACAGGGAACAATCAATGTGTCGACGGAAAATATCTTTCCGATCATAAAGAAATTTCTTTATTCTGATCATGAAATTTTTCTAAGAGAATTAGTAAGTAATGCGGTCGATGCGACCCAAAAACTGAGAACATTAGCCGCTAAAGGTGAAGTATCAGGAGAAATTGGCGATACGCACATCGAGGTTTTACTAGATGCAGAAGCGAAAACGATAACTATTCGCGATCGTGGAATCGGAATGACAAAAGACGAAATCAAAAAGTACATAAATCAGATTGCTTTTTCAGGTGCTGAAGAATTTCTGGAAAAATATAAAGACGAAGCATCTATTATCGGGCATTTCGGATTAGGTTTTTATTCATCATTTATGGTGGCTCATACCGTTGAGATTGTTTCAAAATCTTATCGTCCGAAAACGAAAGCTGCTCATTGGGCATGTGATGGCTCTCCAAATTTTGAATTGAAAGACGGAGAAAAGGAAGAACGTGGTACCGATATTATTCTGCATGTTGCTGAAGATTCAGTTGAATTTTTAGAAGAAATAAGGCTGGACACTATTCTGAAGAAATTCTGTAAGTTTTTACCGGTTGAAATTCGATTTAAAGATGAGCAAATCAATAATACTGCTCCGGCATGGACTAAATCACCTTCAGATTTAAGCAAAGAAGATTATGATGCATTCTATAAAGAGCTATATCCTTATGCTCAGGACCCCTTGTTTCACATCCACCTAAATGTTGATTTTCCTTTCAATTTAACCGGAGTGCTTTACTTTCCAAAACTGACGAACAGCTATGAGGTACAAAAGAACAAAATTCAGCTTTATTGTAATCAGGTTTTTGTTACCGATTCAGTTGAAGAGATAGTACCTGAATATTTAATGTTATTACACGGGGTTATAGATTCTCCTGATATCCCATTAAATGTCAGCCGATCGTATTTACAGGGCGATCCGAATGTAAAAAAGATTAATGCACACATCAGTAAAAAGGTAGCAGACAAACTGGCTGAGCTATACAAAAAAGATAAAGAAGACTTTGAATCAAAATGGAATGATTTATCTGTCTTTGTGAAGTATGGAATGATGAGTGATGAAAAATTTTATGATAGAGCGCAGAAATTCTGTTTGCTTGAAAGCATGGATGGAAGTCACTCTACCATTGAAGATTACAAAGAAAAAATCAAAGCGAATCAGACCGATAAAAATGATGAGTTAATTTTATTATATACTTCTGATCCGGAAGGGCAACACAGTTTTATTCAAACTGCGGAAGAGCATGGGTATGATGTATTGAAGTTTAATCATCCGATGATCGATGCGCACTTTGTGAATTTTATTGAGCAAAAGTTAGAGAAAGCTTCTTTACGTCGGGTAGATTCAAATACTATTTCAAACTTAATTGAAAAGGAAGAGAGTCTTGAATCTGTAATGAGTGAAGACGATCAGACCTCTCTTAAATCATTGTTTGAAGAAGCGGTGGAAGGAAGCATGGCTAATATTGAATTGAAGCCTATGTCGCCTGATGAGCTGCCTGTAATTATTACTAGAAATGAATTTATGCGCAGAATGAAAGAGATGCAGGCGATGCAAGGGATGGATCCTGCCGCTTTCCCTGACAGTTATAATTTGGTTGTCAATACCAATCATAAATTATCTCAACAAATATTAGAAAATGCTGATCCGGATGTACAACATTCATTGATTAAACAACTACATGATCTGGCCTTGTTATCGCAAGGGATGTTGAAAGGGGAAGGATTAACTTCCTTTATAAAACGGAGTGTTGATCTTGTTGGAAACGAATAAAAAGATTAAAAGCGGCTTATAGCCGCTTTTTTTGTAGGGTCGACTTAAGTCGACCCTACGGTAAAATTTTGTATCATTGCTACGTATAAATTGTATTTTATGAAGTCTTTACATTTAATTATTCTGTTCGTAATTAGTGGATTAATCGCTCATGCACAATCTGGTTTACCGGCTGCTCTACGTCCGGGTGCTTCACAAAGCACTCCCACTAAAACACCAAATACAAACCTCCCTGATAATCCTTCTGATGTTATTATTGAAGAACCAATTCAGGAACCTTTAAACACTACACAACCTTCAAATAATAATAATCCTGTAATCAATGAAGAAATTCCTGAAGAAATGACGGAGGATATTAATGAAGTTAAAAGTCCTCAACAAATACGGGAAGAAAATAGAAATGCTGAACGAATAAAAAAGGAATCGACTACATACAAAGACGTAAATGATCCGTTTCGAAATGAAAAAGAGCGATTGGGTTTTAATACTTTTCCAATCAGACAAGGATCGGTTATGTTGGGTGCCAGCACTAATGTAAACTTTGTAAGAGAAAAAGTCGACACCACAACGGTTGGAGTAGAGGATGTTAATCTCGATGAAAATAAATGGAGTTTAAATGGATCGCTTGGAGTTTTTGTTGCCAATAATTTAGCTATTGGAGGTCGAGGTGGTTACACTTCAATACGAAGACCATTCACAATGGAATTAAATACAGTTGAGTATGGAATATTTGCACGCTATTATTTATTCGGGCGTCTATTTGGAGGAGTAGGATACGATTGGGTAAAAGAAGAAATTCCGGTATATCACGAATTCGCACCAATTGTTATTGACACCGAAGTTGTAGAAGCAGAAGTTCTTACTTATGAAGTTGGTTTCGCAGGTTTTCTTTCTGAAAACATTGCCTTCGAGCCTCAGGTTTTTTGGACGGATGTCAGAAGTAGTACTGCCGAAAAAAATTATTTTAAAGACAGTATTGGATTCCGTCTTGGCTTAGGTGTTTACTTTAGGAAAAATAAATCGAAAAATCTCAGATAGAAATTATTTCACTTCGAAATTTTCATTTGCCTCAAAGTCTTCTTCCGCATTTACTTCAAGCAAATAATACGGAGGACAGCTTCCGCATAAAGGCTGTGCAAGACCATTTGAATTTAATAGAAAAGTTGAACCCTCTTCGTTAACAAACGGAACATTAATTCCATCATCCTCCACCCAACTCACACCGTTACCTCTATTATTAATAACGGTTATAATGGCATCTGTATGGTTTATGAATTCCGGAATTACCGAAGGGTCCCCAAAATTGTGTAATTCAATTCCGGTGTTGATATTAATAATTTCAACAATTCCATAATTATGGAAATTACCCATATTATGTCGTATTCCTGTATTTAAGAAACCTCCGTCAGGGTCACCGTTAATAAAAATAGCGCCATTATTTGTGAAGGTGCAGTCTTTTGCTGTAATTAATCCGTATCCGGGCGAGTTTATAACGATCTCACCATTATTTACCGTCGTACCATAATCATCAATACCATTAAAAGCATTTCCATTTGCATCAAGGTTTATTAGTCCTTCATTATTAATATTACCAAAATTATAAATGACTTTAAATTCTGAACCATTGATTTGCAGCGTACCTGAATTATTAAATGTTGCACCACTTCTTATGTAAAATGTTTCATTTACATTGGCTCCTTCTAAAGTTAAACTCCCATCCACATTTATATTCAAAACAGCTCCATTCGATATTTCAAGAGAATTTGCCTGCGCTCCAAAAGGCGGAATAAAAGGAAGAACATCTACAATTACAGCATTTAAAATTTTAGCATCATCATTTATTGTAGGTAAACAGGAACAAGGTGTTGTATTATCATAACTCCATGCCATTGGGTCATCCCAAATTCCATCCGGACCAATATAGTATAATGTATTTCCGATTCCGAGTTGGGCAAAAATAGAGGGACTTATCAGCAGAAAGCTGATGCATAAAAAGAGGGTGCGATTCATTTAAAGGTGTTTTTCGTTTCTATGAAGATAAATAATTGACACTAAATTGTCAATGTGGATCTTAAGAATCGGAAATAAAAAAAGGGCATATCGAATGATATGCCCTTTAAATTTATGTAATAAATAGACTCTGTCTAATTAGAATGTAGTACTTAAACCGAAACCTGCATTCCAGATGTGCTGCCATCCGTCAAACTCAGGCTTGTAGTTTCTTAAGTTCCAGTTTGCACCTACAGAAATGTTTTTGAATACTAAAACACTGAAAGCGTTTTCCCAATCTAATTCCATTGGTCCTGTTGGATCAGCGAATTGTGGGTTTCCATCAGCATCTAAACCTAAGATAGAAGTTTGCTGTGTATATGGAGCAAAACCTCTCAATCTTGTAGTCCAAGCAATGTTGTTTCCTAAGATTTTAAT
>JAHDHT010000027.1:7441-10555 GCA_020631175.1 Chitinophagales bacterium
TGCAGCACCTGAACCACCAAAGTTCCATCCGGTTACGTCTAATCTTGATAATAAACCATCGATTTTATCGATGTCTGCCTGTAAAGCTTTGATTTCGTCTTGTTTCTTTGCTTTTTCAGCTTCTAAAGTTGCAGGATCTTGTTGTACCTGCGCGTTCGCTACAAATCCTATTGCAAGGAACGACATTAAGAATAGTAATACTCTTGTTTTCATGTTTAAATTAATTTTAATTCGGGTTTGGTTAATAAACTTTCTATTTTATTTCTTTAATAAGTCTCTGATTTCACCAAGTAATGTCTCACTCGCAGTAGGTTCAGCCGGAGCCTCTTCTTCTGCTTTCTTAACTTTATTGATACCCTTAACAACAAAAAACAGTGCCAAAGCCACCAAAATGAAAGAAATTAACTTGTTCACAAAGTTACCCCATGCTAATGCTACACCGCCGCCTTCTCTGAAAGACTCAAGACCCATGCCTGCTTTCGCTGCATCTGTCTCTTTAAGTGCTACATATAAATTAGAAAAATCAGGTATGTTAAATACACCTGATACAATTGGCATTAATAAGTCTGCCACTAAAGAACCTACAACTGTCGCAAAGGCAGCACCTAAAACAAAGCCTACTGCCATATCGACCATATTACCCTTTACTGCAAATTCTTTAAATTCCGAGATCATTCCCATTCTCCTATAGTTTAGTTCCCGTTTAAGACGCATAGTTACTACTTAGTCACCGATATATAGGTACTTTTTTTCATGCTTTTGAGGGTTTATAATTGATCAGAATCCCTAAACCAACAAGGTACTATGTATTGCATAGTACCTAAATATAACCTAACTTGCAGCGATGAAACTGGATAATACCAAAGCTCAAATGCGTAAAGGAATACTCGAGTTCTGTATTCTGTCTATTATCCGGCAGGAAGAAGTCTATCCTTCCGATATTCTTCGAAAATTAAAAGATGCCAAATTAATCATCGTAGAAGGCACCCTCTATCCACTTTTAACCCGACTTAAAAATGCCGGCCTATTGCAATATCGATGGGTTGAATCTAAGTCAGGTCCACCCAGAAAATATTATAGTCTTACAGCCGAAGGAGAAACTTTTTTAGTTGAACTAGGAATTACCTGGGAAGCATTAAAAACTGCAGTGAAAAATGTCACCAAAAATAATCAGGGATGAAAAAGACATTAACTGTAAATCTGGGGGGATTAATTTTTAATCTTGAAGAAGATGCTTTTAATAAACTGGAAGGATATATAAATCTCCTGAAAAAACATTTTGAGGTCGAGGAGGGAGGAGATGAAATTGTCAGTGATATCGAAATAAGAATCGCTGAAATATTTACAGAAGAATTAAATGACAGATCTGAAGCTGTTCTTTTAAAAGATGTCGAACTAGTAATTGCTTCGATGGGTATGCCCGAAGAATTTGAAAGTGAAGATGAAGAAGATGATGAATTATATATTCTTGGAGAAGAAAATGAAATGGATACTCCATCGACTCAACATTCTATTCAGGAAGAAAAAGTTGTTCAAAAAAGAAAACTTTTACGCGATCCGGATGACCGTGTAATTGGTGGTGTTGCAGCCGGACTTGCTGCCTATTTTGATATCTCTGTTACCGGAATGCGCATCATCTTTTTATTGATTTTTGGTTTTTTAGGATTTGGAATTATCCCCTATTTAATATGCTGGCTCGTAATTCCTAAAGCAAAAAATACAACCGATAAACTTTTAATGCAAGGCAAAGCTGTAAATGTAAGCAGTATTGCTCAACGAAACAGGGAAGAATTATTAGAACAACAAAAACCAAAATCCGGATTTGACCGGATAATGGATTTTACCCGTTTATCTTTTTCAGCAATTGGTTCTCTACTTGTAGTTTTTGTAAAGTTTTTGTTTATCATTTTTGCCGCATCCGGTCTTATTGCTTTGGCTGGATTATTAATGACCCTTATTCTTGGGTTAATAAACGGTGCGCCAGTAGTAGGTAAAGCCATTTTCCAAAATGGCTTCTCAAGTTTTCTTTTTGGTGCACTTGCTATACTATCTATTGGAATACCTATTCTATTTTTAATAGCATTTATTATTCGTTTACTTTTTAATCGCTTTATCGGCAGTAAAAATCTCGCTCGCTTTTTGGCTGCCTTATGGTTGCCGTCAATTATTTTCTTTCTGATTATGGCTTCCAATCTGGCATCAGGATTTAAAGAAAAAGATCAGGCAGAAGAGTTAATTCAACTACCCCTTAATAAATCACAAACACTATCACTTAAAGCTTCTGATTATACCTTTGAAAACAGCTTAAATAATCATGAGCTCTATCAATTCAAATTTGAAGGATATGAAGTTTTTTATGATGCTGATTCTTTTTATGTAGAAGGACCGAAAATAGATGTTGAAAAAAGTCCGGATAATAACTTTTATATAAAAATCAAGAAAAGTGCATATTCAAAGTCAAAAAAAGAAGCCTATTCAAAGGGCAATAAAATTAGTTTTAATTATAACTTAAATGATACCACCCTTACCGTGAACGACTATTTTTCATTTAGCAAAAATGAAACGTGGAGCGCTCAAAACTTAAAAGCAACCATTCTTATTCCCGTAGGAGGAAAAATCTATATTGACAAAAGCGCTTCAACGGTAATTCATGATGTTAAAAATTTAAACGATAGCAGAGATAGTGATATGACGGATCTGACCTGGAAAATGAATGCTAAAGGATTAGCTTGCTTTGGCGAAAATTGCCCTGATGAAATTTCAAACTTCAATCAGGATCAGGAAGGGAAAAAACGCACTTTTAGTTTTTCTGATTACGAAAAAATTATTGTAGATGGTCCGATTGAGTTATTTATAACAGATGGTAAAGATGATCTTTTAACGGTTAATGTCGACGATGAAAATCAATACAAAAATCTTGAAATAGAAAATAATAAAGGAACACTAAAAATTAAATATAAGAAATCAGAAGTCGCTGACGATTACAAAATTTCCACCCACATAAAAAAGGAGTCTGTTAATTCAATTACGGCTAAAAACAAAGCTTATATCCACATCAAAAATATTGAACAGGAAAGACTACGATTAAATTTCGGAACCAAAACAAAAGGAAAG
>JAHDHT010000027.1:10655-18187 GCA_020631175.1 Chitinophagales bacterium
GAACCATCAGAAGATTTTCTAAAAACTCTTCTTATCCACTGGGGTAAAACAAATACCCCTACTATAATGTATAAGTAATAAGTAAAAATACGCCAGATTAATGCCAATGCAGGTCCGATTCCGGATGGCATAAAATCATCTAACACCCAAGTAAAAGCTCCTTCAGCTGCACCAGAACTTCCGGGTGTAGGGCTAAGAACCATCACCAGATAAATAACCACCGATCGTGCCCAGATCAATAATTGTTCATCATTGTAAACGACAGCTAACAAAACACAATTCACCACACCAAGCCGCATTATCCATCCGCCAAAAGTAGAAAGTGTTCCTCCTACCCAAAATTCCATGGTTTGATTTTTTAAGCCTTTTGAAGCAACCAATAAATCTTTTCCTGTTTTCTCTCCAACATCCTTCCAGCGACGAACAAATGGTAATTTAAAAAAGGCATTAATTAACCATTGAATCAGTTTTGGATTTACGAAAAGTCCGTAAGCAACAATCAAGAAATAGAGAATATTCAAAAAGAAACCAACAAAAAAGAAATATGCCCAGCCCTGTTTCGAGCCGATTTCTCCATCCGAATTTAAAATGGTTTCAGTAATGTCAATATCAGGAGATAAAAAGAGAGCCCCAAGAATGGACCAGACAATTAAAATAGATAAGGTGAAGAAAAGACCATCCATAAAAATGGTTACCAAAACGATGGTAGTCGTTCTTCCTGCTGAAATTTTCTCTTTAGTTAATAGAAAGAGTGCGATTGCAGTACCTCCCACACTTGAAGGTGTAGCGCATGAACTGAACTCCCATAAACTTACCAGATCGAAACATTGTCGCCAATTTAAATCATGATTGGTCAGCACTTTAAGTCGGTACATGAAAAGGAAATGACGGACGATCATGAAAACAGCCCCCATTAATAACCAAAAAGCAGAATTAAATGTCCAATTGATTTTACTGAGTTGCTCAGCATCGAAATCTCTGAAGAACATCCATAATACCACTACCAAACCAATAAGAATTGGTAATAGTATTCTTCTGAAACTAAACTGTTTTAGAACGTCATTTTGATCCGTCATGCTCTTCATGGGTAGTTAACCAGAAATTGTTAATCCCTAATCCAATTTTAATCTGTAAAATTCTTTCCTGCACCAGTTCAAGCATTGCTAAAAATCTGAAGATGCAATGAATTCTGTCTTTACAATCTTCAAAAATCATGTCAAAATTACCTGTGGTGTCTTTATACTTCTTTACAAAAGACTTTAAGAAGTCTTTTTGTTCCGATAAAGTATATTCATAACGAATAATAGTATGCTGTTTCTTTTGTTCATATTCAAAGCGTTCCATTACTTTTTGAAATGCTTTGTAAATTTTGAACAGATCCAATGTTTCTAATTCGAATTCATTGTGATAGCTGTTATTGATAATCGAGATGTCTTTTCGAATGTTTCCTCTTTGCATCAGATACATCCTGTCACCTTCCATTTCAGAAAGTGTTTTGCATACCTCTTTATAACGCTTGTATTCTAACAGCTTATCTACTAATTCTTGCCTCGGATCAATCTCTTCTCCTGTTTCTTCATCAATTTCTTTTCTTGGTAAAAGCATTTTCGCCTTAATTCGAACCAGAGTAGCTGCTACCAGAATGAATTCACTTGCCAATTCAATATTAAGCTCTTTTGCCTTTTGAATATACGATAGAAAATCCTCCGTAATTTGAGCTATCGGAATATCATAAATATCAAGCTCATTACGCTCGATAAAGTATAATATCAGCTCAAAAGGCCCTTCAAATTGCGGTAATTTTATTTCGTATGTCAAGTGTTGTTAAAGAGATTTAACGGAAAAACAAATCTTTGAATTTCCTGTTCTTGAAATCAGACACAAACATACGTTATCTTTTTAATAAGGGCTGCGATTTTAGTAATTTTGAAAGCAGTCTTAAATAATTTTAATTAAACTTCAGACCGACTTTTACTGTTGGCATAAATAAGATGATAGAACCAGGCGAATTATTAAAGCATATTAACTATCCAAAAGACCTTCGTGCCCTTGGAAAAGACAAGCTCTTCACGGTTTGTAAAGAGTTAAGAGAATACATTATTGACATGGTAAGCATTTATGGCGGTCACTTTGGGGCTAGTCTTGGAGTGGTTGAAATGACCGTTGCCATGCATTATGTTTACAATACTCCCTTTGATCAAATCGTCTGGGATGTTGGGCATCAGGCTTATGGACATAAAATCTTAACCGGAAGGAGAGATGTTTTCCATACGAACAGAGTTTACAAAGGAATCAGCGGTTTCCCTAAGAGAAAAGAAAGTGAATATGATACGTTCGGTGTAGGACATAGCTCCACATCTGTTTCTGCTGCTTTAGGTATGGCTTATGGTGTTCATCATAATAATGAAGATCGAAAAGTAGTAGCTGTTATTGGGGATGGAGCAATGACGGGAGGATTAGCCTTTGAAGGATTAAACAATGCAGGTATCTCAAAAGACAAAGATGTATTGGTTATTCTGAATGATAACTGCATGTCGATCGACCCGAATGTTGGCGCATTGAAAGAATATTTAACCGATATAACTACTTCTGGCACCTACAATAAAATGCGCGATGAAGTCTGGAAATTGTTAGGCAAATTCAGCAAATTCGGACCTAATGCACAAGAAATCGCTTCTAAAGTGGAAGCAGGGATGAAAAGTGTATTAAGCAAAGAAAGCAACTTATTCGAAGGTTTGGGCATGCGTTACTTTGGCCCGATCGACGGACATGATATCAATCATCTGGTGGGTGTTTTAGAAGATTTAAAGAAAATTCCGGGACCAAAATTATTACACTGCTTAACCGTAAAAGGTAAAGGATTTAAATTGGCTGAAAAAGATCAGACCAAATGGCATGCTCCGGGTAAGTTTGATAAAATCACCGGTGAAATCAGAAAAAAAGTGCCTTCAACTCCGCAAGCACCTAAATATCAGGATGTTTTTGGACATACGATTATAGAGTTAGCAAAAGAAAATGAAAAAATTGTAGGTGTAACACCGGCGATGCCGAGTGGTTGCTCTATGAAATATATGATCGCCGAAATGCCCGATAGAGCCTTCGATGTAGGAATCGCTGAACAACATGCCGTAACTTTTTCTGCAGGAATGGCAACTCAGGGATTGAGACCATTCTGTAATATCTATTCTACCTTCATGCAAAGAGCCTATGATCAGGTTATTCATGATGTGGCATTGCAATCATTACCGGTAATCTTCTGTCTCGACAGAGCAGGTGTGGCCGGAGCAGACGGACCAACACATCACGGCGCATATGATATCGCTTATTTCAGATGCATTCCAAACATGATTATTTCTGCACCGATGAATGAATCAGAGTTAAGAAATATGATGTACTCTGCACAACTGGATAAAGTTGACAAACCCTGGTCGATTCGTTATCCAAGAGGTCAGGGAGTTATGCCGGAATGGAAAACACCATTCGAAGAAATTGAAATCGGTAAAGGAAGAAAAATTAAAGACGGTAATGAAGTTGCCATCTTAACTTTCGGGCACCCGGGTAATTTTGCAGTTCAGGCTTGCAAAGAATTAATCACTTATGATATTAATCCCGCCCATTATGATATCCGTTTTGTAAAACCTTTAGATGAAGATTTATTACACGAAGTTTTCAGCAAATTTAAAAAGGTGATAACAGTCGAAGATGGATGTGTTCAGGGTGGATTTGGTTCTGCTATTTTAGAATTCATGGTCGATAATGGATACAGCTCTAAGGTGGTACGTTTGGGTATCCCTGATGAAGTTGTTGAACATGGCACACAACAGGAACTTTGGGCAGAATGTAATTATGATAAAGATGCAATTATTGCTGCTGTAAAAGAATTAGCACATGCTGAAACTCCGGAAGTGGCCATTTAACAACTTAGAGAATAAAGAAAATGAAAAGGGCGAATATTAAAATATTCGCCCTTTTTTTATCTCTTAAAAAATCAATCTGATTTCTAATTTGCCATTTCAGACATAAACTTAATTCGAATTAACTGAATATCTTCTAATTCAAACTCATCAGCACCTAATTCGTCTAAAGCGTCTTCTAAGCTGTCCGTTTCTGCTTCAGAAAAATAATCGTAAATATCTTCCTGCTGATATTCATCCAACACTTCATCGATATAATAATCGATATTCACTTTTGTACCTGAAGCAACAATGGTTTCAATTTCATTATATAAATCAGGAATACTTAAATTCTTATTATCCGCAATTGTATCTAGTGGAATCTTTTTATCGATATTGGTAATAATGTAAACTTTTAGACCGGATTTATTTACTACCGATTTAACCACAACATCATTAACGCGTTCAATATTATTATCCTCAACATATTTTTTTATCGTTTCAGAAAATTGCTTCCCATAGCGCAAAGCCTTACCCTTACTCACTCCTGTAATTTGTTCAAACTCCTGAAGTGTAATTGGATACTGTGTCGCCATATCCTCCAAAGAAGGATCCTGAAAAACAACAAAAGGTGGAACATTGGTCTCTGAAGCCACTTTTTTACGAAGGTCTTTCAGCATTTTAAATAAAGTCTCATCGAGTACCGCTGTTTTATTCGACACCGTTGAAATTTCACCTTCATTAAATTCATGATTAATAGCCAATTTAACAGAATAAGGCTTTTCAATAAACGCTCTTCCCTTATCCGTTAATTTTAAAACACCGTAGTTTTCAATTTCTTTATAAATAAAGTTCTGCAACAAAGCCTGGCGAATAATACTGTTCCAGTAATTTCCTTCATGATCTTTTCCGGCTGCAAAAAATTCACTTTTATCATGTTTAAATGAAATAATTTCCTGAGCCTTTTCACCGGTTAACAATTTAACCATGTAAGGAATCTTGAAGTTTTCATCTAAATCTTCAATCGCTTTTAATGCAAGCAAAATATGCTCCTTTCCTTCAATCTGCTCTTTCGGATTTTTACAATTATCACACATATCTTCACATTGTGCCTCATCATATTCCTCCCCGAAATAATGCAATACAAATTTTCTTCGGCAACTAGCTGTTTCAGCATAACCGACTACTTCCATCACATGCTGGCCACCAACTTCACGTTCAGCAACCGGCTTATCCCGCATTAATTTCTCCAGCTTTTCAATATCCTTATAAGAAAATAAAGCCAGACAATGCGAAGGCAATCCATCTCTACCGGCACGCCCGGTTTCCTGGTAATAGTTTTCTAAACTTTTCGGAATATCATAATGAATCACAAAACGAACATCCGGTTTATCGATACCCATTCCGAATGCAATAGTAGCGCAAATAACATCCGTCCGCTCCATGATAAAATCATCCTGTGTTTTAGTTCTTACAGAAGATTCCATCCCGGCATGATAAGGTGCCGCGTTTATTCCGTTTACCTGTAAAACCTGTGCTAACTCCTCCGTTGACTTTCGGTTCAAACAATAAACAATACCCGCCTTACCTTCATAATTTTTGACAAACTTCACAATCGTTTTATACGCCTGATCTTTGTTGCCTTTAGGTACGACTTCATAAAATAAATTATCTCTGTTGAACGAATCCAGATAAAAATCCGGCTCATCCATCTGAAGGTTCTTGATTATATCTGCACGCACTTTAGGAGTTGCTGTCGCAGTTAAAGCAATTACAGGAATATTTTCCCCTATTCCTTCAATCATCTTTTTAATTCTTCGATATTCAGGTCTGAAATCATGACCCCACTCAGAAATACAATGCGCTTCATCTACCGCTACAAAAGAAATCGTTAAACCACTCAAAAACTCAATGTTCTCTTCTTTGGTTAAGGTCTCCGGTGCAACATATAAAAGCTTTGTATGCCCGGCCACAAGATCTTCTTTCACTTGTTTTAGCTGTCGCTTATTCAAAGAAGAATTCATATAATGCGCAACATTATCATTGCTGTTATACGACCGAATTAAATCTACCTGATTTTTCATCAGGGCAATTAAAGGACTTATCACTATTGCGGTTCCTTCCGACATAAAAGCCGGCAATTGATAACAAAGTGATTTACCACCCCCGGTGGGCATAATTACCAGTGTATCTTTCTGATTTAATACACTTTTTATGATGCTTTCCTGAGCACCTTTAAATCCGTCAAATCCAAAATATGTATTGAGAGCGTTTTTTAAGTCAAGATCAGTTGCTGCGTCTACCATTTTTTTTCGTGTTCCTCCTGTCGTTTTTGTATAGCTGTTGATTCAATTAAATTTAGTACAATTGCAGTAGAAAATCAACGATTTTACCACAATTGACCGACCATATTTATCAAAAAATACGCCAATCTGCTGAAAGGGTTTTAGAAATTGAGTTAAATGCCGTTAAACTCTTAAAAGACATTGATTTTGAGGCATTTTCGCAACTTTGTAATGCCCTTTTTGAGGCAAAAGGGAAAATCATTGTAACAGGCATTGGCAAAAGCGCCATTATCGCGCAAAAGTTTGTTTCAACATTAAACTCTACCGGGTCAAGAGCACAGTTCATTCATGCAGCAGATGCGCTTCATGGCGATCTCGGAATGATTCAAAAAGAAGATGCTGTAATCATGCTTTCCAATTCAGGTTCCACACCAGAGCTGAAAGTATTGTTATCCGTCCTGAAACAAAATAATTATCAAATTGCAGCTATCACTTCAAAAGCCAATTCAACTTTAGCCAAACAGGCAAATTACACCCTTTTGTTACCCGAAAGCCGTGAAGCATGTCCGAACAATCTTGCACCCACCGCAAGCACCACTATGCAGTTGGTAATTTGCGATGCGATCGCGGTAGCCCTGCTTGAATTACGCGGTTTTACGCAAGAAGATTTCGCACAGACACATCCGGCAGGTGCGCTTGGCAAAAAAGTATACCTGCGGGTCGAAGATCTGATGAGCGACAGCTCGATTCCTTCAATCGCTCCCGAAAGTTCGGTCGAACAAGTAATCATAAGTATTTCAGGCGGACGAATGGGCGCAACCGCAGTCTGCAATGCCAACAATGAAGTATTGGGCATCATTACCGATGGAGATCTCCGTCGCATGATGGAAAAAACAAAAGATTATTCCAATTTGAAAGCAGGCGAAATCATGAGTGAAAATCCCGTTCATATCGAACCTGAAGAATTAGTTGTCGACGCCTTTGCATTAATGAAAGAACGGAAAATCAGTCAGTTAATCGTTGCAAAGAACGGTCAGCTTAAAGGCTTTCTCCACCTGCAGGATATCATTAGAGAAGGAATTATATAATTTTATTTGAAGCGAATCATTGGGCTTCGAATCCGGCTTCACGCGCGCTTTACGTTGCAATAAAAGCACCGCTCAGGCACTGTTGCCAATGTCGTTTTTAGTCTTCCTTCGTCAGCCGTCAAAACAACAGGCAACAGGCATTCACAGCACCTTTATTTCCACTGCAATCGCGGCTATTTTGATAGTGCAGTGCTTCGGGTCGGGGGATTTTATTTTCAAGTGCAAGTGTCAAGTGCAAATGTCAAATTCAAACTCAAATTTCATTA
>JAHDHT010000027.1:18287-26640 GCA_020631175.1 Chitinophagales bacterium
GTGCTACTTAGTACCTTGCTTCTACCGATCCGAAAAGCAGCAAAAATCTCTGCGCCCTCTGCGGTAAAACCCCTGGATCAAATAACAGAATAAAAAAGCCTTTGCGCCTTAGCGTCTTTGCGGTAAAGCTTCGACGAAATTCTCCCGAGCGAAGCTGAGGGAACTTTCGGTTCTCATGAAAAATCCCCGCACCTTTGAAACTAAACCTGTAGCACGGTACTGCGTAGCTCAGATATGTTTTGCCATAACTTGTATCATGATACCGCGCTACTAAGTACCGTACTACTAAGTACCGTGCTACATAAAAAAATCAAATCAATCCTTATCTTTCCACCCAAATCGAAAAACATTAATCAAAACATGAATCATCATTACGTTGGTATAATGGCCGGTGGAATCGGAAGCAGATTCTGGCCCGCAAGCAGAAGCCATTTCCCGAAACAATTTTTAGATATTCTCGGAACAGGAAAAAGTCTGTTGCAAATGACATACGATCGTTTTGCCAGCTTTATTCCAAAAGAAAATATCTTCATTATTTCAAGTAAGCAGTATGAAAATTTAATTTTAGAACAACTCGATGGTCTTTCTAAAAAAAATATTCTCTCAGAACCAATGCGAAGAAATACAGCTCCATGTGTAGCTTACTTTGCTCATAAAATTCATGCGGCCGACCCAAAGGCAAGTATGGTAATCGCACCGTCTGATCATTTAATTTTAGAAGAAAAAGTTTTCGAAAACGAAATTACAAAGGCACTTAATTACGTTGATCAAAACGACGACCTTATAACATTAGGCATCAAACCAACAAGACCGGCAACCGGCTATGGATATATTCAGTATCTAAAAAATCAGGAAGCTTCAAACGGTGTCTTCAATGTGAAAACATTTACTGAAAAACCACCGTTAGAATTAGCCAAAACATTTATAGAAAGCGGAGACTTTTTATGGAATGCCGGCATATTTGTATGGAATGTAAAAAGTATTGTTAATGCTTTTTCTGAACATCTTAATGAAGTACACGAATTATTTGCCAAAGGTGAATCTATATATAATACAGAAGGTGAAACCGAATTTATAGAAAAAACATACAGCCTTTGTCCTAATATTTCTATCGACTATGCCATCATGGAAAAAGCCGCTAACGTTCGCGTTATTCCTGCGTCATTTGGATGGAGTGATTTAGGTACATGGAAATCACTTTATAAAAATTCGAACCGGGATTATATGGACAATGCTGTGAACGGAAATAAAGTAATGACCTACGACACTTCCAATTGTTTAATTAATGTACCAAAAGATAAACTGGTAATTGTTATGAATATGGATGGCTACTGTGTAGTCGACCGGGAAGATGTTTTATTAATTTGTAAAACAGATGATGAACAAAGAATTAAAGAAGTTACCGCAGATGTTCGTCAGAAATACGGTGACGACTTTATCTAAGAACAATTAATTTAATGCCGGAATTTAACGCTCATATTTCAAGTAAACTACCTCAGGTAGGTGATACTATTTTTTCTATCATGTCGGCCCTGTCGAATGAACACAATGCTATAAATTTATCTCAAGGTTTTCCCGGATTTAATTGCAGTCGTGATTTGATAAACCTTGTTGCAAAATATATGCGCAAAGGCTTGAACCAATATGCTCCAATGGCAGGTGTTATGAAGTTAAGAGAGGGTCTTGCAGAAAAAGCTTATGATCTTTATTCTGCTTCATTTAATCCTGAAACAGAAATAACTATAACAGCAGGAGCAACACAAGCTATTTTTTCTGCCATAACAGCATTAATCAAAGAAGGTGATGAAGTGATTGTATTTACACCTTGTTACGATTGTTATGTGCCTGCAATTGAACTGGCAGGAGGCAAAGCTATTTTTGCTGCATTACAAACACCCGATTATACTATCGACTGGGAAGGATTAAAAAAGATCGTTAATTCAAGAACCAAGATGATCATTTTAAATTCACCCCACAATCCAACCGGTGCCTGTATCAATGCTTTTGACTTAATGAGCCTTGAAAAAATATTAAAAGGCACAGACATTATGGTCTTAAGCGATGAAGTTTATGAGCATATTGTTTTTGACGGATTGCAGCATCAAAGTGTTTTACGATTTCCTGAACTGGCTTCAAGATCTGTTTGTGTTTTTTCTTTTGGAAAAACATATCACAATACCGGCTGGAAAACAGGAGCCGTTTTAGCACCTGCAAGACTTACCAAAGAAATTAGAAAAGTTCATCAGTTTATAGTGTTTAGTGTAAACACACCAGTTCAGCATGCTTTAGCAGAATACATTCAGAATAAGGATGCTTATTTAGAATTAAATGACTTCTATCAGCAAAAAAGAAATCTCTTTTTTGAAGCAATGAAAGCTTCAAGATTTAAAGGAAGTCCTGCTAAAGGAACCTATTTTCAATTGCTATCCTTTAAAGATATAAGTGACGCTTCTGACACTGAATATGCAAAACAATTAACTATAGATACCGGAGTGGCAAGTATTCCGGTTTCAGCTTTTTATCCCAATCAGGAAGACAATAAAGTTTTGCGATTTTGTTTTGCAAAAGAAGATGAAGTTTTATTGAAAGCAGCAGAAAAATTATGCACGATTTAAGAGTAAGTATTCTACAATACGACATTGCATGGGAAGACCCTAAGGCAAACCGTTCGTATTTGGAAAATGAATTTAAAAAACTGATTCAGCAAACGGATTTAGTAGTACTGCCTGAAATGTTTACCACCGGATTTAGTATGAATCCAAAAGATAATGCAGAAAATAAAAAAGGGAAAACAATAGGCTGGTTAAGAACATGGGCAGCTAAAATAAATGCAGTAATTACAGGAAGCATTATTTTTGAAGAAAAGGGAAAATATTACAATAGATTAATTTGGATGCCTCCAAACGGTATGGAGACCGTTTACGACAAACACCATCTTTTCACAATGGCGGGTGAGCAAAAGTCGTATACCAAAGGTAAAAGTAAAGTGATTACGCAAGTGCAAAACTGGAGAGTATGCCCATTAATTTGTTACGACCTGCGATTTCCTGAATGGGCAAGAAATCAAAATGATTATGATCTTTTATTGTTTGTAGCTAATTGGCCAAAACCAAGAATCGCTCAATGGAATACATTATTGGAAGCTCGAGCGATTGAAAATGTAAGCTATACAATTGGAGTAAATAGAATCGGAGAAGATCCGGAAGGAAATGTTTATACAGGTCATTCTTCGATATTAGATTTTAAAGGTCAACCATTAATTCGAATTGCAGACGCACCAATTACATATACTATGAAATTAAGTGGTGAAGCGCAGGCAAATTTTAGAAGTAAATTTCCGGTACTTGATGATAAAGACTATTTTGAATTCAAAGACTAAAGGATTCAAAATAAAAAAATAACAATAAAAAAAGCCGGCACTTCAAAAAGTACCGGCTTTAATCTTTTTAGTTTTCCGTAGCAGATTACTTAGTCCAAGTTCCGTTACATACTTCTGAAGCAGCTCCATCATCAACAGTGTAAGACCATGTGATAGTGTTACCATCAGCACTTAATGTACCAGTACCTTCAGTTAATACTCCGTTACCCGGATCAGTTAAAGGCATAGTAATCGTGTTACCATCGATGTTAGTACTGAAACCTAAGTTAGTACCGAATCCACCGAAGTTTTTGATTAATAAAGCTGTTGAATCAGAATTAGACTCAATCTCAGCTAAGTAGTTGTAGTTTCCAGAAGGACAAACGTCAGTTGCATTCCAGTTACCTAAGAATTTTAATACTGCACGCTCGCTACAGTCGTCTCCGTCATATCCAGCAGGACAATCACAAACACCTGTATCTTCATTACAGTCACCACCGTTTAAACAAACGATGTCAGCACAAGGATCATCAGTACACCCTGTGAATACAAAAGAAGCTACACTTACGATAGCTACGAAAAAAAACAATTTGCTCAATTTCATCTTAAAATAAAATTTGGTTTAAAAAAAGTTAGTTAATAGTATAATTTTCAATGCAAACAGAAGATTGTCCATTTTCCCAATAGGTCATTTGAATAATCAAACTACTGTCTGCTTCGTTTCTAAATCCATTTCCTTCATAAGAGAGCTGAACTCCGTTCCCTAAATCAAGAACATTTGAATCCATTTTCCACTCAAACTCAGAAAGCGCTATCCCAATGAATTCAAGATTCGCACCAAAGTTACCTGCATTTCGAATAATAATAGAATTATTTGAAGTGCTTTCTTCGATAACAACCTGATAATCACCGGTTAAACAATCAGAATTTGCTATATATTGACTTGCGAAAATTTCTGCCAATGTTCTTGAACAATCCACACCTCCATATCCATCCAAACAATTACAAAGGCCCGCTTCACAATTTCCGTTTATGCAATTCACATCAAAACACAAGTCTTTTATGCCACATTGCGGACCGCTATATCCATCCGGACAATCACAAATGCCATCCACACATATCCCGTTATTTACGCAACTTACTAATCTGCATGGATCATCTTCACATGCGCTGTGCAAAAGACATAAGATCAGAACTAAAACGATATGAATTGTTCTCATTTTCATTTTAATTATCATCTAATCTGAAAGTATCTCTACACATTAATGCTGTTCCGTCAATAAGATATTCTAAATCAAAAATGATTTCATCATTAACAGTATCATTAAATCCGGTTCCACTAACGCTGTAAATCACTTGAGTACTGTCTGTTACACTTAATGTATCTTCATAAAAGATGATTAAATCAGTACCTGTTTGAGAGTTTACAACTCCTCCCCAGCAAAAAATACTCCCAAGATCAAGCATATTCGAGGCCTTAATTCCGGTCAGCAAGTCAATTGAACTTGAAGAAGAAATGCTGCTTAAATATGCACTGTCGACGCATGAAGAAAAAACTTCATAGTCTCCGGCAATGTCTGCTGCTAATGTTGAAGAACAATTTTCACCGGAAAATCCTGCTTCACATTTACAAATTCCATCAATACATTCTCCTGTTTCACTGCAAAAAACTCCATTACATGGGTCTGTTAGACAGGCGTTGAAAAGCATCAAAACGATTAATAACATTAAGCCGCTAAATGTTTGCTTTTGTAATAACATCCTTCCCAACTATTGCAGCGTATAGGTTTCAACACATTGTTCGATATTTCCGAACAATTCATATATGAGCTCCAGCGTAAACGACTGGTCATCTATGTCAATATTTCCGGCGCCATTGACTAAATATTCAAGTCCGCCGGCGTTAATTTGCTGTGTATTCACAAGCAAACTATCATTCTCAGGAATCAATACCAGCTCTAACAATATACTGTCATTGAAATCTCTGAAGTTGCTCAGGCTCAGCATTTCGCTGTTTATTGCCGTTAAAGCAGATGTGTATGAAGTTGGTTGGCAATCGGCAACACTTACATCATAAGTGCCTTCTAATCCTTCTGCATATGTCATTTCACACAAATCCCCCATATAGCCTGTCGGACAATCGCAAGTACCATTTAAACAAATACCACCATTTTCACATATTACATCTTCACAAGGGTCTGTTACAATGTAAATGGTATCTGTGTTCGTCACGATTAATGAGTCAACAGGTGTTGAGCAATTTTCGCCTGTAAATCCGTTCGGACAAAAACAAGTTCCATCAATACATTTACCACCATTAAGACATTCCAGCTCACAGGGTTTTTCACTACATGAATTAAAAAAACACATCAAAGCGATTAAAACTGCTGTAAGTATGTAATAATTGTGCGGTATGGACTTGTTAATCTTCACGAATCCTAAAAGCGGCGCAAAAATACAACTAAAATCACTATTAATAGCATACAAAGCTTGTTAAAACACAAACTTGGAAGGAAACAGAGGGTTCAGGAAGAGCGAATTAGAGATTGATCTCATCCACTTTATTGATCCATTCTTTGAGTTGAAGCGGAGCAATCCCCTCTTCAACCATTTGTTCTATGTTATCGATAGACAAAATTTCCTTGAATAAAATATCTTGTTTTTTTCCAGTATTCAAGGCTTCAGAATAGGGTTTCTGACTGAAAGTAACCATCGAATATAGTGGCATGTAATCGTCGGGGAAGTGCTTGGTCATTTGCTTTTCAACTGCTTTTCTCAACAAAAACTGCTCATCAGCAACTGAATCTCTCATTTCTATAAAATTACGCATTGCAAGATCTGAAATCGCATCTGCATTTGGTTTGCGTGTATCACTAAAGGCTGACGGAATTTTAGACCAATCCTCTTTGTATTCATCAATCAATTCATTGAGTATCGTACAATCTTCAAAGCCAGAATTCATGCCTTGACCATAAAAAGGCACAATAGCATGAGAGGCATCACCTAATAAAATTACATTGCCTTTATTCCAGGGCGAACATTTAATGGTAACCAGACTTGATTCAGGAAACTCGAAATAATCTTCAGCGAGATTAGGTATTAAAGGAACGACATCAGGGAAATAGTGATTGAAAAAAGTCTCTACCTCTTCTTTGCTTTGCAATTTTTCAAAGCTATTTGGTCCTTCAAAATCGATAAATAAGGTACAAGTAAAACTTCCATCCAAATTGGGTAAAGCGATGAGCATAAACCGTTTCCTTGGCCAGATATGTAAAGCTTCTTTCGAAATTTGATGACTTCCATCCGCAGCAGCAGGAATGGTTAACTCTTTATAGCCATGCTCCAGATAAAACTGCTCATAATTGAATCTGCCTGATTTTTGTAAAGTTGACCGAACTGCAGAATAGGCTCCATCCGCCCCGAAAATTAAATCATATTGATAGTCTTTAATTTCATTGGTCTGTCGATTTCGAAATTGAATAGTTCCTTCATCGATATTTACATTCATGCACTGCTGATCGAAATAATATTGCACCAGCGGATCTGGCTCTGTTGCATTTACCAATTCTAAATTTAGTTGACCTCTGCTTATCGAGTAAATCGCCTGACCTTCTTTTCCATATGGCTGGAAATTGGTATTGCTCTGCATATCGTGAATCATTCTTCCACTTAAGGGTAAGCCAAGTTCAGCAATTTTATCATCCAATCCCACACCTTTTAAAGCTCGCCAGCCACGATCGCTTAGAGCGAGATTGATAGAGCGACCACCGATGAAGCCGGCTTTTCGCATGTCAGATCTTTTTTCAAAAACATCGACTTGATAACCTCTTTTAGATAAATAAACGGAAAGTAAAGAACCGACCAACCCGGCTCCGACGATACAGACTTTTTTCATTACCCAAACTTAACGATTTCGAATAAGATTAGGTTTAAATTTGGGGTTTTTCAGTACTTGTAAAAATTAATGACTTGGCGCCGCTCTTATTTCTTCTTTCGGGACTTGATTAACTCCATGGCACATTTTATCGAAAGTGCGGTTACACCAGGAATCGGAATAAAACCGGCAACCTGTTCAAAAGTGCTCAGATCATCATCTAAATAATAGCGGACGACCAAGGAGGAGATTAACCATTCCACCATTTCTTCCATCATCATGGATCCGAAAATAGTGGGCACGCTAAATGAAAATCCAAAGCCGGTTGATATAATGTCTAATCCTGCTGAGAGCAGAAAGACAATCAGTAGTGCGTTTTTGTTCTTTGTAGCTTTATTAACTTCCATTTACTGTTAGAATAAAATATATTGAAATCGTCACATATGTAGATTCAATTTTCGTACCAATTGCTATTGGGGGCGAGGGATTAGGTGCGGGGGATGTGAGATCGGACGCGAGAGGCGAAAGCTGCAATTCGGATTTTTAGTAGCACAGAAGTGTGATTTTGAATTTGAGTTTGAATTTGACATTTGAATTTGAACTTGAACTTGACACTTGAACTTGAAAACAGCCGCATATCCCCTACCTTAGCCTCATGCTCCATCCAACCAAAGGAATCGTTATACATACCATCCGATATCGGGAAAGCAGCATTATCACCCATATTTATACGGAGCAATTCGGATTGCAGCATTATATCGTAAACAGCGTCTTCACTAAAAAATCAAAAGCCGTCTATTTTCAAGCACTTTGTCTGCTCGATTTAGTGGTTTATCACAAAGAGAATCAAGGACTTAAACGATTGAAAGATTATCGTTTTCAACGAATGTATACAGACATTCCTTTTGATATGGTGAAACGAAGCATCGCCCAATGCATCGCCGAAATTTTATACAAATCCATAAGGGAAGAAGAAGAAAATGCAGGCTTATTCGAATTTCTTTTTGATAGTTTAACAGCTCTTGATTTGATGGAGGAAGGAACAGCAAACTTTCTAATCTGGTTCTTGATTCAATTAAGCTATCATCTTGGTTTCGGACCGCAATACAGTCCGAAACAAG
>JAHDHT010000028.1:0-4411 GCA_020631175.1 Chitinophagales bacterium
TGATTTAACCTTAACAGAGTTAGGAAACTACAACAGTGGTTCTCATGAAATCATGCTTGGCTATGATGTAGCCAGAGACAAAACAAGGGTACTAACACCCAGATATTTTTAAATGTTGAGATAAGTGTATAACAATCAATCCTGATTTTCGTATATATGCATTGCGGTTCCGGCCAGAAAAGCAGATTTAGATATCGGAGCGATAGTAAATAAAAATAGCAGATTAACAGGAGTTCGATTAGTAGCCATAATTACAGCACTTTTCTTACTTTTTTTTAAGCAAATAGCCTCTTTTTCAAGCCTTGAAATTGTAGATACGCTACCTATGTTCAGGTTTTTGATTGCCGGTTTATTTATCGCTGGAACCATCTTTTCCTTCATATATAAAAACAAAAGCAGATTTTTGAATCTGTTTCTTTTTATACTTCCTCAATTGGTCTTGATTTTTGTATTCCTGTTGTTCTACAAAAACCCACCTAAAGATATTTATACATTTGCATTTACGGGTGTTTGCTTCCTGGTTTACATAAGCACACAAAATTTAGGTCAGCGCTTATTTAGTCTCCTTTTATCTACCGTTTTATTTTTTGTGTTGTTAAATAATGCGGATTATTCACCCTTGATCAGGAATGGAAGTATTATTCATTTTACGATGATTTCGTTAATGACCTTCCTGATTTTGTATATCCGTTACATAAAAACTGCTTCAATTAATAAGAGTGAAGCATTATTATCAACCTTATTTAATGAAAGTGCTGATGCATTAATACTTTACAATCTTGAAGATCAGATAATTGAAAAATCAAATCTTCAGGCAGTAAAAATGTTCAAGTATAAATCGGAAGAAGAACTGATTGAAAACAGCGAAAAGTATTTCAATATTCGAAAAGGTCTGGTAAGTAAAAGTATAAATAAGAAAGGTGTATTAAAGAGTGAATTGGAATTAATTGACAATGAAGGTCAAAAAGTATGGACAGAAATTGCGATTAAAAAAATTGAAGATAATGCCGGCAAATTTCTGTTAATGCGTTTTAATGATATCTCAGAAAGGAAGAAATCTGAGTTAGCATTATTGGAAAGTGAAAAATACATTCGGTCTATTTTAGAGCATGCGCCGATTCTTTTATTTGCTATTGATCTTTATGGAAAATTTACACTCTCTGAAGGGAAGGCATTTGAGATAATGGGGTATAAACCAGGCGAATTAGTAGGTAAATCATCTTATGAAGTTTACAAAGGTTATCCGCAAATTCAAAAAGATATGCGAACAGCCCTAACCGGCAAATCCTTTACGAACACCGTTAGTATAAGGAATGGCACCTTCAGAACTTCTTATTCTCCATTATTAAATACTAATAAACACATTATAGGGGCAATTGGTGTAGCCATTGATATCTCAGAATTAAAACAGGCTGAAAACGAATTAAAACTATATGCCAACAAATTAAAATCGAGTAATAAAGAACTTGAACAATTTGCCTATATCGCTTCGCATGATTTAAGAGAACCTTTAAGAATGGTTTCTAATTATTTACAACTCCTACAAAACAGATACAGTACAGACCTTGATGAAGATGCTAAAGAGTTTATTCACTTTGCTGTTGATGGTGCAAAAAGAATGAACGTTTTAATCAATGATTTATTAGAATACTCAAGAGTAGGTACAAAAGAAAAAGATTTTAATAAAATAGATGCAAACATTATCGTAAATAATGTTCTGTCCAATTTAAAGGTAAGTATACAAGAAACGAAAGCAGTAATTCAAGTACATAATTTGCCGGTGATTTTTGTTGATGTAATTCAATACACACAGGTATTTCAAAATTTAATTGCAAATGCATTAAAGTATTCCGGAGATAAAATTCCTGAAATCAGAATTTCGGTTGTCGATCGAATTCAGGAATGGTGTTTTTCAATTGAAGATAATGGTATCGGAATAGAGCCGGAATATCTTGAAAAGATTTTTGGTATTTTTCAACGATTGCATACCGTAGATAAATATGAAGGAACTGGAATCGGTTTAGCTATTGTGAAAAAAATTATTGAAAGACACAATGGAAAAATTTGGGTTGAGTCTAAAATAGGAGTGGGTTCTGTTTTCCATTTTACAATTCCAAAGGTTTAATACAATTATCTGTAATGCCTTTTATCAGAAGTGACTGTTTTAGGCTTTTTTCATCTTATTTATGAATGTTTTAACTTAAATGCTTGTATTTTTGTAATGGTATGAAACAGTTGACCTATTATATAATTTGCGGTATTTGTTTATTGCTTGCTTCTTGTGCTGCTCCTTCACAGGAAGCAAAAAGTTCAGGTAACAACAATAGTTCTGCTTCAGATGATGAAACAGAACTTATTTTCCGGAAAGATGGACTTCCAAAGGCTGAAAAGGGAATCACAATAGTTTCAAAAGATGGATGGACAAATGATCAGATGGATTTCCAACAGCGATATTGTGAATCAATGTTTGAGCAGTTGGATGGATATAATGCTATTGCATTTTGCGAGTGTTTTTTATCTAAAGTTCAGTATTACTACGAACCGATTTATGTTCGTGAAGCTTATGATGATCAGAAAAAATGGAATGCCTACTGTTTAAATGAAAGTTTAGAATAACTAATTACCGGCTTCCATCCCTCCAATCATATATATTATATATCTAAACAATCCACTTAATCCCGTTGCTACAAAAAAGAAGGCAATACTGCTGGCCAGCAACATAGTATTGATAAAGGATTCAATCATTATTTCTCCATAAAATAAGAATGAAAAGATTACGGCCATACCAATTAGCAGTATAAAAAACAGACTTGATAAGCCCGTATATCTTAGCCATTTTGGCCTGAAGATTCCAATGATCGGATTAATCCAGGCATATAGTATCAAAAGACTAAAGCAAATGATTGCCCTCGTCTCAGGTCCAATTCCTGCAAGTTTACAAATGATATACCCAAAGAATAAGGAAATACCAATCGATAGAAACTGAATAATCGGACTGGTTTTTTTAACCTGATTAAAAGATAGAACTGCCAAATTATTTAGTTTGTTTTAAGTACATCTGCGATCGCAGCTACTGTTTTTTTTGTATTGCCAATGAAAATAGAATCATCGATAATAAAAACAGGTCGCTTTAGAAAAGTATATTCTTCAAGAATGAATTTCTTGTAATCTTTCTCCTTAAGATCCATTTCATGCAATCCTAAAGAACGAAATTTTCTGGCTCGTCGACTAAACAAAGATTCATAAGAGCCGGATAATGCCTGCATCTCTTCTATTTGTTCTTTCGTAATCGCTTCAGTCTTAATATTTTGCAATTCGAAGTTTTTAGGCAGGTCTAATTCATTGATAATACGCTGACAAGTATCGCAGTTTCCAAGATGGTAAACTTTTCCTTTCATAAAGAAATAATGGAAAAATGGGCAAAATGTTTAATCTTGTTTTACACCATTTTTGTAATTGTACTCAATAGTAACATTTCCTTCCTGATCATACCACTTTTGATTGCCTTCACGCTTTCCGTTCACAAAATTGCCTTCTTCCTGAATTTCTCCATCATCATAATAGATTTTTCGCGCCCCGTTTAACTGACCGCCTTTATACTGCTCTTCCTGCTTTATTTTAGTACGGTTGTATTTAATTCGCGCACCGTTAAGGCTTCCGTTTTCATAATAGCTTCTTTCCAGTAAAGTGCCTCGATTGTCAATTTTAACAACAGCCCCGTTCAAGGTGCCATTCTGGTAGGTTTTAATTTGATCTATTAATCCATTATCGTGATAACTTATCCATGCGCCATGTTTACGTCCGTTTAAAACTTCCCCTTCCTCTTTAAGTTTGTCGCCATCACTAACCGTCCATTTCTCCAATCCATTCATGCCTTCGATAGCATTTTTTACGGCACTTCCGTCTACTTCAAAATTAGGAGCTGCATTATTGTTAGATCCACCGGTTGACGACCCTCCACAGGAACAAAAAACAAAAAAACCTAATACAATAACTAACTGAGATATGTTCTTCAAGTTCATGAATTTTAATTTTTGAAAAGTAAAAATAATGAATGCTGTAAAATGCTAAAAACCTTAGGCTTTTTTTCTACTAAAATTCTGTTTGCTTTTGCTGCCTTGAACCTGAAATTTGTAATAAGAAATCGATTACAAACAGCAACAGCTTCAAAATCAACTGTTTTCAGGGCCATCTTTAAAATCACTACAGCATAGTGGTACTAAATTTTTCCGGATAGCTTGATTTTTTATTTCACTTGCTGTTTTCATGCCGAATTCCTATCACATAATCCGGCTTAAACTATATATTTGAAGAAAATCGATTTAATGGCTTACTTAATAAGTGGTATTCAACAAGTTGGGATAGGAATTCCTGATGTACATGAAGCGTGGAAATGGTATCGTCAACATTT
>JAHDHT010000028.1:4511-6612 GCA_020631175.1 Chitinophagales bacterium
CCCTATGGAAATTACTTTCAGATCGTAACCGGAGAAGATTGGTTTTCTGAAATGAAACACGCTACCGGCGGTCCGTCGGGTGTTACCATTGGGGTTTCCGATATCAATAAAGCCTTAAAATTATATCGGGATTTATTGGGTTATGATATTGTGGTTTACGACAAGGAAGATCGCTTTACAGACTTTTCCAAGTTAAACGAGGGTGGAGGTCATTTTCGCAGAGTATTATTAAGGCATCGCAAAAAGAGAAAAGGAGCTTTTGCACCTTTACTAGGGCGCTCTGAAATTGAATTGGTTGTTGCAAAAGACAGAAATCCGAGAAAGATTTTTGAAAATCGTTTCTGGGGCGACAGAGGATTTATTCATTTATGTTTTGATATAAGTGGGATGGATGCGCTAAGAGAAACATGTGAACAGGCTGGTTTTCCATTTACAGTTGATAGTGCCAATGCACATGCCGACGGTTTCGATATGGGAGAAGCAGCAGGTCATTTCAGTTATATAGAAGATCCGGATGGAACCTTAATCGAATTTGTTGAGACACATAAAGTACCGGTAATGAAGAAATGGAACTGGTATTTAAATCTGAAAAAAAGAAAACCAGGCAAAGAGCTTCCTAACTGGATGTTGCAATTCTTAACGCTAAATAGAGTGAAGAATTAGTTAAATTCACCTTATGTTATGGCAGGAGGCAGTAGATCAGGTTCAACTTAACTTTACCCCTGATAGTTTATTCATTTTAAATGTTAGTGTTGGCTTTATAATGTTCGGAGTCGCTTTGGAATTAAAAGCCGAAGACTTTAAACGTTTATTTAAAAAACCTTTACCCGCTTTTTTAGGGATTCTTTGTCAGTTCATTTTACTGCCCTTATTTACTTTTCTGTTAATTCTGTTGTTAAAGCCGGTAGCGAGTATGGCATTAGGAATGATTTTAATTGCTGCTTGCCCGGGTGGAAACATTTCTAATTTCATGACATCCAATGCAAAAGGTAATGTTGCCTTGTCTGTTACTTTAACAGCATTTGCAACCTTGGCAGCTATTGTATTAACGCCATTTAATTTTGCTCTATATGCGAATCAGGTTGCTCCTGATTTAGTACAATCTTTTTCTATTGATAGTCTGGAAATGGTAAAGACCGTTTTTGTATTGCTGGCAATTCCCTTATTGGCAGGAATGGCAGTTAATTTTTACTTTCCGGCAATAACAGAAAAGATCAAGAAACCCATTAAGTATTTATCCATTTTGATTTTTGCAGTGATTGTAATTATTGCCTTGAGTAATAACTGGGATAATTTCAAAGACTGGTGGTTAACCATTTTCGGGATCATTTTGATTCACAATGCGCTGGCATATTTAATTGGTTTTTTGGTTGGAAAAGTAAGTCGTTCTAACTGGCAAAATACGAAAACCTATATGCTCGAAACCGGCATTCAAAATTCAGGTTTAGGTTTAGTACTCGTATTTAATTTCTTTGATGGTTTAGGAGGGATAGCATTAATCGTTGCAGGATGGGGGATATGGCATATTGTAATGGGCTTAACCATGTCTCATATTTTAGGAAGGATAAATCGATCTTAACCTAAATATTTCGTGGCCCGGATTGCAGTGATACCCGTTGTGATGGTACTTACTGAAGCTTGACTTTTTGAAGGCTGACGAAGGAAGACTAAAAAAGGCTTAGCTGAAGCAAGTAGCAGCGCAGCGCGTACAAACGGAAAGCCGGTTAAGCCACCCAAAACAAAAAATATTAACTATAACCGAAAGAGCTGATCCATTCGAAATCGACTAAAAGGCGGTATCCCCACCATAGCAATACGACAACTAACCAGAAGAAGGTAGCAAAGCGGCCAAAGAATTTATTATGTAATGCCGGCCATTTAAGTTTACCTTTAAAATATTCCATATAGATACCGAAGAAAACGTAGGGAAGGCTCAAAACGAGCAAAAGGTTGTAGTGCATCGCCATTGGAATATTGAGGTGTAATAAAAAATGAAGTGCCCTGGTCGATCCGCATCCCGGACAACGCAGTCCGGAAAGGGAAAGAAAAGGGCACTTCGGAAAAAATTGGTGATCAACAGGACTGAATGAAAACAGAATAA
>JAHDHT010000028.1:6712-15783 GCA_020631175.1 Chitinophagales bacterium
AAAGGGCACTTCGGAAAAAATTGGTGATCAACAGGACTGAATGAAAACAGAATAATTAATCCTGCTAATCCTAGTGCTGCTATTACCCAATAAATGTAATTCAAATTAAGACTGGTTCTACATTGAACCGCTCATTATTGAGATACCAAAGAATACGATATAAAGTACTGCTACAATGGCACCACCAATTGCACCATACTTCACCCATTTTTTAGCTTCTTCGGCAGAACGCATAGCACCTTCGTGATCACCTGCTTCCCAGGCACTATTTACTTTTGTTGCGTTGATTATTCCAACGACACCTAAAGGCAGGCAGCAAAATAGGGTTACTAAAATTGATTCTACCAGATAGTTTTTTGGCGGCATATTGCCCGCCGGTCCTGTGTTTTGAATATCAGACATATAGCAAAATTTAGTTTTGTAATTATTATTGATTCATGGCACCGATTGCTACCATGATGCCTATGAAAATTAAATATAAGATAATACCGACAGCGGCACCTATTATTCCATACTTCATCCATTTTTTAGCTTCTTCGGCAGATCGTAATGCACCTTCCTGATCCCCGGCTTCCCAGGCGGTATTCACTTTTGTTGCGTTTATAATAGCTACTACACCAAGCGGCATACAGCAAAATAGGGTAACCAGAATCGACTCGACTAAATAGTTTTTAGGCGGCAAATTACCTGCCGGCCCTGTGTTTTGTATCTCAGACATATAGCAAATTAATTTGGGGGTAAGATAAGTTAATTTTTGGTATTTCTGGGGCCGCATTATTGGATATGAACATTGCATTTACACTTTCTATTTGCCGAAAATGATACCTTTGCAACATGGCGCACATAATAGCCCCTTCTATATTAGCAGCAGACTTTGGAAGGATAAATGAAGAAGTAGAAATGGTCAATCAAAGTGAGGCAAAATGGCTTCATATTGATGTGATGGACGGTAGATTTGTTCCCAATATTTCATTCGGTTTTCCGGTGTTGAAGGCTATAAATGCTGCCAACAGCGGATTTCTGGATACACATTTAATGATAGAGGAACCGGAGAAGTATATTGATCAATTTGCCGATTATGGTTCTGATTGTATCACTTTTCACTTAGAAGCTACCCGGCATGCTCATCGGGCTATCCAGCAGATAAAAGCTAAAGGTAAAATGGCGGGAATTGCACTTAATCCGCATACATCTATTCATCTTTTAGCCGATATCATCGCGGAGCTCGATCTGGTTTGTCTGATGTCGGTTAATCCGGGTTTTGGCGGACAAAAATTTATTGAGCAGACTTATTCAAAAATTAAGGCTTTGAAAATGTTGATTAAACAGCAGAATAGCAAGGCTTTAATTGAGATCGATGGTGGTGTAAATCTTGAAAATGCACCACTTTTGCTTAAGGCGGGTGCTGATGTTTTAGTTGCCGGAAGCACTGTCTTTAAATCAGAAAATCCGATAGCGACAATTTCGGCATTAAATTCCATTCAAATCAATACTATCACTAGCTGAGCTACGTTAAAATAGGTCGATGCGGTATATACTTTTACTATTTACATTTTGTTGGATTAATCAGCTACTTGGGCAAGACGAAAAAGCCTCAGTTTCCGGTTATGTTTATGATGAGAAGGGAATTCCTGTTGAGTTTGTAAATGTATTTGATACGCTTACCCTGTCAAATGGCGGAACGATCAATGGTACCGTTACGAATCAGGATGGATATTATGAATTGGAAATTCCTGCTTCAAAAAATGTAGTTGTTGGATTCACTTTCACCGGTTATAAAAGTCAGTATTTTAAAATCAATTTGCCGGAAGGATCTTTTAGAAGTATTACGGTAAATTTATTTCCCGGCAGTATTACAGGTAAAGAATTTGAAATTAAAGATAAAAGTGCGCGGGTATCCGGTGTTACCAGAATTGATAAAAAATTAATCGATCGCATACCGGGTGGAACATTAGAAAATATTCTTCCCTTAGTTACTTCGGCTAGTTCAAATAATGAACTGAGTTCTCAATATTCTGTGCGGGGTGGTAACTTCGATGAAAACCTGGTTTATGTAAACGGCTTTGAAATCAATAGACCGTTTTTAATTCGTTCGGGTCAGCAGGAAGGATTGAGTTTTATTAATCCGAATTTAATTAGTGGCGTTACTTTTTCAGCGGGTGGATTTGAAGCTAAGTATGGCGATAAAATGTCTTCTGTTTTAGATGTCACTTATAAACGACCGAGAGAATTTAAAGGTAGTGTTTCGGGTGGATTATTAGGCGTGGCCGGACACCTTGAAGGCGCAAGTAAAGATCAATTGTTTACCTGGCTTTTGGGCGTTCGATATAAATCGAATGCTTATTTATTGAATGCTTTACCTACGGATGGAACCTATACGCCTTCGTTTTTAGATGTGCAGACTTATTTAACCTATGATCTTACCGATGAAATTCAATTACAATATTTAGGGAATTACGCTGCCAACCGATATGAATTTATACCGGAGTCGAGAGTTTCTTCTTTTGGGGTAATAAATGATAGCCGACGTCTCGAAGTTTTCTTTGACGGACAAGAGCGTGACCGTTATATTTCGAGTATGAACGGTGTGGGTATACGCTATCAACCACCGGATGGTAAATTGAGCTTAAGATTATTGTCATCTGTTTATGTAACGGATGAGGTAGAGGCTTACGATATTATTGGAGAATATTTTATAGGTCAGGTTGAAACTTCTTTAGGTGAAGAAGATTTTGGAGATGTTACGAGAATTCTTGGTGTAGGTACCTTTCACGATTTTGCAAGAAACCGCTTATCTGCAGTAATTAGTAACACTGAGCATAAAGGCTCTTATGAAGTGAATGATGCGCATTTTTTGCAATGGGGTTTAGGTTATAAAAGAGAAAACATTCAGGATCGCTTACATGAATGGGATAGGGTAGACTCGGCCGGTTTTTCACAGCCTACTAATTTCGATGAAGTTTTATTAACCCGAACCTTAGATGCAGAAGCCAATTTATTATCGAATCGATACAGTGCTTATTTACAAGATTCATGGTCGCCCGGTAAAAATGGAGTGTTCTCTGCTATCGGTGGTGTTCGATTGAATTACTGGGATTTAAATGATGTGTTTTTCGCTAGCCCGAGATTAACCATTGCAGTCGATCCGGTTGACAGCTTGATTTTTAAAAATGATACAGCAAGTACTTATAAAAAAGATTTGCTGTTAAGATTTTCTACCGGTGCCTATTTCCAGCCACCGTTTTTCAGGGAGATGCGAAATTATGATGGGGTGTTAAATACTTCTTTACTTCCTCAGAAATCATGGCATTTTGTATTGGGTGGAGATTATGAATTTGAGATGTGGGATCGTCCGTTTAAGTTCGTTGCAGAAGCTTATTATAAATATATGTGGGATTTGGTACCCTATGATATCGATAATGTTTTAATCCGGTATTATGGAGAGAATCTCGCCAGAGGTTATGCTGCCGGAATTGACTTGAGATTAAACGGGGAATTTGTGCCCGGAGCAGAATCCTGGTTTAGTGTGGGCTTCTTGCAAAGTCAGGAAGATTTGGAGGGAGATTTTTATACCGAAACCCGACTTGATTCTACGGTTACTAATGGTGAAGTAACTTATTTCGACGCGATCGATACCGTTGATATTGGCTGGTTAAACCGGCCTACTGATCAAAGAGTTAATGTTGGTATCCTATTTCAGGATTATCTTCCGGGCAATGAAAATTTTAAAATGCATTTGAAGTTTTTATATGGTACAGGCTTACCGTTTGGTCCCCCAAATTTGGCGCGTTACAGAAATGCATTGAGAATGCCGAGTTACAAAAGGGTGGATATTGGTTTTTCAGCCAGTATTTTTGATAGTACGAAAAAGAAGTTGCCTGCTAATAATCCGCTTAAGAATTTCGAATCTCTTTGGGCTTCATTAGAAATTTTCAATCTGCTTGGTTTTAATAATACCGTTTCATATTTGTGGGTAGAAGATTTCAGAGGGCAGGCTTATGCTGTTCCGAACTTTCTAACAAGCCGTTTAATTAATGCACGCTTTATTGCGAAGTTTTAGGATCAACTAATGCTGTCGAAGTATTAAGATTTATATTTTCTTGCTTAATATTTTAGCCTGCAATTATCATCTTTTATGTTGATTTTTAGGTCTCGCTTTGCATTTATATTAAATTTGCCTTTGTCTTAGTGAATCGGCTCAAAAGCCCGTGTTTATTAACAAATTGTGAATAAATTTAGCCCATTTCACCTCTCTTTTCGTGGTTGCAAGCCCTATGTTAAATTTCTGTTATATGTGGCTTCATTTCGGTAACCCAATCTTAAAATTCGCTTGCCTTTAGATTAATAGTTATAGTAGACTTTTGCATCATCAAATAAAGTTTAAAAAGTAAATAAACAACACGATGCAATTAAACATTTTAAGAACTGGAATTTTCGCATTTATTCTTGCACTATTTTTTGTCTCTTGTAAAGATGACTGCGCCGATATTGTATGTAACAATGGCGGTGTTTGTGTGGATGGAACTTGTGAATGTGCAGAAGGATGGACGGGCTCAGATTGTTCAACTCCTGTAAATGCCCAATCTGAAACAATTTCAGGAACATATACAGATGATCTCACTTTGACTTCAAGTTCAATTTGGACACTGGAAGGAAGATTAGTTATTGAAGATGGTGCGACACTTACTATTGAACCGGGTACCATTATTAAAGCAAAACAAGGTACAGCAGCTAATGCTTCTGTAATTGTAATTGCAAGAGGTGGAAAGATTGAAGCATGCGGTACCGCAGCTAATCCAATCATTATGACTTCCGAATTAGATAATATTGAATTAGGTGAAGTAAGCGGAAGTTCTCTTGGAGCAGCTGATAATGAGTTATGGGGTGGATTGGTCATTTTGGGAAATGCACCTATTTCTGCCAATGGAACTACCGGAGAAGCAAATATTGAAGGCTTTGAAGCCAGTGAAGATTTTGTTACTTATGGCGGTACCAATGAAAATGATAATTCAGGTTCATTATGTTATGTATCGGTTAGACACGGAGGAACACAGTTTTTAGATGATAATGAAATCAATGGAATCACCTTAGCCGGTGTTGGAGCCGGTACAACAATTAATAACATTGAAGTTGTTGCAAATTTCGATGATGGAATTGAATTTTTTGGAGGTAATGTTGATGTTCAAAATTTAGTAATCGCTTTTCAGGGCGACGACGGAATTGATATCGATCAGGCTTATTCAGGAACAGTAGATAATTTTTATGTAGTGCACGGTGACGGAACTGATTTCGCATTAGAAATTGACGGTCCTGAAGGAACTACAAATGAGAATGGAAAATTCACTTTAACAAATGGTGAATGTCGTTCTAATGGCGGTGCTGTTGATGGCGGTGCTACTTTTAAATCAAGAGCACAAGGAACAGTAAGTAATGTTTTCTTTACCAATTATTCTGAAGATTGGATAAGAGTAAGAGACAGCTTTGATCCTGATGCTGCTTGTGCAGATAAAATTGATGCTTACGACAATTTCTTAATCGGCGATTTAAGTTTTTCAAATATCGAATTCGAAACGGCAGATTTTACATTAGATCAGATTGCAACAGCATATACGGATGATGATGATTGCGCCGGAAATATTGATGGTGCTACTGAAGCAGCATTAGATGCCGGGGTGGCAAATGGAAATTCAGTTGTCGGAGTTGGAGCTTCAACAGTAGGCCCGGATAAAACAGTATTTGAAGGCTGGTCGTGGACATCAGCAAATAATTGGCTTTAATATAATTGATAATAGCTCAGCATCTTTCCTTTTCAGGATGGATGCTTTGCAATTTTAACAGACACAAAATGAAAAATTTAGTACTTGTATTCTTAAGTGTCCTTCTCTCTCTTTCTGCGGCTTATGCCCAGACCGGCACCATAAGAGGTGTCGTTATCGATGATGAATTAAACGAACCGCTTATCGCGGTAAATGTTTATTTAGATGGCACTACAACCGGTGTGTATACCGACCTTGATGGTAGTTATACGTTAAAAGTTGAACCCGGTACCTACACCCTTGTTTTTTCTTACATTACTTATGCAACTCAAAAAATTGAGAATGTTGTAGTTGAAGAAGGAGCAACAGAAGTAATTGACATACGTCTTGCTCCTGAAACTCAGGCGATCAAAGAAGTGGTAATTGTTGAAAGACAAAATAGAACAACCGCTTCATTTGTAGATAACTTAAAAAAGAAATCTGCTAAAACGATTGATGGTATTAGTAGTCAGAGTTTTAAAAAATCAGGTGATGGCGATGCTGCTGCTGCACTTTCAAGAGTAACGGGAGTAGGCGTTCAGGATGGAAAATATGTATTTGTTCGTGGTTTAGGTGATCGTTATACCAAATCTGTTTTAAATGGGATGGATATTCCTGGTCTTGATCCGGAAAGAAATACCGTTCAAATGGATATTTTTCCTTCCAATTTAATTGACAATATTATTATTTATAAAACCTTCACGCCGGATTTAACGGGTGATTTTACGGGTGGAATGATTGATGTGGAACTGAAAGATTTTCCGGATGAAAAAAGCGGATCCGCTTCTGTTTCTTTAGGATATCGACCGGGTAGAACTTTTAATAGTGATTTTATTTTATACAAAGGTAGCTCTACGGATTGGATGACTTTTGACAATGGTTCAAGAGATATTCCAATCGCAAGAAACTTAGATATTCCTTCACCTCAGGAAGATGATCCTTCATTAAGCGGTATTGTTTCTGCTTTTGGGCAAGAAATGGCTGTGCGAAATCAATCTAATTTTTTAGATCAGAATTATGCTATTGGATATGGTAATCAATTCAATGGTGATAAAGCGGATATCGGTTATAATGTTGCTTTTAATTATAGCAACCAATATCAATATCTTGAAGATGCCGAATATCGTACTTATCGAAAAAATCCGGAGACCGATATAAACAGCCTTGAAATAATGCGCAGCATAATTGGTGATATAGGTTCTAATGATGCGGCTGCTTCTGCATTAGCTAGTGGCGCGATAAAATTTGATAAGCATAAGTTTACTGCTTCTGTTTTACACAGCCGTAATGCAACAAAATCTGCGGCAATGATGGTGCAGAAAAAATTCACAGAAAATGATGGTGAAATTCACAGACAAGTCTTACGCTATGTAGAACGTGCGATTACCAATATCGGACTGGGTGGAAAGCATCAATTAGGAAAAGGAAATATTGAATGGCAAAATTCTACCTCTCTTTCAAGCATAGATGATCCGGATGTAAGAACAACAGCTATGTTGTTAGAAGATAATGGTGATTTTAGTTTCAGTGTTCAGGATGGAGCAGAAATTTCAAGAATCTATCGCGAGTTAAGTGAATTAAATAATACGTTTAAAGTAGATTATACGCTTCCTTTTAAACAGTGGAAAAATTTAAGCTCTAATTTTAAAACTGGAGTTTATCACACCTATAAAGACAGAGAGCAGTTTATTCAGGATTATCGATTCTCTCCAAGAATGTTTGAAAATCCTTCGGGTGATCCAAACTATTTCTTCCAGCCTGAAAACATCTGGACATTAGAATCAGATACCGGTTTAGTAGTAACAGGTGGTTTTACGCCTGAACGTTCTTATGAAGCAACACAAAATATTGCAGCTGCTTATGCAATGACAGAATTACCGATTACTTCACTTTTAAAAGCTACAGTTGGTGCACGAGCAGAATATGTAGTAAATACTTACACCGGTACAAATGCTGTTGGAGATGAAGTTTATAATGGTGATGTAGTATTAGAACAATTAGATATTTTACCTTCGATCGGTTTAGTATACAACTTACAGGAAAACATGAATATTCGTGCTTCTGCTACACGTACTGTAGCCAGACCGTCGTTCAGAGAAATTTCAATCGCTCAGATTTTTGATAAAATTCAGAATAACTTTTTTGAAGGTAATATCGATTTAGAGCCGACGAATATTACCAATCTTGATTTAAGATGGGAGTACTTCTTTAACAGAGGAGAATTAATATCAGTAAGTGCATTTTATAAGAACTTTCAGAATCCAATTGAGTTAGCTGCTTTCCCTTTAAGTCCAAGTAATTTCCAGCCAAGAAATGCTGAATTTGCAAATCTTGCAGGTTTGGAATTAGAAGCAAGAAAGAATTTCGAATTTCTGAATGAAAATTTAAAAGGTTTAGAAGTTGGAACTAACTTTACTTACGTTTATTCAAGAGTAAAGATGACGGATTTAGAATATGAATCAAGATTAAATAACTTAAGAGATGGTGAAACAATTTCAGATATGCGCCAAATGTTTGGTCAGTCTCCGATTATTGTAAATGCTTATGTTAATTTCAGAACGAAAGAATCGGGATGGAATGCTAATTTAAGTTACAATGTTCAATCGCGTCGATTAGCAGTGGTTGGTATTAATACTGCACCGGATGTTTATGAAAATCCATTTCACAGTTTAAATTTCAAAACATCTAAATCTTTCGGAGAAAATAATCCGATCAGTTTAAGTTTTACAATGCAAAATATCTTAGGTGCTGTAAGACATTTAGAGTATGAATCATACGAAGCAGAAAACAGAACCTTTTCAAGAATCAATCCGGGCAGACAAGTCGGACTTGGTTTTAGTTACAGGTTTTAATTAAGATACAAGTACTAAATATGAAAGTCGCTTTGCCTTTTTGGTGGAGCGGCTTTTTTGTTTTGATAAGATTCTTTTGGAAAGTAATATTAATCATTGTGAGAAAGAAATCGATTCTTTCAGCTTGAGCTTCATTGATAATACGATGCTAAATTTCATTATTCCATCCAGTCAAAAATTCGACCCCGACAAAAATTCGACCTAGTCAAAAATTCGATCCGGCCAAAAATTTGATCCAGTCAAAAATTTGATCCAGTCAAAAATTCCTTCCAACCAAAAACTCCGACTGATCTAAAGTTTATTTAGTTAAATGCGCTTCTCCTGGTTAAAGAATAATAAATTCAATCCCAATAAACAACTCATAAATATAAATCGACTAAAGTCTTTTTATTTCAAACCCGCTAAAGCTTCATTAACGTTAATA
>JAHDHT010000028.1:15883-26438 GCA_020631175.1 Chitinophagales bacterium
AAATCGACTAAAGTCTTTTTATTTCAAACCCGCTAAAGCTTCATTAACGTTAATAATATGATCTCCTAATCGTTCGGCAGAACCAATCATATCCAATAAAGCAATTCCGGTAGGGGAGTTTAACTCACCTTTTTCAATGCCTTTAAATACTTTTTTCTGCAGACTATCTCTTAATTTATTAATTTCTTCTTCAGCTTTCTGAGCTTCCCAGACGTCGTGCGTTCCGATTTCGATTTCAAGATCTTCCAACATTTTCTTAGTTCTTTCCTGAACTTTATCGAAAATACTCTTTATTGTATTCATAGTAGAAGCACTGATCGGAACATCATTCTCTAAAGCAGCCTCATAAGTAAAAGCTGTACTTAACAAGATGTCTCCCATTCGTTCCATATCATTACAAATACTCATGATGCTTTGTATCTTATGCGAACCGTCTGCACTTATATCCATTTCAGAAATACGCGCCAAGAAATTCGCAATCATGATTTCTTTATTATCCGTTATCTCTTCTCTTTCTTTAATCTTACCAATTAATTTACCAGGTCGTTTAGGTTCTGCAAATAAAAGGCTGGTTAAATTACCGGTCATTTTATACACTACTTTTCCAAAGTCAATCGTCTCTTTACGGGCATTTTCTAATGATAATTCAGCCGTATCTAATAATCCACCACCGATGTATTTTAATTCAGTCTCTTCATCATCATCACCAGAAGACTTAACCATCCGATAAACCAATTTTTCGAAATAAGGTACAAACCACATCAACAGTAATACATTCAGTATATTAAATGTGGTATGGAAAAGGGCAAGCGCCATTAAATCTTTATCCTTTAAAACCGATTTTTTCCCGTAGGCTCCCTGATCAAAAAGTCCAGTAAAGAAGTTATAAACACCATCTATAGAACCTGATATCATTTTGGTGAAAACGGGGAAGAGTATAATCATCCAGACGACCCCAATGAGATTAAAGACGGTATGAAACCTGGCCGCCCGTTTGGCGGTTATATTGGCTATCGATGCGGCAATATTAGCCGTAATTGTGGTACCAATATTTTCTCCCAAAACCATGGCACAGGCAAACTCGAAAGGCACCCATCCCTGAGCTAATAGGGTCAAAGTAATCGCCATCGCAGCACTTGAAGATTGAACGATTACCGTTAAAATGGTCCCTATACAAATAAACAATAGCAAGCCTACGATATAGGGTAAGCTTCTAAGATTTTCAACAAAGGCAAGGATATCCGGATTACCTTTAATATCAGGTACTGAGTCTTTTAAATAGCTCAATCCAATAAACAAGATTCCAAAACCAAGAATAAACTCTGCGATATTTCTTCGTCGGTTGTTGCTGGTAAACAAAAACGGGAAAGCTAAGCCAATTAAAACAATAGCGATTGGTGTAATACTTACTTTAAAGCCTAAAATCGCCACTAACCAGGCTGTAATTGTCGTGCCGATATTCGCACCCATTATAACTCCAAATGCCCCTAAAAGCGTTAAAAGACCGGCATTTACAAAGCTTACCACCATTACAGTTGTAGCTGAAGACGATTGAATAAGTGTGGTGGTAAATAAGCCCGTAAGAATGCCTCCCAGACGCGTTTTTGTCATCGTTCGAAGCACCTGTCTTAGCTTTTTACCGGCAGCTTTTTGAAGTCCGTCACTCATTACTTTCATTCCGTAAATGAACAGACCCAGAGCACCTACAATCTGCAAAAACTCCCAGACTCCCCAGTTAAGGCCTTCCTTTTCTTTTTTCTTTTCAGCTGCTTTACTTCCTTCAGAAACAGCCGTTGTTGCTGAGGCATTATTTGTTTGTAATAAAGCAAGTAATTCCTGTTTCGAATCGTCAATATTTTCAAATTGAGCCGTGTTTTCAACTATTACATGCTGATCACTGCCGGTATTATTAGCATAAGATGAAAATGTGAAGAACAACAAAGCAAATACTGTTATATAATAGTATTTGAATCTGAGGGGATTACTAAGAATAGTCGACATTCTTAAGTTCATTTTGCTGATTTAAAAATTGTGGAACGAATATAATAAATATACCATCGGACTAAAGCGCTTAACCAAATCTTCACATAAATAGTATAGAATTAAACTGCATTTAATTTAGATGCATTTATTTTGAAGTAAATTTGATATTTATTTAGGGAATTATACACATACATATATCCTTATATAATTAGATATCGTATATACATAATACGATGCAAGTATGAAGAAAGTTATTTTTGTATGTATTGAAAACTCGAACCGAAGCCAAATGGCAGAGGCTTTCGGGCATCTGAATGCCAGTGCTGATGTTCAGTTTTTTAGTGCAGGTTCTAAACCGGGAAAACAGGTAAATCCTAAAGCTGTCAAAGCTATGAGTGAATTGGATTATGGGATGGATGAGCATCATCCTAAATCTGTAGATTTGTTTAAAGACACGCAGTTCGACGCAGTTATTTCAATGGGTTGCGGTGAAGATTGCCCATATCTTGAAACCGGAAGGAGGGAAGATTGGCTGATTCCTGATCCGAAACATCTGAGTGAAAAAGAATACACAATTATACGCGACTATATTGGTATAAAAGTTAAACAATTGATTGAGGAATTAAACGAAAATGAGTAAACAATATAAAGTACTGGTAGTTGATGATGAACCGGATATCCGTGAAATTATTGAGTACAATCTTAAAAAAAATGAGTACCAGGTGATGACTGCCGAAAATGGTACGGATGCCTTACAAAAGGCGGTTGAGTTTAATCCGGATTTAGTCTTATTGGATATAATGATGCCGGAAATGGATGGAATCGAGGTATGTATTGAATTAAGATCTAAAAAGCAATTTGAAAATACAGTGATTGCTTTTCTTACAGCAAGAAATGAAGACTATACTCAAATAGCAGGATTTGATGCCGGTGCGGATGATTATATCAATAAGCCAATAAAACCAAGAGTACTTTTAAGCCGAATCAAGGCTTTATTGAAACGTAATCGTCAGGAAATAGGGGAAGATGTTGAAATGATCTTTGATGAACTAAAGATTAATACAGAGGAACACCTGATTTATTTAAATGAGAAAGCAATACAATTAACGAAAAAGGAATTTGATTTACTCAAATTGCTGGCATCTAAACCGGGTAAAGCTTTTTCAAGAGATGAAATATTCAGAAAAGTTTGGGGGGATGATCTAATCGTTGGAGATCGAACAATCGATGTACATATCAGAAAAATAAGAGAAAAGATAGGCGATAAGTTTATCAGCACTATGAAAGGAGTAGGTTATAAATTTATCTCGTAAACGGGAATTGTGAAAAATCAAACACCACGACAACTTGCATTTATTGTAGCAGGACTAACAGCTTTGCTTAGTTCAATTGTTGTGCTCCTTTTGTCTGCTGTCGGGATTTTTAAAATTAGTTTTTGGCTGATCTTATTAAATTTCGTAGTTGTATTTCTCGCCAGCTATTTCATCCTGCTTTTTTACCTCGAACGATTTCTTTATCGAAAAATCAAATTAATCTATAAACGTATTGCCGATCGAAAATCACCCAAAAAAGAAGACCGGGAAAAATTAGATATGGATAAGGATCTGATTGGTGAAGTAAATGAACAGGTAGAAGAATGGGCAGAAGAGCAAGCCAAAGAATTAGATTTAATGAAACGCACGGAAGCTTATCGAAAAGAATTTTTAGGTAATGTTTCTCATGAATTAAAAACACCCATTTTTACAATTAGCGGATATTTGGAAACCTTACTTGATGGAGCATTAGATGATCCGATTAAGAGAAGAGATTATGTGTTTAAAGCCAATAAGGGAATTGACCGGTTAAATAGAATTGTACAGGATCTTGAAACTATTTCTGAATTAGAAGGAGACCGCTTAATATTGGATGTTACTACATTCGATATTAAAGAGTTAACGGAAGAAGTTTTTGAAGAAATAGAACATATTGCAGATATGCGTGATGTTTTACTCGAAATAAAAAAGGGAACTGACGGAAAGTTTATGGTAAAAGGTGATCGGGATAAAATACGGCAGGTTTTAATTAATCTTTTAACCAACAGTATAAAATATGGGAAAGACGGTGGACGAACCGGTGTTGGTTTTTATGATATGGCCAGTAATATTTTAATTGAAGTAGCTGATAACGGTCTGGGTATAGCTGAAAGTGATTTGCCAAGATTGTTTGAACGCTTTTACAGAGTTGAAAAAAGTAGAAACAGAGATTTTGGCGGGACAGGTTTGGGTTTGGCCATTGTAAAACATATTATTGAAGCGCACAATCAATCAATCAATGTTAGAAGTTTAATCGGGGAAGGATCTACCTTCGGTTTTACTTTAGAAAAAGCCTGAAGAAAAATCCAAGCACCAAATCCTTAATTAAATTTGATTGTATAACAAATAAAAAAAGACCGCTCCCAAAAGAAGCGATCTCTATTTTCGGAAAAATGATTTCCTTAAGCCCCAAATTTATTTTATTTCTTCTGCATCAAACTTTTCTACATTAACTAACCAGGCCGCTGCATTCTTTACATATCTTCCTGTACCGGCTGTATCCCAGTTCACATAAAGTCTTGTAAAGCCACCATCAAAAATCGCACGTCTTCCGTTTTTCTCGTAAACAGCTGTCACTAAATTACCTTCTGAACCATAAAGAATAGGTGTGAGGTGACTGTTGTCATCTACTGTCGCTATCGTAATTCCTTCATATAGTTGCTGAATGCCTGTTGTCACCAAATGATTCGCTTTTAATCCTTTCTTTACATCTCCACCCGTAAGTCCGACTGTTTTGTTACCCATCAGATTACCTTGCATTTCAATATCTAATAAAGCACTTCCCACAAAATTCGCATCTGCATAATAGGGTGCATTATCTCCCCAGATATAAACTCCATGTCCTTTTTTGAAAAAATCTTTAATTACTTTTAAGTGTTCGTCGTTTAAATGCTGGGTAGCATCTGAAATAATCCATAACTGACAAGATTTATCTAAACCTTCTTTTAATTCTTCCGGAGAAGGTGCTTTACCGATCCATCTGAAGATGTTAAATCCTTTTTCTTCTAATGCGCTCTTTGGTAAACTGAAATCAAAATTTTCTCCGGTGTAAAAATGTAAAACAGCAATTGTACTTCCTTCAAAGGCACCGTCTCTGGCTAGGTCGTATTGATTTCCATGTGCATTGCCGTAAGTATCATTTTTAATTTCTTTTCGCTTTACTTTCGTTTCAATAATTTTACCGGTCTTCTTATCTTTTTTCTTAATAATCCGAAAAGGTTTATTGGCTTCTTTTAAATCCGTTACCTCTTCCGAGTCTTCATAAATTACATTCATTCCTGCCACTTTGTTATACTGCTCTTGTGCAAAAATGGAACAGGTAAAAAAAATACAAAGTGTAAACAGGCTTAATTTTAAAATTGAATTGTTCATAGTCATTTATTTATTTTAAGAATCTACAAGAGTAGATGCAGGATAAATTTTAAATGGTGTCTGAGCAATTAAGATTTTAATCCGGATTATGCATTAGAATTCGTTATGAAAGCAATAAGAGCAATAAAATCAAGCTGTCTGGAAAAATTAGCATAGCACCGCTATGGTGATTTTGAAGACGGCAGTGAAACGATTGATTTTGAAGCTATTGTTGCTTGCAATAGATTTCCTAATGCATATTTCGGGTTTAAAAAACAAGATAGAAGAAGGCACTTTTAAAATAGCCCCGATCGTACCGGAAACCCGACATTGATGAAGTCGATTGAAGTACATTTGAGTGAAGGCTGACAGCGGAAGACAAGCGAAAATGATACTGAAACGACTGAAGAGGTGGCGCGTTGCAGGGGAGAGCGGGAGAGAGGTCTGCTTACTCAGCACTGCAGATTCGCTTCAAAAAATGTAAAATTTTAACGGTCGGATACAACTTTTTACCCGTTTTTTCGTGTCTATCAGGTGTTTGCTTTACTTTAGGGGAAAGAAAGGCGAATTAAGCCATAATCAATCAAATACAGGGCAGGGTATAAATGATTCAAATAATTCAGAAAACATTGCTGGTTTTCCTTTGTTGCGCTTTGGCGTTTCAATTGGATTCTGCAAATAACGACGGCGGAGGTAATGATGCTTCTTACGATTTACAATTAGCAAACAAACAGTTATTAAGTCCTTTCGACATCAATACAAAAGCCTTTCATCTTATCAGCAAAGGATGGCATTATTTATCATCGAAAAATCAACTCTCCCAAAAACCGGTTGTAACTTTAATTGATTTCACCCGACCTTCTGTAGAAAAAAGATTATGGGTTATTGATCTGGAAAAATTAGAAATTTTGCATCACGATTATTGTGCCCACGGTAAAAATACCGGAACGCAATTCGCTAAAGATTTTTCAAATGTTTCCGGCTCTTATCAAAGCAGTTTAGGTTTTTATAAAACAGCTGAAATCTATCAGGGAAAACATGGCACATCGCTTCGTTTGGATGGATTAGATAAAGGTATTAATTGCAAAGCAAGAGATCGTGCAATTGTAATGCACGGTGCGGATTACGTGAGTGAAGATTTTATTGCAAAACATGGTCGCTTAGGCCGCAGTTTTGGATGCCCTTCTGTAACTTATGATCAGCATGAGAATATTATCAATGAAATTGCCGGAAATACTTTATTATTTATTTATGCCGGTGATGAAGATTATTTAAATGAAAGCACAGTGCTCGAAGCGATAAATGATGATAATATTTAAATAGGCACTTTACGATCTGTTAGGCCCATATTAGAACTTGCAATCGCTATTATCTTATCATCCGATTCTCTTTTAACCGTTCCTTCGCAATACAAAACTTTAGTTCCGTTTCTTACTACTTTAGCTTCGCATAACAAAACATCTCCTAATTGAGCCGCATTTAAATAATTAGTATTTAAATTAATAGTAGCGTACAAAAATTCTTTATTTAAAGAATATACTGCGGCACCAATGATCTCATCCAGTATGCAGGCCGTTACACCACCATGTAGAGTCTTTCCGGGATTTAAAAAATCATCTTCTACAATTATTTTATAAACCACACGACCTTCTTCCACTTCAGTTAACTCCGGTCTCAACCATGCTACCACTTTAGAAATCGGATTGCCTTCACCCATACGAAAGCCAATCGCCATGCGCATGAAATCTACCTTCGGATTGCTCATACTTCCTGTTGCAATTTAAATTCTGATGTAAAATGAAATTCAAGATCCGGATAATCATCTTTTGCTCGATCTAATAAATATTTAGACTCTGCCATAAATACAAAGTTGCCATCTTTATCAATGGCAATATGTCCTTTCTTTCGATTAACGAAATCTTTGAGAACGGCCTCCTTATCGGTTGTAATCCAACAGGCTTTATAGTAACGAACCGGATCAAATCGTGCCGAAGCACCGTATTCATTTTTCAAACGATACTGAATAACCTCAAACTGCAGCTCACCAACTGTTCCGATTATTTTAATACTTCCGGGTTGTTTAACAAATAATTGTGCAACGCCTTCATCGGTTAACTGTTTAACTCCCTTTTCCAATTGCTTGGTTTTCATCGGATCAAGATTAGTTATCTCTTTAAACAACTCCGGTGAAAAACTTGGTATGCCCTGAAAAAGCATTTCTTCTCCTTCCGTTAAAGTATCTCCAATTTTGAAATTACCTGTATCATATAAACCAATAACATCTCCCGGAAAAGCTTCGTCCACCACATTTTTTGAACGCGCCAAAAAAGCATAAGGGTTACTGAATTTTATTTTTTTATCTAAGCGAACATGTTTAAAAAACTTATTTCGCTCAAAGGTGCCACTACAAACCCTTAAAAAGGCAATTCGATCTCTGTGTTTCGGATCGATATTAGCATGAATTTTAAAAATGAATCCGCTAAATTTATCTTCACCCGATTCAACGGTACGGGTATCGGTTTCACGCGGACCGGGTACCGGAGCTATTTCCACGAATTTATTAAGCAGCTCTCTAACGCCGAAATTATTTAAGGCACTTCCAAAAAAGACAGGTGCAATATTGGCATCCAGATATTCCTGATGATCTAAAGGGTCATATACGCCTTCAATCATTTCTACATCTTCTCTTAATTGATCAGCATCACGTTCACCAACCAAATCATCTAACGCAGAATCACTTAGATCTTCAATTTGAATACTATCCTGATCATCTTTTTGAGAACCCGGTTCAAAGAGATTAATATTTTTCTCCGTTAAATTATAAACGCCTTTAAATTCTGCACCGATATTGATCGGCCAGGTCATAGGCCGAACGTTAATATTCAATTTAGCTTCAATTTCATCGAGCAAGTCAAATCCATCCTGACCTTCCCGATCCATTTTATTGATAAAAATGATCACAGGTGTATCCCGCATACGACAAACTTCCATTAGCTTCTCCGTTTGCATTTCAACCCCTTTCACACAATCGATCACAAGAATAACACTATCGACAGCCGTTAAGGTTCTGTAGGTATCTTCAGCAAAATCTTTGTGACCCGGCGTATCCAACAGGTTCACAATCTTATTGCGATATTCGAATGACATTACCGAAGTAGCCACCGAAATACCTCTTTGCCGCTCGATTTCCATGAAATCTGAAGCAGCGGTTTTTTTGATTTTATTGGATTTTACCGCACCGGCAGTTTGAATCGCACCACCGAAAAGAAGTAGCTTTTCAGTAAGCGTTGTTTTACCGGCATCGGGGTGGGAGATAATTGCAAATGTTCTCCTTTTATTAATCTCTTCCTTCAGATTAGCCATATATGCTCAATTGAAGGCGCAAATTTACGGATAATTAAGCGTCGATCACGCCGAATTAAGACTTCTTTTTCATCTCTTTTTCAAGGTACTTTCCCATTTCTTCGAAAACTTCACCCAGATAAGTGTAATCTATTTTCTTTTCAGATAAATCAGATATAGAATTTGTTAGATTGCTGGTCGTTTGCTGCAACTCACCGGTCATTTCAGCTCTTTGCTGCTGCACCTCACTCATTATATTATCCCTTGTATTTTCCAGCTGAGATTTTGCCTCTTCTTTCGTTTTTTCGATCTCTACTTTCGCTTCTTTCTGTGCACCCACAATTGCCTTATGCGCTTCCTCACGGGTTTTCGCAATACCCTTATCCGTTTCATCCGAAATCCGTTTCATCTCTGTCTGCGACTCTTGAGCCACAGCTTCAATTCGCTCAGAAATAGCCTTCTGAGTATCCGATAAATTTTGAGTGAAAGCACTTTGCGTTTCTTTTAGCTCTTTCGCCAAAGCAGATTTGGTCGTAGAAATGTTCTTAGCTAACTCCGACTTCACATTTTCAAGTAAAGCATCCGATTCTTTTTTGCTTCCTGAAACCGTACTTTTCATTAAAGTACGCAAAGCCTGACCACTGTTTTTAATATTATTACTCAGCTGTTCTTTTGTTGAAGAAAGCTCCGACTTTAAAGCCTGATTTTCCTTTTCCAGCTTCGTATTCAAATTCTGGTAATCCGAAACAATCTGATTCTTAAGCGTTTCCGTACTTTCAGTCAGCTTCGTAAGTACTTCTTTACGCGTAGATTCTGTGCCCGAACTCGATTTTTTATCCAGACTCTTAATCAGTTCTTCCAACTCAGCAAAACGCTTGTTGTACTCTTCAATTTGCTGACCAAAAATGATCTGCTTGATCGCATCTACCTGATTTAAGCTGGCAGCCGAAGGAGCTGGGTTCGCGGCTGCTGTCTTTTTAGATTTTTTATCTGCCATACTTTATAATTGCTCAATTATACGATTGAATAAATATAAAGTTTTAAAATTTATAATGAATTGTCAAGGTGTGGGGTAGAGAAATGTGGAAAAGTTTGAAACCCGTCTTTATTGACTGTTCCAACGTTTAAAATCCTCCATGGCACCGGCAATGCCACCACCACTTAAATATTCAAATTCGCCATACTTGTTAATGATGAAAAAGGAAGGCAATTGCCGCACATTATAGTCAAGCTGAACGCTGCCCGAAAGATCCGCAATCAGATGCTCACCCGGAATATCATGCACATAAACCGCATCCCGCCATTTCTGCTCATCCTTATCTAAAGAAACATTCAATATTACAATGCCCTCATCCATTAAATCTTCCCGCAAAGAACGCGAGTTATCAAAAATACGCTTACAAGGCCCGCAATAGCTTGCCCAAAAGCTGAGATACACCACCTTACCTTGATAAGCAGATAAACTAACATCCTGATTTTCAAGATTTTTCAACTTGAATTCAGGCGCTTTTTTAGGAGCTGCCGTAAAAGGAGTATTTGAAGTCAGCAAGAGCGGAAATGCCATTGCCAGAACGATAATTAGCGCTTTTGAAAAAGTCATACATAAATGTAACGCCTCAAAAGCTCAAAACGTGCCCGATTTATCCAACGACCTTCGATGAATGTCTATTTTTAGCGAATTAGCGGATGTTGATTTTTTGGGTGGCTACGCTTGCTATGTGTTAACAAAAAGAAATCTGTTGTATAAACACAATTGTTTTTAGCCATAAGCAAACTCAATTAACGAATCGCTATCCGGCTTTCCGTTT
>JAHDHT010000029.1:0-2509 GCA_020631175.1 Chitinophagales bacterium
CAGTAAATGATGGATCAGGTAATTATAATTTTGAATGGACCGATGCAAATGGAAATTCTGTTGGTTCGAATGCTGCTGATCTCTCAAATGTTTCATCTGGCACCTATAATCTAACTATAACAGATCTTAACACGAACTGTACAGTAACAGCTCAAACAACAGTTCAGGATGCAGGCGGTCCGTCTCTTCAAATTGGAACAGCAACTTCAAGTAATTGCGGTCAATCGGATGGAAGTATTTCCGGAGCAACTGTTAATAATGGTTCAGGCAATTACAATTATGCATGGACAGATGATAACGGTAACCCTATAGGTTCAAATACATTTGATCTGACAGATGTTCCTGCCGGAAATTATACTTTAACAGTAACGGATAACGATTCAGGTTGTGTCGTTTCAGATAATGTTGAGATTACAGATAACGGTGCGCCTGATGCACCTCAAAACCCTAATTCATCACCAGTTTGTTTTGGTGAGAATTTGAATCCAATTTCTGTTGAGACCCCGGGAACCGGATTTGATATTTTATGGTACGATTCAAACGGTAATCAGGTCGGAACCGGCAATTCTTATAATCCTTCCCAATCTGGTACATATGATGCCGTAATTGTAGACTTAAGTAATAACTGTGAAGGACCCTCTATACAATTATCTTCTGAAGAGCTTCCTGAAATTTTATTTAATCAGGGCATCTTCGATTGCAATGCCTCAAACACTTCTTATGATTTAGCAGTATCCGTTTCTGGAGGTTCAGGAACTTATACAATTACTAATTCAGATGGTCTCAACATAATTGATAACGGAGGTGGAAATTTTATTATTCAATCTATCAATTCGGGAAGTAATACCGATTTAAGTATTACTGACGGGGATGGATGTATAATTGACGTAAGTACTTTAGCTCAGCAATGTGATTGTGATATGGTCGATGCTCCTTCCGCTCCGGATAATGAAGAAATTTGCTACGGCGAAACGCTTCCGGAATTTACTTTAACAACTGGTCCGAATAATGAAGAAGTACATTGGTTTGATGCTTCAGGATCTTTTATCTCTTCAGGTACATCTTTTACACCCACAAGTATTGGTGAATACAATGTAGCTTATGTAGATCCGGTCAGTAATTGTATTTCTGATTTAGTTTCCTTTGAATTAAATGAATTACCGGAAATGACCATCGGAACAGCAACAATAAATCCTGAAAATTGCTCTAATCTGGATGGAGGAATAAGCGGTTTAACAAACAATCCGGATTGGACATATGAATGGCTAGATGAAAATAATGATGTAGTTTCAAATACAAATGATTTAAACAATGTATCTGCAGGTGATTATACTTTAAATGTAACAGACCCACAAAATAACTGTTCAATAAACGAAATTTTTACCATTGGAACAGGGGATGGGCCAGCAGCTAATAGCGGTTCCGTTACCGACGCCCTTTGTGGTGAAGCAAACGGATCAATAATTGGAATAACAGTAAACGGTGGACAAGATCCATATACTTTTGAATGGACAAATTCAAATAATGATGTTGTAGGTAATAATCTTGACTTACCAAATATTGAAAATGAAACCTATACCTTATCCGTTACTGATGCAAATAACTGTACAACTACAATAACATTTACGGTTGACAATATTGAAGGACCATCATTATCAGGAGGAACTGTTTCTGAAGCAAGTTGTGGACAGGCAGACGGTTTAATTGACAATATTACAGTTACAGGAGGAACCGGAGCTCTAAATTATGAATGGACAAACGATACCGGTGATGTAGTTGGAAATAATTTAGAACTTAATAATATTGCTTCAGGTAATTATACATTAAATGTAACAGATGCAAATAATTGTTCAGTAGAAAACACTTTTACAGTATCAGATTCCGGAGGACCAGAAATCACGAATGGAACATCAACAGATAGCAGCTGCGGTCAAAATAACGGTTCAATAAATGGATATATTATTTCAGGAGGAACCGGAACAATAAGTATTGAATGGACAAATATAAACGGAGATTTAATTGCAGTACAAGAAAATGTAAACGACTTAGAACCGGGTGAATATACCCTTACTGTTACAGATGCAAATAATTGTCAGACGACTGCCGCTGTAATAATAAATGAACTAACAGGTCCTGAAATTGGTACATCAGATTTAACTGAAGAATCATGTAATCAAGCAGATGGAACGATTACAAACTTAACGGTTACAAACGGAGATGGAAACTATACTTATGAATGGCAAAATGCAAATGGTGATATTGTCGGTGGCAATAATCCTGAATTGTTAAATGTAGTTGCCGGAGTATATTCATTGACCGTCACTGATGGAAATAACTGTGAAGCGACTGAATCATTCACAATAAATGCCATAAGTGCTGCTGATATATCAGGAGGCGATATTAATAATGCGCTTTGTGAAAATAGTGATGGTAGCATAACAAATATTGCATTAAATGGTGGAACTGGTAATCTGGACATTGAATGGATTGACAGCTCAGGTGATGTAGT
>JAHDHT010000029.1:2609-7058 GCA_020631175.1 Chitinophagales bacterium
GTGGATGTTTTAGAAGGTAGCTATACACTTACAATTACAGATGATTTTGGATGCGACTTAATCTTAAATTATGATATCAATAGCAGCGATGCAGCTCAAATTAATTCAGGAGTTATTATAAATGAAAATTGTGGCCAAGCAGACGGCAGTATAACAGGAATATCTGTTTCATCTAATTATACAGATGCAGAATGGACAGATGCAAACGGTGATATAGTAGGTTCGAATAGTTTAGAACTAATTGATATTCCTTCCGGAACATATACCTTGACAATTATTGATGAAAATAACTGCCCGGTTAGTGAGACATTTAATGTTCAATCAAATGCCGGACCAACGATTTCGGATGGAACGATAACTAATGCCAGTTGTAATTTTGAAAACGGATCGATCAATGGAATAAATACTTCCAATACTGACGGAACAGAAACATTTGAATGGACAAATTTAAACGGTGATATCGTTTCAAATACAATTGATTTATCAAACGTAGCTGCCGGCGATTATACATTAACCATTTCTTCTGACAACGGATGTACAGATCAACTTAGTTTTAACATACCCGATGATGGAAGTATTCAAATAGATAGCTTTGACACTGAAGCATCTAATTGCGAAGAAAGTGATGGAGAAATTAGTAACATTGCTATCAGCGGTGGAGTAGGACCTATTGATTATGAATGGACAGATGCAAATGGTAGCACAGTCGGAACGAACAGTTCGGAACTTTCTAATGTACCTGCTGGAGACTATACGCTTACCGTTACGGATGATATTGGTTGTTCAACATCAGAAATAATCTCTATAACCAATAATGGTATCCCGGGAAATCCGGATTTTTCGATGTCAGGAAGTTCATTCTGCATTAATGATGCAAATCCAATATCAGTAAGTCAGATTCAACCCGGAGGAGAGTTCTCTATTTCTTCAGGAACAATCGACGCTACAACAGGAGAAATTGACTTAAGTTCTTTAAGCCAGGGGCAGACCGTTACAGTAACATACACAACAGCGGCACCTTGTCAGGAAAGCGAGTCAACAGATATTAATATTCTATTTAACGATAATGCATCATTTGGCTATACTGCTAATTCTTATTGTATTAGTGCAAGTGATCCTTCACCTGATTTTATTGCAGCCCCAGGAGGAAGCTTTGCTGCCGATAATGGATTAATTATAAATGCACAAACCGGAGAAGTTGATTTAAGTTCTGCAACCGTTGGTGTTACTTATAACATAACCTATACAACAAACGGTCAATGTCCGGTATCTTCAACCGAGCAAATATTAGTTGACCTCGTAGATGATGCTTCTTTTAGCATTATTGAAGAACTATGTATCGGAGCAAATAATCCATTTGCTACAGATATAGCCACTGAAGGTGGTTCTTTCTCTGCGGATGGAGGATTAAATATAGACGCTCAAACCGGTGAGGTTGATTTGAGTTCAGGAACTGTTGGTACAACATATTCAATCACCTATGAAACATTTGGAGCTTGTGCGAACAACAGTTCACTAAACCTGACGATTACAGAATTAGATGATGCTTCATTTGCTTATCAGGAAAATAGCTATTGTCCTGATGATTTAAATCCTTCCGCACAAAACATCATAACACCTGGTGGAATATTTTCTGCCAATAACGGACTTGAAATAAATCCAATAAATGGTGAAATTGATTTATCATCAGCTTCAACTGGTGAAACTTATCAAATTTCATATACTACAATTGGCGAGTGTTCTAATATTTCAGTATTTAATATTTCAATTCCGGAAATTCCGAATCTGAATATTGATTTACAGGAAGAAGCGTGTGTTGGTTCTGAAGTAATAATAAACGGTGGCGCAGATGCCTCTTTTGGTACAACTGATTTTCTATGGAACTTCGATGGAGCAAATGAATTATCAGGAAACGGTTCTGGCCCGTATACCTTAATGTGGGATGAACCGGGTATATACACTGTTAGCTTTGACCTAACTAACACACCATGTTCGGTTGAAAGTGTTTCTGCTGACATATTAGTAAATCAAATGAACGTATTAACAGTAGATAATCAAACAATCTATCATGGAGAAACAATTATTTTAAATACAGCAGTATCTTCAGCTAACAACCCTCAATATAATTGGACACCAGATGAAACATTGAGTTGCAATGATTGTCCAAGTCCTTTTGCTTCACCTGATGAAACCACTACATACACCGTATTTGTAGAAGATCAGGAAAGCGGTTGCAATGCAGCAACAAGTGTTTTAGTTACTGTAGAATATCTTGAACCCTATGTTCCGAATGCTTTCAGTCCGAATAGCGATGGTCTAAATGATGAAGTCGTTCCTCTTGCGATGGAATCAGTAATAAGCTTTGAGTTTGAAATATATAATAGATGGGGAGAGCTTATTTTCAAAACAGATAATCAATCAGACGGCTGGGACGGTACTTTCAATGGAAAAGAATTAAATCCCGGAGTTTATGTGTGGCAAGGATATTATATAATGCAAGACGGAACAGAGTTAATCCGAAAAGGAAACATTACTCTCATTAGATAAAAAAATAAATTGTAAAAGCTTGACATTAATATTTTTATCATCTACTTTTATCTCCGGATGATAGCACGGTATGCTTTTACATGTTATATGATCCCGCTATGAAAAAACGCGGAAGCCGCGTTCATCCCCCTGAATGCGGCTTTCTTGGTTATTTACTTCTACAAACACACACTAGATTATTTTCCTTTAAAATCGGGTTTTCTTTTCTCTATAAATGCATTCATACCTTCTTTTTGATCTTCACTTGAAAAAGTCATAAAGTAGTTTCTTCTTTCAAAATGCAAACCATCATTCAAACTCATTTCATCCGATTTTAATATTGCTTCTTTTGCAAATTCCACAGCAACAGGCGACATAGAGGCGATACGTTCTGCTAATTCAATAGCTCTTTGTAAATAGATTTCTACAGGATAAACCGCATTTACAAAACCCATATTAAAAGCTTCGTTAGCAGAAACAAATTTACCGGTCAATATCATTTCCATTGCCCTTTGTTTTCCAATGATTCTTGTTAATCTCTGCGTTCCTCCTCCACCGGGTATAACACCAATTTTAATTTCAGGCTGTCCGAATTTTGAAGTATCAGAAGCTATTATCATATCGCATAATAATGCCAATTCACATCCTCCACCCAAAGCAAAACCTGAAACCGCAGCAATTAATGGTTTGCGAAATGAAGCCAGACTTCTCCAAACAGAATATTGATCAATACGGTGCATATCAAGGCTATTATTGCCGGCTAGTTGTTTTATATCAGCACCGGCTGCAAATGCTTTATCATTTCCGGTTAAAACTACTACCCGAACCGTCTCATCTGTTTGCAATTCCTGAAGCACTTTATTTAATTCAATCATTAACTCAGCAGTTAAAGCATTATAAGCTTTTGGCCTGTTAAGATTAATTAAAGCGATATGCTTTTTAATATTTTTATTTACCAGCACTAAACTCATGTTTCAATAAGTTTTAATTTTTTAAATCCTATCCATCCAAATAGAGATCCTGTAATAATTCCAACTAAAGCTCCTCCCAAAATATCGAAAGGATAATGGACACCTACATAAACCTGACTATAACTTATAATAAATGCCCACAACGATGCAATCAATAAAATTTTTTTTCTTCGTAAAAATAGAAACCCCAATGCAAATGCAAATCCAAAATGATTTGCAGCATGAGAAGAAGTAAAGCTGTAACCCGGTCCGCATTTTATCAATAATCTTACATCATCTTTAACTTCAGGATTTCTGCATGGCCTTAATCTTTTAACGGTATGTTTTATAAACCCGCTACTTATCTGATCACTAATTGTAAGACCACCAATTAATAACAATGCTGCCAATAAGCCTCTATTTTTAAAATTGATAATTAAAAAAGTTAGAATAAAAATATACACCGGAGCCCATATATATTTATTTCGAAACAAGGGCAAAAAGAAATCAAACAATCCATTTGTCCAAACTTGATTGACATATTTAAAAAGAGTAAAATCTATAGTATATAAAAAATCCAACCTAACTATTTTACAATCAAAATTAAACGGTCACTTTTCTCAGCATTGTAACGGTCAAGAGTGTAGTTGCCAAAAGTTTTTTTAATCTGCATTCCTGCTGAATCAAAAAATGTATTAAAGTGATCTAAAGTAAGAAGTTGAACACGTTCAAAAAAGTGAAACGCTTTTCCACTATGCTTAAAACGAATCTCTTTTACAATTGAATCATTCTCAATAAAACGATTAATTTTAAATTTAATTAGGCCTCGATCTACAACTTCTTCTTTAACTAAATTAGCAAGTACTTTTGTGCTATTAAGAAAATCAATTATTAAAACTCCATTTCTATTTAAAGAACTTTTAATATTCCTAATCACTTTTTCATTTTGCTTTAAATCATCAAAATATCCAAA
>JAHDHT010000029.1:7158-17066 GCA_020631175.1 Chitinophagales bacterium
TATTCTATCAGTCAAATTAAACTACTTTTGCTGAATAATCAATAACATGTCATTAATTAAATCTATTTCAGGAATAAGGGGGACAATTGGTGGAATTCCTGATGAAGCTTTAACACCCCTTGATATCGTGAAATTCACTTCTGCTTATGCCAATTTTATTAAAAAGGACAGCAGTAAAGGGACAATTGTAATCGGTAGAGATGCCAGAATTTCCGGAGATGTAATTGCTTCTCTTGTTGAATCAGTTTTAAGGTCAAGTGGTTTTGATGTAATGGATTTGGGACTTTCTACAACACCAACAGTTGAAATGGCGGTTAAAGAAGAAAGTGCTTTGGGAGGAATTATCCTAACCGCAAGTCATAATCCCGGCGGATGGAATGCTTTAAAGTTGCTTAATAACAAAGGTGAATTCATTTCAGCCGCTGATGGTAAAGAACTTTTAGACCTGGTTGATCAAAATGCATTCGACTATGTACCTGAAAATGAAATAGGTAAAAGTCTGGAACCAAAAGATTATTTACAATTTCATATCGACCAGATAAAAGCTTTGCCTTACATCAATGTCGAAGCAATTAAAAATGCAGGTTTTTCGGTTACTTTTGATGGAATTAACTCCAGCGGTGGAATTGCAATCCCCAGATTATTGCAAAGCCTTGGAATAACACAGATAAAGGGCATTAATGACATTCCAACAGGCATATTCGCTCATAATCCCGAGCCATTACCTCAAAATTTGAAAGAAATCCTCGAAATAACGGCAAATTCAAACGCAGATATCGGCATAATCGTAGACCCTGATGTTGATCGCTTAGCATTAGTGGATGAAAATGGTGTTTATATAGGTGAAGAATATACCCTTGTGACCGCGGCAGATGCTATTTTAAGTAAGCAGCCTTCACCGACAGTATCTAATTTATCTTCTTCAAGAGCTCTACAGGATGTTACAGAGTCACACAATTGCGAATATCATAGTTCAGCAGTCGGTGAAGTGAATGTTGTCGCGAAAATGAAAGAAGTCGGAGCGAAAATAGGAGGGGAAGGTAACGGAGGCGTTATTATACCTGATCTTCACTACGGAAGAGATGCGCTTGCTGGTATTGCTCTTGTACTTTCATTCATGGCTGAATCAGGTAAAAAATTATCAGAACTAAGGGCTTCTTATCCTTCCTACCAAATGGTAAAAGACAAAATCCAATTACAAAAAGGGATGAATATTCCAGAAATCCTTCAAAAATTCTCAAAGCATTTTGATACTGAAAAGCAAATTACCATTGATGGTGTAAAAGTAATTTTCGAAGATAAAAGCTGGATTCATTTAAGACCTTCTAATACTGAACCTGTTATCCGTATATATACTGAAAATACAGATATGGAGGCTTGTTTAAAACGTGTGGAAGAAGTAAGAACTCTTTTTGCATCATGGGGGCTCATTTAATTGTCTTTCCTATTTATTTTCGATACTTTTGGGGTTTAATTTAGGAGGAATGTCTATATACTTTGACAATGCTGCTACAACACCCATCGATCCTGCTGTTCTGGAGGCAATGATGCCGTATTTATCAGAACATTTTGGTAATCCTTCCAGCATACATGCTTGCGGAAGGAGAACTAAAGCTGCGATTGAAAAGGCAAGAAAAACAGTTGCTTCGATTTTGAATGTTTCGCCTTCAGAAATATTCTTCACTTCTGGTGGTACCGAATCGAATAACTGTGTACTTTTTAATGCAGTAAAGAATCTTGGTGTTAAACGCATAATCAGTTCTGAAATTGAGCACCATTGTATTACACATACTTTGGATAGCATTTCAGATGAATATGGCGTAGAAATCGTTTATGTAAACCTTCTGAAGGATGGACAAATCGATATCAATCATTTAACCGAACTCCTTAACGACAAATCAAAAACAACCTTAGTTTCTTTAATGCATGCTAACAATGAAGTTGGCAACCTTACGGATATTAAAACAATTGGCGACTTGTGTGAAGAAACAAATACCTGGTTTCATTCAGATACTGTGCAAACAGTTGCACATTATCCTTTGAATCTTCAGGAAATCAAAGCACATTTTATTTCCGGAGCAGCTCATAAATTCCATGGCCCAAAAGGAGTTGGATTTCTTTACATTAAAGGCGGAGTCGAAAGCAAACCTTTATTGTTTGGTGGCGCGCAGGAAAGAAATATGAGAGCAGGTACTGAAAATTTATATGGAATTATTGGTCTTGCTAAAGCGCTTGAAATTGCGGTAGATGAAATGGAAAAAGACAGGATTCATATTCAATCCTTGAAAAACTACTTTAAAAAACAACTCGATAATCACTTTGATAAAGTGAAATACAATGGTGATACTGAAGGACCTTCATTATATACAGTATTGAACGTCAGCTTTGAAGCCTACGATAAGTCGGCATTATTATTGCTCAATCTGGATATAAATAACATCTGTGCATCAGGCGGTAGTGCCTGCAGTTCAGGTTCAGATACAGGAAGCCACGTACTAAAAACCATCTATGGAAATCAAAACCGCAGTAACTCAGTAAGGTTTTCTTTTTCAAAATTTAACACCCAACACGAAATTGACAATTGTATTAATGTACTCAAGAAGCTCCTGCTTCCTGAATATGTTATGTCAGAGTAAGAATTGATTATAAGTAAAAGTTAATTATATGTGTCTAAAGTTTACGCTTAAAAATCAATGGACAAGTCTTCTTATGTCCATGCTTTTCATTTTTAGTAGCGGATTTACCAATGCTCAAAACCTCGTTTCAAACGATAGTTTTGAAAGCTTTGTAAGTTGTCCGAATGGCCTTGGTGCCCCGGGTAACTCAGCTATCGATTTAGCAAGTCCGTGGTATCAACCAACAGCCGGATCAAGTGATTTTTATCACGCTTGTATCAATGGTTCTAATGTGAATGGAGTACCTATAAATCTATTTGGTAGCCAACCTGCTTTAACAGGCGATGGTTACGCAGGTTTTTATGTTTACTCAACTACCGATTACAGAGAATATATTGCCATTCCTTTAAACCAGCCAATGGTAGCCGGTGAAAGTTATTGTGTAAGCTTTAACGTTAGTTTAGCTGATCTTATGGGAATAGGTATCCAGGAAATTGGTGCTTATTTCACAACAACAGCAATCAATAGTTCTTCTGATATGCCTGTTGCTGTTACTCCTCAGGTTGAAAATACATCTGGAATTATCAGTAATAAATCAGGTTGGGTTACAATCTCAGGTACCTTCGTTGCTCAGGCAGCATATCAATACCTTACAATTGGTAACTTTAATAGTAACGCAAATACTACTGCAGGACCTGTAGCCGGTGGAGAATCTCCTTATACCGAATCAGCATATTATTATATTGATGATGTAAGTGTAATAGGCGTTTCTGATCTTACGATTACTGGTGATGATCTTGTTTGTAATGGTAGTTCGACTACATTAACCGGACCATCAGGTGCGAGTTCATATAGTTGGACAGTGGCAGGTTCTAATACAGTTATTGGAAATGGTCAGAATCTTACTGTTTCTCCGTCTGCAACTACTACATACGAATTAACGGTTAGTTATGCTAACGGATGTAGCGCAACAACCGATTTCACTGTTACTGCCGCAACAACACCACAGGCAGCTTTTTCAGTAAACGGTGATTTATGTGCCGGATTAACAATTGACTTTGTCGATCAATCTTCCGGAACAACTATGGCAACAACTTATGAATGGGATTTTCAGAATGATGGAATTACTGATGCCACAAGCAGTGGCGGAGCAAGTTTTACATTTACAATCCCGGGTACATATAATGTAGCATTAACAGTTTCAAACGGTCAGGGTTGTTCAAATACAACTACACTTCCAATAGTTGTTTCAGGTGATTGTGATCCTTGTACAAGTGCTAATCAGTTTGTGCCAAATTCGGGTGGAGATACTTTCTCTTCTTGCCCAATGTCGGAAGGAGATTTAAGCTCAGCCACTTCATGGACATCTGCTAACAATGAAGATCCTGATTATTTTAATGCTTGTTCTACAAATGGAATTACCGGAGTGCCTTCGAATGCCGCGGGTAACCAGGCAAGTGCTTCTGGTAATGGATACTTCGGTATTGTTACCTATAATGCTGACGGAGACAGAGAATATCTTTCGACTTCATTAAATAACGCATTAACACCGGGTAGAACATACTGCGTAGAATTTAAAACCTCATTGGGTGATAATGCCGGATTCTCAATAACAGAATTAGGCGCACATTTATCTCTTTCAGATATATCAATTGGTACCAGCGGTTTCTTACCATTCAGCCCGCAAGTTGTTAGCACTGATCCTTTAACCGACTCAAACGGTTGGACTACAGTAAGTGGTACTTTCACTGCTAATGCTGCATTCACTCATATTACAATTGGTAACTTTAACAATAATGCCAATACTACTTTTGCTCCAACAGGATCAGGTATTGGAAATTATGCTGATGCTGCTTACTATTATATTGAAGATATCGTGGTATATGAATTACCTGATTTCACATTATCATCAAATACGAATGGTACAGCATGTGGAGATGAGCCTGTAACACTTACCGCAACAGGAGATTTTTGTGATATTCAATGGACAACTCAAGATGATCCAAATACAATAGTTGGAACTGGCGGTACCATTACCGTTACTCCAAATGAAACAACTACTTATGTTGCAACTTCAAGTAATGGAAATTGTACAGTAAGTAAAACAATTACCTTAAGCATTATTCCTGCTCCGGAACCTGATTTCATTTTTACTAATACTTGTTTAGGACAGTTAACTCAATTTATCTCAACTTCTTCTGGAGTTGAACCGGGAGCTACTTACAGCTGGGATTTTACAAATGATGCTATTCCGGAAATAGTTACCAATGAAAATACAGTTTATTGGCAATTCGATAGTCTTGGAACTTACATTGTAAGAATGGATGTTCAGAATCCGGGTGGATGTGACGCGCATTTCATAAAATACTTTGTAACAATCGAAGATTGTGATGATTGTGATAAAGAAGATAATGTATCAAACAATAGTTTTGACTCATTTAATAACTGTCCTGAAAATGAAGGAGAATTGGCAAATGCTGTTCCTTGGTACTCTGCAAATGCGGGTACTCCTGATGCATTTAATGGATGTTCATCAAGTGCTGCTACCGATATACCAAATAACCAATACGGAACCCAAACTTCTAACTCAGGTTTAGGATACGGTGGATTTATCGCCTATGATGAAAATGGTGATCGTGAATATATTGCTGCGCCATTAGCATCAAATCTTACACCAGGTCAAACATACTGTGTAAGTTTTGTAGTAAGTTTAGCAGAAACAAGTGATTATGCTATTGCCAATATTGGTGCTCATTTCAGCACTTCACCCGTTACAGGCAATTCAACCTCTAATCTTACCGTTACACCGCAAGTTGAAGGAACTACCTTTGTAACAGACCAGGTAAACTGGGTTACTTTCAGTGCTAACTTCACTGCCACTTCGAATTTTAGTTATCTAACTATTGGTAACTTTAATAATAACGCGAATACAATAAGCACAACAACCGGTTCGGGTAACGGACAAGGTTACGCATACTACTATATTGATGATGTAGTAGTTACTCCGTTTGATGTAAGCATAAGTCCTGTTGCAACTATCTGCCCGGGAGACCAGGCGACATTGAATGCAACAGTTGATGGTTTATGTGAAGTTTTCTGGACAACAGAAGACAATCCGGGTATCATCATTGGAAATACTACATCTTTAAATGTTACTCCGGCAGAAACAACTACATATGTTTTGAATGCAAGAAACGAATGTTGTTTATATCAGGAAACAGTAACTGTAACTGTTTCAAATGCAAGTAGCGCCGAGGCAGGGGAAGATGCTGAAATCTGTTTAGGAGATAGCACACCTCTTAATGCTTCAGGAGGATTGACTTACAGTTGGTCACCTTCTAATGGCTTATCATCTTCAACGATTGCTAATCCAACAGCAAGTCCTAACTCAACTACAACCTATACGGTAAGCGTTACAGACAACTTTGGATGTATTACTACCGATGAAGTTACTGTTACGGTATTACCTTTACCAAACGTACAAATTTCAAATGATCAAAATATTTGTAGTGGAGAATCCATTCAATTAGTTGCAGGTGGAGGTACTTCCTATTCATGGTCTCCATCCGCAGGTTTAAGTTCAACATCAGTATTTAATCCATTAGCTTCTCCAAGCACAACTACTACCTATACTGTAACCGTTACAGATGCTAACGGTTGTGAAAACTTTGCTTCAGTTACAGTTAATGTAGCAGCAGCACCTCAATTCCCGTCACCACAATTTACGACGCTATGTAATGGTTCAAGTGTTCAATTAACAAATGTGCCTGATGCTGTTTCTTACAGCTGGAGCCCAGCTACAAATTTATCTTGTAGCAATTGCGCAAATCCTGTAGTTTCTACAAGTGTTGATCAGGAATACACATTGACATATACTAATACAAACGGATGTAGTGGTACCGTTACATACATAATAGATGTTATTGATGCAGCTTCTTTCTCTGCAGGTCCGGATATCGCAATTTGTGAAGGAGAGAGTGGTACTTTAACTCCAAGTGGCGTTACCGCCGGAAGTAACTTTGTTTGGTCACCGGCAACAGGATTAAGTTCAACAACTGCTTTAAATCCAACTGCTTCTCCAACCACAACCACAACCTATACCTTAACCGTATTTGATGCTCAAACCGGACAATGTTCAAGTACTGATCAGGTAACAGTGATCGTTAATCAGGCAAGTATTGTTAGTGCAGGACCTGATATCACAATTTGTGAAGGTGACGGTGCGCAATTGTTTGCAAGTGGGGGTGTAACTTACAGCTGGACTCCAACTTTCGGATTAAGTAATCCTGGCATTGCAAATCCTGTAGCCTCACCGTCTACAACAACGGTTTATACAGTGCAGGTAACTAATGCATCTGGATGTGTTGCAGTTGATCAGATGGTTGTTAATGTAGAAGATAAAGCGGAGGTTACTGCTCCTGCAAACTTAACAGTTTGTGCAGGTGAATCAGTTGCACTTAATGCTTCAGGTACAGGAACACAATATATATGGACTCCTGCAACCGGTTTAAATAATACTACATCTGCCAATCCGATCGCAAGCCCTGCAAGTACGACAACTTATCAGGTAATTAATTATAATACAACACCGACATTCTGTTCAGATACAGCTTTCGTAACAGTTACCGTTGTTGACTTCCCGGTAGGAGGTGCTGGTAATGATGTTACAATATGTGAAGGCGAGTCAGCGATTTTAGGTGCATCAGGCGGAACAAGTTATTTATGGACACCTTCTTTCGGATTAAGTGCGACAAATGTTGCTAATCCAATTGCAAGTCCAACTACAACCACTACCTATACCGTTACTATTGGTCAGGGTGATTGTACTATTACTGATCAGTTAACTGTTTTCGTTAGTGATAATATTACTGTGAATGCAGGAAATGATCAAACAATTTGTTTAGGTGAATCTGCAAACTTAAATGCTATTGGTGGTGCCAATTTTGTTTGGTCTCCAACCACTGGTTTAAGTAATCCAAATATTGCAAATCCAACTGCATCTCCAACAAGTACAACTACATATGAAGTTGTTTCATTTGGTGATAATGCAGTATTGTGCAGTGATACAGATTATGTAACCATTTTTGTAGATCCAAATACAGAAGCAATGGTTTCTAATGATATTACGATTTGCTCCGGTGAATCTGCTCAATTAGTTGCTTCAGGTGGAACATCTTATACCTGGGTACCTACGGCAGGATTAAGTAATCCAAATATTCCAAACCCAATTTCAACTCCTTCATCAACTACAACATATCAGGTAATTGTAACTAATGGTTCAGGTACATGTGAATCATCAGAATTTGTGACGGTTACAGTTGTACCTCAAGCTTCGGTTGACACGAATGGAGATCAGTTTATTTGTGAAGGCGAATCTGTTCAGTTAATGGCTTCTGGGCCTGCTGGTCAGAATTATGTTTGGTCTCCATCGACAGGATTAAATAATCCAAACAGTCCTAATCCTGTTGCTGCTCCAACAACAACTACTACCTATACCGTTACAGCATATTCAGATGATCCGAATCAATGTACAGATGTTGCATTTGTTACTGTGAATGTTGATCCTGTTCCTGTTGCTCAGGCAGGAAATGATGTAGCTCTTTGTTCAGGTGGTTCTGCACAACTTATAGCAAGTGGAGGTACCGTATATATGTGGTCACCAAGTTTTGGTTTAAGTGCGACAAATATTCCTAACCCTGTTGCTACTCCTTCAGTAACTACTACCTACACCGTTGTTGTAAGTAATGCAAACGGAACTTGTTCTTCAGTTGATCAGGTTGTCGTTACAGTTGATGAACAACTTACTGCAAATGCAGGTCCTGATGTTACAGTTTGTAGTGGACAAGGAGTTCAATTAAATGCAAGTGGTGGTACATCATATTCATGGTCACCAACAACGGGTTTATCAAATCCAAATATTGCTAATCCAACAGCAAATCCAACAACAACTACAACCTATACAGTAACCGTTTCAAGTTCAAATTCAACAATTTGTTTTGATACGGATGAAGTAACAGTGGTAGTAGAACCGAGTGTAAATCTTAATGTAACGCAGGAAGAATTTACAATTTGTGAAGGTCAGTCTGTTCAAATGATTGCTTCAGGAGCTTCTCAATATACATGGGTACCGAATGCAGGCTTAGATAATGCTAACATTCCTAATCCTGTTGCTTCACCTAATGTAACTACAGTTTATACTGTAAATGCATCAAATCCTGGTGGAAACTGTGAAAATGTGGCTCAGGTTGTAATTAATGTTATTCCTAACGTAGTTGCCACAGTTTCTGATGATCAAACAATTTGTTTAGGTGAGTCAGCACAACTATTTGCAACCGGTGGAACGACCTATCAATGGTCACCATCTACAGGATTATCTTCTACTTCGATTTCAAATCCTGTCGCCTCTCCAACACAAACTACTACCTATACCGTAACAACTTACACTGATGATCCATCATGTGGAGATACAGAAACTGTTACAGTTATTGTAGAGCCTAATGTAAATTTAAGTGTTAGTGAAGATCAGATTATTTGTGCTGGACAGGATGTTCAATTAGTTGCAAGTGGTGCAACAACTTATTCTTGGACACCATCGGCAGGATTAAGTAATCCTTCTATTCCAAATCCGGTTGCTTCACCAACAGTAACTACTACATATACCGTAACAGGTTCTAATGCGAATGGGGAATGTTCTGAGACAACTCAGGTAACTATTACTGTTGATGGATCTCTTGTAACAGCAAATGCAGGACCTGATCAAACAATATGTGAAGGACAAACGGTTCAATTAAATGCTACCGGTGGTAATTTCTACACCTGGTCGCCAACAACAGGTTTAAGTGATCCAAATAGTAGTAGCCCAATTGCAAGTCCAACAACAACTACAACTTATACCGTTACTACATATAATTCAACCACAGGCATCTGTACTTCTACTGATCAGATTACAATTAATGTTGATCCGGGTATTAACTTAATGACTTCGGGTGATATTACTTTATGTGAAGGTCAGACGGCTCAGTTAATGGCTAGTGGCGGAAGTACATATACATGGATTCCGAACTTTGCATTAAACAATCCAAATATTCCAAATCCGGTAGCTTCACCAAGTACGACCACTTCTTATCAGGTTACTGCTTCAAATGGTTCTTGCCAGGTTTCAGAAATTGTTACTGTTACCGTCGTAGGAAACCAGGATGTAGACGCTGGACCTGATCAAACGATTTGTAATGGTGAGTCTGTTCAATTAACGGCTTTCGGTTCTGGAACAAGTTATACCTGGAGTCCGACAAC
>JAHDHT010000029.1:17166-18299 GCA_020631175.1 Chitinophagales bacterium
CCATCATTCGGATTAAACAACAGCAATATTCCAAATCCGACAGCTACACCTGCCGCAACTACAACATATCTTGTTACCGGAACAAATGCTAATGGAACATGTTCTTCATCAGCTTCTGTAACAATAGTTGTAAACGAATCTGCAGGAACTGTAAATGCAGGCCCTGATCAAACTATTTGTGAAGGCGAAACAGTACAGTTAAATGCAAGCGGTGGTACGAATTATACTTGGTCACCTACTACTGGATTATCTGATGCAAATAGTGCTAATCCAACTGCAAGCCCACTAACAACCACTACCTATACCGTTACCTCATCAAATCCGAATGCTCCTGAGTGTTCAAATACAGATCAGGTTACGATTGTAGTTAATGAGTCAGTTAATGTAAGTGTACCAAATACAAGCATTCAAATCTGTACGGGAGAAAGTGCTCAGCTTTTAGCAAGTGGAGCTACCACATATGTATGGTCACCTGACTTTGGTTTAAGCAGCGCAAATATTCCAAATCCAACAGCCAATCCGGCTACAACTACTACTTATACCGTTACAGGATTCAATGCAAATGGAACTTGTAGCGATAGTCAGTCAGTAACTGTTTTCGTAGGTAATTCAATTACAGCCTTTGCAGGCCCGGATCAAACGATTTGTGCCGGAGAATCAGTTACTTTATCTGCTTCGGGTGGAAGTAATTACAGCTGGTCTCCTTCAACAGGTCTTTCTGATCCAAACAGTTCAAATCCAACAGCCTCTCCTTCGAGCACAACAACATACACCGTAACCGTTTCCGGATCTGATGGAAACTGTTCAGACACACAATCCGTAACTGTAACCGTTTTACCTAACGTTGACGTTTCAGTAAGTAATGATGCTGAAATTTGCAGCGGAGAAAGCACACAGTTATTTGCTTCAGGAGCAATCACCTATACATGGTCACCAGCATTTGGTTTATCGAATCCGAATATTCCTAACCCAACTGCATCTCCATCTGTATCTACTACTTATACTGTTGTAGGTACTTCTGCAAACGGTCAATGCGTTGATCAGGCAACAGTTAATGTAACTGTTAATCAAAGTGCAACAGCATCAGCCGGTGCAGATCAAAGTATCTGTGTAGGGGAGAGCGTTCAGTTAAC
>JAHDHT010000029.1:18399-26375 GCA_020631175.1 Chitinophagales bacterium
CCTGTTGCTTCTCCAACAACAACCACTACTTACACCGTTACCGGAACAAGTGCTTCTGGAAACTGTGTGGTTTCAGAAACAATTACAGTTCAGGTTGGAGGTATTGTTGCAGATGTTTATGCCGGAAGTGATATGTCGCTTTGTGGTGGTGAATCTATTCAATTAAATGCGACTGGTGGTGAGAATTATTTATGGTTCCCATCAACAGGTTTATCTGATCCTAATATTGCTAACCCGGTAGCTACACCAGCAACCACTACAATTTATAATGTAATCTCTTATGGAAATGATTTAACGCTTTGTACTGATACAGATCAGGTAATCATTTTTGTAGATAACAATAACCTAATCGTAGATAACAACTACGAAATTTGTGAAGGTGAAAGCGTTCAATTAAGTGCATCAGGAAGTACTTCATATACCTGGTCGCCATCAACAGGATTAGATAATCCGTTTAGCGCAACACCTACAGCAACTCCTGTAGTAACAACTACATATACAGTAACAGGTACAAATGCTTTCGGAACTTGTACAAATTCTGAAACCGTTACGGTTACCGTTACTAATATAAGTACAGTCGAAGCAGGACCTGATCAAATTATTTGTGAAGGCGAGTCGGCTCAATTAAATGCTTCAGGTGGAATTAATTATTTATGGTTCCCATCTACAGGATTAACTAATCCTAACGTTGCAAACCCTGTAGCATCACCGTCTGTTACGACAACATACTCGGTTGTATCATATGCAAACAGTCCGACTGAATGTTCTGATACCGATATGGTAACGATTACTGTTGATCCAACCGTAAGTTTATCTGTAGCTCCGGAAATAGCAGAAATTTGTGCAGGAGAGACTGTTACTTTATTTGCAAATGGTGCAAATAATTTAACATGGACTCCTTCTACAGGATTAAATACAACATCAGGTGCTTCTGTAAATGCAAGTCCTGCTGTAACTACTACCTATACCGTTACCGGAACAAGTGCTTCAGGTCAATGTACTGCATCTGAATCGGTGACTGTTATCGTTAATCAGAATGCTGCTGCGACTACAGGTCCTGATCAGACAGTATGTATTGGTGAATCAGCTCAATTAACTGCTTCAGGTGGTACAAACTATGTTTGGACTCCTTCAACCGGTTTATCTGATCCATCAAGTGCTAATCCAATAGCAACTCCGGCTCAGACTACAACTTATACTGTATTGGTATATAATGATGATCAGGATTGTTCTTCTACAGCTTCTGTAACAGTATTTGTAGAAAACAACTTATCACTTGATGTTACTCCGGTACAACAAATTTGTGCAGGCGAAACAACAACATTAACATCATCAGGTGCTAGTACATATGTTTGGTCACCGGCAACAGGATTAAGTAGTACAAGTGGTGCAACTGTTGTTGCAGCGCCTACTGTAACTACTACATATACCGTTACCGGTTTTAGCGCATCGGGAGAATGTTCAGCTACAGAAACTGTAACTGTAATTGTTGATCCTAATGCAGTGGCAGTAGTGAATCCTTCTTCTGCTACAATTTGTGCCGGAGAAAGTGTTCAATTAAATGCATCAGGAGGATCGACTTACACGTGGACTCCGGCTGATGGTTTATCAGATACATCATCTTCAAGCCCAATTGCAACACCATCAAGTACAACTACCTATACGGTTACCGTTTCAAATGGTGGTTCTTGTACGGATACAGAATCAGTAACCATTGTTGTATTACCTAATGTTAATGTACTTGTAACACCTCCAGCTGCTAACATTTGCGCAGGTGAGTCAATGACATTAACTGCATCAGGTGCTGCTAACTATACATGGTCTCCTTCAACTGGCTTAAGTTCTACCTCAGGTTCTATTGTTGTAGCATCTCCAAATGTTACAACTGTTTATACAGTAGTAGGTACTGATAGCTCCGGTTCTTGTTCTTCTGTAAATACAGTAACGATTGTTGTAAATGAAGCAATCGATGTAAATGCAGGTCTTGATCAGAACATCTGTTCAGGTGAAAGCACACAGTTAAGTGCTACCGGAGGATTAAATTATGTATGGTCTCCTGCAACAGGATTATCTGATCCTAATATTGCAAATCCAATCGCTTCACCAACTACAACTACAGTTTATACCGTAACCTCTTTTGGTGGCGATATGAATACTTGTTCTGATTCTGATCAGATTGTAGTAGTAGTAGAAGAAGGAATTGATTTAAATGTTTCAAATAACCAAATGATTTGCGAAGGTGAAGCAGTTCAATTATTTGCAACAGGCGGATCAAACTATACATGGTCACCTGCAACAGGATTATCTGATGCTTCATCAGCAAGTCCGATTGCAAATCCTGCTGTAACTACTACCTATACCGTTATTGCTACAAATGCAAACGGTTTATGTGCAGAGTCAGCTACAGTGACGGTAATTGTGAATGAAAATACAAATGTAAACGCCGGACCTGATCAAACAATTTGTGAAGGGGAAGCTGCTCAATTAACAGCAACTGGTGGTTTAAATTATATCTGGTCTCCGGCCACAGGATTAAATGATGCAACAATTGCCAATCCTGTAGCAAATCCAACTACAACAACGGTTTATACAGTGACATCATTTGGTTCAAATATGGATCAATGTGCTACAACAGATATAGTTGTAGTGGTGGTTGAACCTGGCGTTGATTTACAAGTTAGTGGCGCTGCATCGATTTGTGCAGGTGAATCAGTAAACTTGTTTGCATCAGGAGCTGATGCTTATGCATGGACACCAGCAACAGGTTTAAGTAATACAAGTTCTCCGGCTCCAATTGCGAGTCCGTCAGAAACAACTACATATACTATAGTTGGAACGAATTCAAATGGAACATGTGCTGAATCTGCTTCGATTACTGTGGTAGTCGATCCTGCTTCTTCAGTTACTGCCGGACCAGATCAAACGATATGTGCAGGGGAAAGTGTAATACTTTCAGCGACAGGCGGACCTAATTTCTTATGGTCTCCATCTACCGGCTTAAGCAGCACTAGTTCTGCTAATCCGATAGCTACACCGTCTGTAACTACAGTATATACAGTTATATCTTATAATAATGATATTACAGCTTGTTCAGATACAGATGAAGTTGTTGTAATTGTTGAGCCTGGGTCACAAATTTCAGTAAGTGGAAACACTGCTTTATGTGCAGGAGAAAGTACAACCTTAACAGCAACTGGTGCTGATATTTACTTCTGGTCACCATCAACAGGTTTATCGGATCCATTTAGTGGAACTACGGTAGCCAGCCCGTCTGAAACAACAACTTATTTCGTAACCGGAATTAACAGCAACGGTAGCTGTGCTTCATCTGAAGTTGTTACAGTTGTTGTTACTCCATTCACAACTGCAAATGCAGGATTAGATCAAACGATCTGTGAAGGAGAAAGTGCTCAGCTAAACGCAAGTGGTGGTTCAGTATATAGCTGGTCTCCTGCAAGTGGACTGTCTGATGCAAACAGTGCAAATCCAATTGCAACACCGGCAGTAACAACAGTTTACACTGTTACTGTATCATCTGGAGCGGGTAACCAATGTTCTGATACAGATGAGGTTGTAGTGGTTGTTGAACCGGGTGTTAATCTGAACGTAAGTGGCGATCCGGCGATATGTGCAGGTGAATCTGCTTCATTAAGTGCATCTGGTGCAAGTTCTTACAGCTGGTCACCGGCAACAGGATTATCTGATCCTAATAGTGCAAATCCAACAGCATCACCAACCGAAACAACGACTTATACAGTTATCGGAACAAATGCGAATGGAAACTGTGCCGAGTCTGCTTCAATTACTGTTGTGGTTGGAGAGGCTTCAAATGTTAATGCAGGATTAGATCAAACAATCTGTGACGGCGAGTTTGTACAATTAAATGCAAGTGGCGGAATCAATTATGTTTGGTCTCCGGCTACAGGTTTATCGAATCCTAATATTGCAAATCCGGTTGCTTCTCCAACAGTAACAACTGTATATACTGTAACATCAAGCTCAACAGGAGCAGTAAACTGTACTTCAACTGATCAGGTTGTAGTGGTTGTTGAACCAAATGTTGATCTTATTGCTTCTGGAAATGCTTCAATTTGTACAGGTGAAAGCACTACATTAAGTGCTTCAGGTGCTACTTCATATTCATGGTCACCTGCAACAGGATTATCTGATCCATTCAGTTCTAATCCGGTTGCTACACCAACAGTAACTACTACCTATACCGTTGTAGGAACAAATGCAAACGGAACTTGTAGTGAAGCTGCTTCAGTAACAATTACTGTTGGCGATGTGTCAAATGTAAATGCAGGTTTTGATCAGACAATTTGTTCAGGTGAAGCGGCTCAATTAATGGCTTCAGGTGGTATGAATTATGTATGGTCTCCGGCTACAGGTTTATCAGATCCTAATATTTCAAATCCTATAGCAACACCGTCTACGACTACAGTTTATACGGTTACAACGTTTGGAAATGATCCGGCTATGTGTTCTTCTTCTGACCAGGTTGTGGTTGTTGTAGAACCGGGTGTTGATCTTGTTGCTTCTGGAAGTGCAGCTATATGTACAGGCGAATCAACTACATTATCAGCATCAGGTGCTGATTCATATATGTGGTCACCTTCAACCGGTCTTTCGGATCCGTTTAGTGCCAACCCTGTAGCATCACCGTTAGTAACAACAACTTATAATGTCGTTGGTACAAATGCAAACGGAACATGCGCTGAAATGGCAACAGTAACGATTACAGTTGGCGATGTTTCAAATGTAAATGCAGGTTTAGATCAAACAATTTGTGAAGGTGAATCTGCCCAACTTGTTGCAACAGGTGGTATGAACTACGTTTGGTCTCCGGCTACAGGATTATCAAATCCTAATATTGCCAATCCGGTAGCTACCCCATCGACAACTACTGTTTATACGGTTACAACATTCGGAAACGATCCGGCTATGTGTTCTTCTACAGATCAGGTTGTTGTTATTGTTGAGCCGGGTGTTGATCTAATAGCAGGTGGCGATGCGGCTATTTGTTTAGGTGAATCAACTCAATTAACGGCAAGTGGAGCAAGTGCATATTCCTGGTCACCTGCAACAGGGCTTTCTGATCCGTTCAGTGCAAGTCCTATAGCAACACCGTTAGTAACCACAACATATACTGTTATCGGTACAAATTCTACGGGCGGATGTGCAGAGTCAGCAACAGTTACAATTATAGTAGGAGATGCGTCTCAGGTGAATGCAGGATTAGATCAAACTATTTGTGAAGGAGAATCTGCTCAGTTAGCTGCTTCAGGTGGAATGAACTATGTATGGTCTCCGGCTACAGGATTATCTGATCCTACTATTGCGAATCCGATAGCATCACCGTCTGTTACTACAGTTTATACGGTAACTTCAACAAGTGATGGAGCTGCAAACTGTTCTTCAACAGATCAGGTTGTAGTAGTAGTTGAACCGGGAGTCGATTTATCAGTTTCAGGTGATACAGCCATTTGTGAAGGTGAAACTGCACAGTTATCTGCTTCTGGAGCTGTGTCTTATACATGGTCTCCGGCTACAGGTCTTTCTGATCCGTTTAGTTCGAATCCTGTTGCAAGCCCAACAGTAACTACTACTTATACCATTGTCGGTTCAAACGCAAATGGTACTTGTGCTGAATCTGCTTCGATAACAGTTATAGTTGGAGATGCTTCAAATGTAAATGCTGGTGCTGATCAGACTATCTGTTCAGGTGAATCTGCTCAGTTAAATGCAACAGGTGGTGCCAATTATGTTTGGTCACCTGCTACAGGATTATCAGATCCAACAATCGCAAACCCAATAGCTTCGCCTACAACAACTACTGTTTATACAGTAACATCAACAAGTGGAGGTGCTGCAAACTGTACATCTACTGATCAGGTTGTTGTTGTTGTTGAAGATGGTGCTAATGTTAGTGCATCTGTAGGAGATACCAACCTTTGTATAGGTGAATCAACTACAGTTACTTTAAGTGGAGCAGATATTTACAGTTGGTCTCCGGCTACAGGAGTATCTGATCCTAATGGCTCTGTTGTGACATTAAATCCAACAGTTACTACTACTTATACTATTACCGGGTTAAATGCTAACGGCAATTGTCCTTCAACAGAAAGTATTACAATTGTTGTAGATGATTGTTATGCAGCTCTTGGAAACTATGTATGGTTAGACGAGAATGAGAATGGTCTTCAGGACATTACTGAATCTGGTGTGGAAGGAGTTCAGGTATTCTTATATAATGCTAATGATCTCAACAACCCAATTGATTCTCAGTTTACAGATGCGGATGGATTCTATCTGTTCGATAATTTAGATCCGAATCAATCATATGTTGTAATGTTCATTGCTCCGGCCGGATATGAGTTTACAACTCAAGGCGCAGGAGCAGCTGCAGGTGATGATAATGACAGTGATGCCAATATCGTTACCGGTTATGCTGATGCTGTATTCTTAGGATACAATGAAGTGAACTTAACAATTGATGCAGGTCTTGTGCCTCCATGTGTAAATGAGCCAATTGAGATTTGTGTTGAACCAGTTCAACCAATCTTAATCTGTCCTACATTCTGTGAATTAGACGGACCTCATAGTTTAGTTTCAGTTGATAATACTTCATTTGAATGTAGTGTTGAAATTGAAGGTGATTGCGCAGAATACGTAGCACTTCCTGCTTTCAACGGTATGGATACCGTATTCTTTGTTGCATGTCTGGATAGTGATCCTACAATTTGTGATGAAGCAATGGCGATCATTACTGTTGTTGATGATTGTGATAATCCTAATCCGGAGCCATGTGAAAATGAAGTGATCACTACTCAGTGTATCGAGCCATTACAAACAATTGATATTTGTCCGGTTTATTGTGAATTACCATTAGGTCATTACATTACTGAAGTAGACAACCTATTCGATTGTAGCATTGAATTCGGTCCGACTGACATGTGTTTCGAATACACTCCACTTCCGGCATTTGATGGAACAGATACCTTAACAGTTACTTCTTGTAATCCAAGCGATCCAAATGATTGTTATGAAATTACAGTGATTGTTCCGGTTGGAAATTGTGTTGATGGCGGGATGGATGAAGTTGAGTTCGCTAACGATGATATCTTCGACACCGAATCAGGTGAAGCAGTATTGTTTGATGTATTGAATAATGATGATCAGGGAGATAGTAACTGGATGAGCCTTACCGGAATTTGTGATGAAGGTACGGGTGGATATACAGCAATTGTAAATAACCAATTACTATACATGCCGGGCGAAAACTTCACAGGTAATGATGTTATCTGTTATGAAGTTTGTAATGAGTACGGATGTGATCAGGCACTTGTTTACATTAATGTTGGAGAAGAAGAAACTTCAGACAACAATGATGTAATTGCAAATGATGATATGGCAAGTTCACAAGGTGAAGATGTAACAGTAAACATTCTGGATAACGATGAAGTAAATATCGATAACCCGGGTATGATTACTATTATTGATTTCCCTGCAAACGGTGATGCTCACGTTAACGTTGACGGAACAATTACATATCAGCCGGAAGATGACTATCAGGGTATGGTAAGTTTAACTTATGTTGTTTGTGATGAAAATGATAATTGCGATGAAGCAGTTGTAAATATCATCGTTAAACTGGATGATGAATTAGACTCGTTCTTAAGTCTTCTTCCGAATCCGGCAGTAAACAATGTTAATATTCAATTTGCGAATACAACTGAAACTCCTGTGAGTATTGTAATTTATGATGCATTAGGTCAATTGATCTATGATTATCATAACCGTTTCAATGCAGGAATTCATAATCACCTTGTTGAATTAAATGATTTCGCGAAAGGTGTTTACTTCGTAAATATCAAGAAAGGAGATCAGATTATGACACAGAAATTAATCAAAGAATAATTTGATTTATTAATAAGATTTAAAAGGCGGCTAATTAATTTTAGTCGCCTTTTTTT
>JAHDHT010000276.1 GCA_020631175.1 Chitinophagales bacterium
TTTGCTTTTGAAGCATTGCAATCACTTAAAGCTTTTTCTTTATCTGCAATTAATTTTTCATTTTCAGCACTCTTTACAGGAGTGTTTTTTAAGCTCAATATTTCAGAAGAAAGTGAATTATTTTTGATTTCTGTTTGCTCGAATTTTGGCAATAAGTCCTCATATTTTAGTCTAAAATCACCGTTCTCATCCAATTTCGTTTGAAGACCGTTTGCATTAGATTCTGCTGATTCTAATTTTTTTATAATCTGACCGTTATAAATTTCAAGTTCCTGAATTCTTTCTAACAATGCAGTTCCAGTAACTCTTGCTTCAGTAAGACTATCTGTAAATTTATTTACCTCTTCTTTTTCTACCGTAATGTTTTCTAAAGAATCTTCGGTTTTCTCAGCTTCGGCTTTCAGTTCAGCCATTTTATTTCTTAAATCTCTGTTTTCATCTTCAAGGTTTTCGTTTGCTTTAATTAAACGATCCACCATTTTAGAAGTAGATTCAAGTTTTGAGTTAAGCTCAATTGCAGGATCAATAATTTCTTCTGCTTCTTCTTCTATTACTTCATCTGAAGCAATAGAATTTGAAGTCGAACCTCTAAATGCATTTCTGATTTTCTGCATCCAGTTCATTCCGGTCTCATCAGCTACTTCAACCTCTTCATTTAAATCTTCCTCTTCTTCTTTAACATCTTCAACGACAAGGTTTGTCTTTGCCATGAAATTTGCTTTTTCTTCTGCCGCATTTCTTGCATCTTCAGCATTCCTTAGTTTAGCTTCTAATGCTTCTTTCGCACTGCTTAATGCAATAATCTGGTCGTTTAATTTACCTTTTGAAGCTTCAGCATCTCCTAACAACCTTACTTTTGAATCATACTCTGTATTTAATTCAACATATGCATTTTCTCTTTCCTTTAAACTTCTTTTCAGTTTTCTAACTTTGAAAGATCTTAGTATCCATCCTATCAGCCAACCTAAAATGGTAGCAACTAAAAGCATGATCAGGATTTCTAAAATATCCTGTCTTGTTAGTTCATTAAATTGAAAATTAAAATTCATTTTATACCGCGATTATATTTTTAGTTAATATTAATTTCTACTCTTCTATTTTTCTGTCTTCCTTCAGCAGTTGCATTATCGGCAATAGGACTATTCTGACCTTTTGAATCAACTACAATTTGAGAAGATTTAATTCCTGCTTTTGCAAGGTAATTTTTAATTAGTTCTGCTCTTTGCTTTCCTAATTCTCTATTTTTTATCGGACCACCCGTATTATCAGTATGACCGGTAACTCTTATTTTTTTGCTTGGATAATAAGCCAGATAAGTTTTTAATTCTTTAAAATAGCTTTTCAACTCATCTGTTTCGATGATTTGACTACTTCCAGTTTTGAAATAAACATTACGAGATTTTGCCGTAACACTTTTTTCAATCTTTGTAATTTGCTCTTTAGAAACTGTTTTAGCCACTTCTTCATTAACAGTTTCCTTTGGTTTCTCCGGAGCTAAATTGCCAATTTTAAAAGTTACTGCTCCTGTAATTTTGTCTTTATAATTTTTAAAACTCGAAGTCATTTTACTGGAGGTAACTATTTGATTAGCTCTAATTCCAGAAGCTACCAATTTCTTTTTTACTTCTTCAGCACGAGCATATCCTAAATCCGGTAAAGTCGCCGGACGAGGATCTGTATTTCTATAAAAGCCGGTTAGCTCGATTGACTTCTGTGGATTTCGATTCAGATAATTCTTTATTTGGTTTGAAAAATTATTGATATCGGTTGGATATTCTGCTTCAAATCCCTTTTCCGTAAAAAGGATATTATTTGAAGATCTTGCTGAGTTTAGACCTGAAACTGTTAAAGGAACCGGATTAGGCTTATTAGATTCTACTTCTTTGTTGCTTGCAGGAGTTGTAGTTCCTGTGCTTGTTTTCTTGTTGTTACTATTAAGTGCTGCCGTATTTTCTTTTGTTTGGGCAGTTGCTTTGTTTGCTTGATTGTCAGTCTTTGATGTAACTTTTTTATTTGAATCAACGGCAGCTACTTTTTCAGTACAATGCCCTTTAATTTCACAAACATACCAATAGGTAGAACCAACATACCAGCCCAGCAATAACAGGATAAGAAAAAAAAGGATACCGCGCATAATTCTAAATAATTGATTTTAAATGGATTAGAGAAAGGTTTTGCAGGTCATTCACCAGCCTCATTTTTAAGACTTAGAAAGCTCCTTTCGTCACTGATTTTCAATAAAAAAAGGCGACCTTTTAGGTCGCCTTTTTTCTATTCTGTCCAATAGAATTTTAACTGTTGATCAGCTCTTTTGCCTGACCAATCCAGTTATCTCTTTTCGCTCTTCCAGGGAAGAATTCAATTGCATCATTTACCTTATCAGCATCATCTTCAGTCAAATTTGAAATTTGCTTGAATGTGTAAATGCCGAGAGCATTAAGTTTGCGTTCGATAAATGGTCCGATACCATTAATTCTCTTCAGATCATCTTTTTGAGATTCATCTGCTTTACCAATTCTTTCGAAGTCAATGTTTGCAGCCTTCTCGCGAATTCTGCGCATTGTTTCGGCTTCCTTGTCTTCCTTTGAAGTAGCTCCTGAACTTGCCGAAGAAGCCTTAGCTGCGCCGCCTTGTCCAATTAAAATTTTAGCTTGACCTACCCAGTCATCTCTTTTTACTCTACCCGGGAAGAATTCAATTGCATCATTTACTTTGTCGATATCTTCTTCATTGAAGTTTGCTATCTGACGATAAGTAGAAATACCTAAAGCATTTAGTTTACGCTCACTGAAAGGTCCAACACCTTTAATAACTTTTAAATCATCTTTTCCATCAGCAGATCCAATTCTTGCAAAATCAATAGAAGCGGATTTCGATTTTATTCTGCTTAATACATCATCTTCTGTATCATCTTCTGATTCTTCCAATCTTTTAACGGTAGCTTCTAATTTTTCCAATTTGGCTTTTAAGGAATTGTTATCTGCAACCATGCTGTTATAATCATCATTGCAATTCTCGAGATCCTTATTTAAAGCAGCTTTTTCAGCTTCTAATTTATCCATAGCTTCAGCGCTTCCGCCTGAACTTTCGATTTTAGACTTTAATGCCTCCGTATTTGCTTTTTCAGATTCAACTTGCTTTAATAAATCACCATTTAATTTTTCAAGCTCAGCAATTCTTCCATCCTTACCGGAAACAGAAGCTTCTAAATCTGAATTTTTAGATTTCAATTTTGCTAACTCCGGCTCAACGTTATTATGCTTCGTTTGTAAAGCCGAGAAATCAGATTGTAAAGCCGCTAATGCAGAATTATCTGCACTAATTCCCGAAAGTTTAGATTTTAATTCTTTTATTAAATTATCTCTACCTACAGCAGCAATTTTTAAATCACCGTTTTCACTTTCCAGTTTTTTAAGATTCGGACCATAAGATTCATATTTACCTTTCCACTCATCTGCTTGCTTTTTTAAATCATCAATACTTGCATTGCTGGTAGAAAGCTCTTTCTTTAAACGATCTAATTCAGAATCTGAACCATCATATTTACCTTTCAGTGCTTCTAATTCTTCATATTTTTTATCGAAGTCAACTTTCAAATCGTTGTAATGCTTTTCGTAATTTTCAGCTCCTTCCAATTCTGCAATACGAATGTCTCTTTTTTCAATTGTTGATTTAAGACTATCAATTTCAGGGGTAATACCATTGTATTTTCCCATCCATCCATCTCTGTCTTTTTCAAGATCAGAAATTTTTGATTTACGGTTTTTATATTCCAGACGAAGTTGATCATATTCATCTGATTTACTGTGATATCTTCCTTCCCAATCTTCACGATCAACTGTTACAGAACTATCGCCACCAATAAGATGACGTAGTAGATATCCTAATAAAGCTGCTACTATTAAGCCTACTATAGCAGATATCGCCGCAAATGTAATAGTGCTTAAAATTATTGTGCTTAGTGTCATAGTTTAATTTTTTGGTTTTGTTTATAATACTTTTACTTCTACTCTTCTGTTTGACTGGCGGCCTTCTGCAGTTGCATTATTAGCAACAGGCTGAGCCGGACCGAAACCTCTATGTACAAGACGGTTGCTCTGAATTCCTTTAGAAACTAAATAGTCTTTCACTCTTAAAGCGCGCTCTGTAGATAAGCGATTGTTTACATCTAGAGACCCTGTATTGTCAGTGTGACCACTTACTTCAATTCTTAGCTTTTTATTTTCATTTAAAATCTTAACTAAACGATCAAGATCACCATAAGAAGTAGATCTAAGTTTAGAAGAACCCGAGCTAAATTGAACACCTTTTAATTCTATTCTAGAACCGGAAGAAAATGAATCGGCTGTTGCTTTAGCAAAATCAATTGCCTTATCTAATAATCCTGACTTAGAGCTAACTGCCATATCAATACCACC
>JAHDHT010000277.1 GCA_020631175.1 Chitinophagales bacterium
CCGATGATTGTGCGTACCAGAGGGCATCGTTTGGAAGGAATATGGCATACCGGTTCGCATTTGGGAATGATCTTAAGTACCTTAAGAGGTATGGTGGTTTGTGTGCCAAGAAATATGGTGCAGGCTGCGGGAATGTATAATACTTTATTGCAATCGCATGATCCGGCAATTGTTATTGAGTGTTTGAATGGTTATCGTTTAAAAGAAACCTTACCGGATAATATAGCAGATTTTACAGTTCCTATTGGCGTGCCTGAAGTGCTTCAGCAAGGAACAGATTTAACTTTGGTTACTTATGGTTCTTGTGTACGAATTGCTGAAGAGGCGATTAAAAATCTGGAAGATTTTAATATTTCTGTTGAGTTAATTGATGCTAGAACTTTATTGCCCTTTGATATTAACGGTGTGATTATGGGTTCTGTACAAAAAACAAATCGACTGGTATTATTAGATGAAGATGTACCGGGTGGCGGAACAGGATTTATGTTGCAGCAATTGATCGATGAACATGGTTTATACTGGCATCTGGATTCTCAGCCAATTTGTATTTCAGCCAATGAACACAGAGGTGCTTTTGGTTCGGATGGAGATTATTTCTCGAAGCCGAATGTGGATGATGTATTCGAAAGAGTATATGCCTTAATGCACGAAGTTGATCCGGGGATGTACCCGATGGTTTACTAGTTTATAGATGCATTTTAATTTCACCGCAGAGACGCAGAGAAATTTACCGCAAGGGCGCTAAGACGCTAGGTAATAATTTATTATTAGGGCCCTTAAGGGCTCCAATAATAAATTAAAATCTTTGCGCCTCTGCGTCTCTGCGGTAAATTTCAGCTGAACATCGGGATTAGAGAAGACCCTCACCGAATAATAAAACATTCCCCTCAGCAGGAATCCATTTATGCTGTTTAAATGCATTTTCAAAATGACTTTTGTAAATCACTTTAGCTTCGGTGTTTTTCTCTTTTGAATTAGTCAGACAATTATAAAGCAGCTTGCTTTTTTTATGCATTGCTTTTTTGCAGTCATTTAAAAAAAGATCACTTCTGAAGTCTTCGGGAATATCGGTGTCGACAAAAACATCAACAACGATCAGGTCGAATTTTTGCTTATTTGATTGAATAAACTTTAAGGCATCTTGCTGCCTATAGTCCACCCGTTTAATAAAATCCTGATCAAGATATTTTTTACCTAAATCAATAACTTCTTTATCTAATTCAACTGCTGTGTATTCAGGTTGATTTTTTAAATATTGCTCAAGAATTTGAGCTACACTGCCTAAACCAAAACCAAGTACTAAAATATTTTTCAGCTGCCATTTTCTGACCGGTAATTTTTTTAGACCTTTTTGAAAAACGGTATAAAGATCTTCGTAAGAATAGGTCGCATTTTTTGTGTTAAGTCGTAAGCGACCACGACTAACGGTTAACTCAATCCATCCGCTGACTTCCGAATTGCGCCGTTCGATTACACGATCTACGAGATAAGATGAGTAATATTTAAAATCCTTTTTCAAGGAAGTAATTTACAAGAATTAGAATTCCCGATTTTCTTTTACCCAGGTTTTGATATATCCGGCTATTTCTTTGCTGTTTGCACCGGGTGCAAATAATTTTCCGACGCCCATATCAGTCAAAGATTCAACGTCTTCATCGGGAATAATACCGCCTCCGGTTAACAAGACGTTATCCAGACCGTTCTCGACCATTAAGTTGATTAATTTTGGAAAAACAGTATTGTGTGCTCCGGATAAAATGCTAACACCAATCACATCAACATCTTCCTGAACCGCAGTATTGACTACCATTTCTGGAGTTTGTCTTAGTCCGGTATAAATTACTTCCATCCCGGCATCTTTTAATGCCTGAGCAATCACTTTCGCTCCGCGATCATGTCCATCCAAACCTACTTTAGCAACCAATACTCTTATTGGCCTTCCTATATCATCTGGATCAATAACATCATCACGATCTTTGAGTTTTTTATCTTCGACATTTTCATTCAGAAATTTGTTGAGTTTATCGACATTCATGTTCGAGTTAATCTCTCCAAATTCGTTAATCTGAATTTCAAAACCATCAAGTTCTTTGTGCACCTGAGGTTTTCCGGTCATTGGCTTCTTTTTAGGCACGATCTAAGATTTTTATCTATTAACAATCTATTGGGTTGATTTAGTTTCACCCACTTTGCTTTTTTCGCATTTTCCTTTAACAAGGTACACAATTCATCGGTCAAATGTGGCGGCTTAAGAAGCGGCTTTAATTTCTAAGAAGCGCGTCATTCCGGTTTTCATCCGATGTAGGGTTTCCTCTTTACCAATTATCGCTGCAATATCAAAAACGGAAGGGCCTCCCATTAGTCCGGTAAGCATTAACCTGAATCCGGGAAGGATAGCTCCAAAACCCAGTTCATTTTGCTCGAGGTAACTTTTTAATGTCGTTTCAATTTCAGCCGACTCCCAATTCTGCAGCCCATTAAATGCCTCAATCAAAGCTTCAAAATGAGGGATATTTTGTTCTTTATAGCGCTTGCGTACGTTCTTTTCATCGTAAGATGAAGGAGCTTCAAAGAGAAAGCCAGCTTCCTTCTTAAAATCGCCCGGAAAAACCATGCGTTCTTTTACTAAGGCAATCGCTTTAGAAACGAAGTCATTTTCTTTTCCTTCCAATAAATCACTGTTCGATTCTTTTAATAAGCTTTCAAGTGCTTCATTATCCAGATTTTGTAAATGCTGCTGGTTATACCATTTTGCTTTATCCCAATCGAAACGTGCCCCACCTTTTTGAATACGTTCTAATGAAAAAGCATCTGTAAGTTCAGTTAAGCTGAATAGTTCTTGTTCTGTTCCCGGGTTCCATCCGAAAAAAGCAATCATATTACAGAAAGCCTCCGGTAAAAATCCGATTTCTTTAAAGCCGGGTTGTTCCACATCTTTCTCTTCATTGAACCACTTTAATGGAAAAACAGGAAAACCATGTTTTTCTCCGTCCCGCTTGCTCAACTTCCCTTTTCCTTCCGGTTTTAGAATTAATGGAAGATGCGCAAATGTTGGTGCCTGCCAGTTGAAGGCTTTGTACAACATAACATGTAAGGGTGTACTTGATAACCATTCTTCACCTCTAATTACATGCGAAATTTCCATTAAATGATCATCAACAATGTTCGCCATATGATAAGTCGGCATTCCATCTGCTTTAAATAAAATTTTATCATCAAGCTGATCTGAAGAGAAGGTTACTTCACCTCTTACAATATCCTGAAACTGAATGCTTTCGCCTTTTGGCATTTTAAATCGAACCACATACGGCTTACCGCTTTCTAACCATGCTTTTGTTTCTTCACTACTAAGGGTAAGGCTATTTTTCATGTCTCCGCGCGTATGCGCATCGTATTGCTGATGACTTGAACCGGCTTCTTTCAGTCGCTCACGCATTGCATCAAGCTCTTCTGTAGAGTCAAAAGCGTAATATGCTTTGTCTTCATCGAGTAATTGCTGCACGTATTTCTTGTATAGTTCTTTTCGTTCTGATTGACGATAAGGACCATGATTACCAGGCTTTTGCGGACTTTCGTCTGCTTCTATGCCTGCCCATTTGAGGGAGTTGATAATATAATCTTCAGCGGCTGCAACATATCTTTTCTGATCGGTGTCTTCTATTCGGAGGATGAATGTGCCGCCCGACTTTTTAGCAAATAAATAGTTATAAAGAGCGGTTCTTAAACCCCCAATATGTAAATAACCTGTCGGACTTGGTGCAAATCTTACGCGTACAGTTTGATTCATTTTTGTAATTTGAGGGGCAAAGGTAGAGTATTACCGAGAAAGGAAAAAGGGTTTAACAGGATGGATGGCATTATGTGTGGTGCCGGATGGAAATTAGAATGAATTGAAATGTTAAAGTAAACTCATGTCACATGTATTTTATTAAGACACCTCAAACGTTAAAAAACATCTTTCCACGTCTTATTTGGGACAGGAAGGAAAGCAATCAAAAGGAAATATTTTTGACCTTCGATGATGGTCCGACGCCTGGTGTAACGGACTGGGTATTGGATTTACTGAAAGAACACAATATAAAGGCAACGTTCTTTTGTATTGGTAAGAATGTTATTCAAAATGCGCAATTATATCAGCGTATTCTTGATGAAGGTCATCAAACGGGTAATCATACATTTAATCATTTAAACGGTTGGCATAGTACGAACTTTAGTTATTATAAAGATATTTTACGTTGTGATGAAGTGATGCAGACACGATTGTACCGGCCTCCTTATGGTCGAATTACGAAACGACAAGTTAAAACATTAAATAAAAATAATTACAACATTGTAATGTGGGATGTTTTAAGTGCAGATTTTGATACGCGTAT
>JAHDHT010000030.1:0-2393 GCA_020631175.1 Chitinophagales bacterium
AAAAAGCCCGACTTTTCAGTCGGGCTTGCTCCCCCACCTGGACTCGAACCAGGGACCTATTGATTAACAGTCAACCGCTCTAACCAACTGAGCTATGGAGGAATGTTGTACTTCTTTGAATTGCTTCATCAGAAGTGGACGGCAAAAATAACATATATTCATCGAATTCTGCAAACATGAAGCCCCAAAATTTATATTTTTTTAAAGCAACTAAAAACTGAAATCTGCAGTCTTTTATGCGGTTAGGAAATGGTAATAAACACCGATTTCGGGTGGTTCCCTTGAAAATGGTTAATAGAATAAGTGTTTAAATGCCTTAAAAAAGGACCCTTCCACAAGAAAGGTCCTTTTTTTTATGAACCAAACCGAAAAAAATCAAACTAAACGAGCTACTTATGCCGGGCTATAAATTCGCCCGGATGCAGACACAAACCCAGTTCGCTCGCATAACCCCCACCCAATTCACCACCGTGATAATCACGAATTTCGAAATGCAAATGGGCCAGATACAGGCCCCCTGCGTTTCCTATGGTGCCAATCACAAGACCACGGCGAACCAGATCACCCGGTCGCACATCAATACGATCTAAATGCGCGTAAATACTTTCAACTTCATTTCCATCAGGTAGCGTATGCACCAAACGGATCACTTTACCCCAGCCATGTCCTTCTTCCTTAGCTGATAAAACGCGTCCATTAGCAACCGCATAAACCGGGTCTCCTAAATCAGAATTCCCTCCTGTTACCGCATTCCAGTCTTCACCCAAATGCAACATGTTCCCATAATTTTTATTCGGCACTGCAAAGCCCTGAGCCACATAATAGCCCTTGGCATCCGGAAAGCCTACCGGATAACTGAAGCGGGAAGCCTTATGAATATTGTGATCATCTTTTGGTGTGAAACGAGTTCGTAACCGATAAATCGGATTTGATTTTGCTTTGCGCTCAGGAGATTTTTTTATCTTCTTTTTACCGGCATGAGCTACTTCGGGTTCTTTTTTTGCAAGTGGCAGATTTTTATTTTCCTTTTTAAGGAAGGATGGAATTAATTTACTCAAATCTGGCATTTCCGGAAAGGCAGGTAAGGGTGGTAAAGCCGCCAAAGGTGGCAGACTATTTTCTAAAGAAGCATATTCAATCGGGCGATCATATTTTTCATATTCAGCTCTATGTTTGTCCCATTTACTTTTAACAGTAGCACATTGTTCCCATAAAATTGCTGACATTGCCAGCATAAGCCAACAAATAGTTTTCATATACCCCGGATGTTTATTTAATTAACTTAAATGCATTTCATTTTCATATATTTTCGCAAAAAATTTAACATATGCCGAAGACGCTGAAACTGCTTTCTTATAATGTAAATGGAATTCGGGCCGCGATTAAAAAAGGTTTGGATGGATGGATTGCCGAACAGAATTACGATATAATTTGTCTACAGGAAACAAAAGCACATCAGGAACAGGTCGATATGGAATGGGCCAAAAAACTGGGCTATGAAGATCACTGGTTCAGCGCAGAAAAAAAGGGATACAGCAGTGTCGCTACTTTAACAAAAATGAAACCGCTTGAAGTAATTAAAGGAATGGGCCATGAATTATACGATTCGGAAGGAAGATCTATTCTTTTAGATTACGGAGATTTTGCAGTGTTGAATGTTTACATTCCTTCCGGTAGTTCCGGCGATGAACGTCAGGCTATTAAAATGGAATTTCTGGATTTCTTTTTTGACTATTTAATGGAATTAAAAAAGAAATATCCGAAACTGATGGTTTGTGGTGATTATAATATTTGCAATAAGGCAATCGATATCCATAATCCGAAAAGCAATAAGAATTCAAGTGGCTTTACTCCTGAAGAACGTGCCTGGATGGATAAATTATTTGAAAATGGTTTTATCGATAGTTTCCGTCATTTTAATCAGGAACCCGATCATTATACATGGTGGAGTTTCAGAGCTAATGCAAGAAATAATAATAAAGGATGGAGAATTGATTATTTCGCCGTGAGCGATGAATTGAAAGATCAACTTAAAGGCGCATCTATTTTACCGGAAGTAAAACATTCGGATCATTGTCCGATTGATATAAAAATAGTAGAGGCGAATTAAATTCGCCTCTACCAATTATTTAAAGTGTTCCGCCACATTCCTGGCCAACTCTTTTCGTTTCTTTAATTAAATCCATCATTCCGAGGTTTTCTTCTTTTAATTTATCAAGAAAACACTGGCAGAATTCATCCGGATTGTCTGCTTTAAATTGTTTTGCAATAGAGCTTGTGCATTGCTTTTTAAATGAGGCTTCCGTTTCCGGCGTCCATGTCATTTCAGAATTACAAGACATAAGACCAAACATTAAAATAGCAACAAAGGGTAAAAAAATCTTTTTCATGAT
>JAHDHT010000030.1:2493-4817 GCA_020631175.1 Chitinophagales bacterium
TCGTAAGTATTGCCTTGATTGGATTTATGATCTGGTATTTGTTTTTCAAAATGCCGGATGATATGAAAAACAATCCTGAAGAAAAACAAGAAGATGAAATGGATTAAACGCATTCTCCTACTCCTTTTAGTTGTATTACTTATCGGGGCATTATTCATTTATTTTAAAATATCGAATAGTCAGCCGGTTTATTCCGGCAAAATTGAAGTACAGGCTTTAAGTGAAGACGTAGATGTTTATTTTGACGACTATGGTATCCCACATGTTTATGCTCAAAATGAATTAGATGCACAATTCGCATTAGGCTATGTTCATGCTCAAGATCGTTTATTTCAGATGGAAATGATTCGGCGGGTAAGCAGCGGTACTTTATCTGAAGTTTTTGGAAGTGATCTGTTAGATACCGATCGTTTCTTTCGTGCTCTAAATATTCACCGGCATGCAAAAGAATCTGCAAAAATATATTTTAGTAAAGTCGACAATGACTGGGAATCTGCTGCCCTTGCTTATCAAGCCGGTGTAAATCATTTTATTGAAACCGGAAATACGCCTCCTGAATTTACATTACTTGGTATCGAGAAAAGACCTTTCACTCCTGAAGATTTTTATCTAACGGTGGGCTATATGGCTTTTGGTTTTGCAGATGCTTTCCAAACGGATCCGGTAATGACAAAGATTTATCATAAGTATGGGATGGAGTTATTAAAAGACTTTGATATCGACGGCACTCAAAATTTACATCAGACACCGAACATGTTAAATGCAAATAAATTAAGTGCATTTAATGAAACGGTTGCTCATGTATTACATAATCTTCCAATTCCTTTACTGGAAGGAAGTAACAGCTGGGTTTTATCCGGTAAAAAAACAACTACCGGAAAAGTGATTCATTGTAATGATACCCATATTCGCTATAGTCAGCCTGCTGTCTGGTATGAAGCCCATGTCGCCTACCCCGGACATGAAGTTTATGGCCGTTATCTGGCAGGTTTTCCATTTCCGGTTATCGGACATTCAGACAGAATGGCGATTGGATTAACCATGTTACAGAATGATGATGTTGATTTTTACCAATTAAAAACATCTGAAAAAGATAGCAGTAAATACATTTATAAAAACACAGAACAAGATTTCAGAATAATAAATGAAACGATTCCTGTTAAAGACGGTGAGGATATAGCCTTTCAAAAAAGACTAACTCAATACGGCCCTGTTGTAAGTGATTTCGACAGTACTTTAAATTGGATAGAAGATCCGGTGGCAATGTCATGGACATATTTAAAAGTTCCATCAAGACTTTTACAGGCGGCATATGGAATGATTCATTCTAAGTCATTGGAAGAAATGAAAAATGCAGTTGCCATGATTGATGCTCCCGGATTAAATGTGATGTATGGTGATGCGGAAGGAAATATAGCCTGGTGGGCAGCGGCAAAACTTACTAAGCATGCAGAAAATTCTACTCCATGGATGGTGATGGATGGATGGAGCGGTGATGCCGACCGTTTGGGATATTATTCTTTTGAAGAAAATCCAAAAAACATAAACCCGGAAAGTGGATTTGTTTATTCAGGAAATCATCGTCCTGAAACAATGCCGAATCAGACCTTACATGGTTATTACAATCCTGAACAAAGAGCAAAAAAGATATTTGACATCTTAAATGAAAAAGATAAATTTTCTAAAGATGATTTAAAAGCCTTATTTGTTGTTGATCAAATAGACAAGCGTAAGTATTTAGTTGAACTAGTAAATGAACTATTTGAAAATCACCCTAAAGCTTTAGATGGAAAAGAAAAATATCTGAAAGAATTAAATGCCTGGGATGGAAAACATAATCTTGGAAGTAAAGGTGCTTCGATTTTCACTGCAATCCAGGCCTTTATTATTGAAGCTATGGTAAAAGATGAACTTGGAGAATCAGATTTCAATCTGCTTACCAAATCACATGTTTTTACAAGATCAATTCCGGGTCTGTTTGAAAATGAAAATTCACTTTGGTGGGATGATGTAAATACAGAAGGTTTTACAGAGACAAGAGCCATTACCGCATTAAATGGTTTAAAAAATGCCATAGCATATCTCGATGAAAACAATATGCCCGAATGGGGAGAAATTCATACTATCGAACATGTGCATCCTATTGGAAGAAGTAAAACCTTTGCCCCGCTATTTAATGTTGGTCCGGCACCGATTTCCGGAAGTAGTTTTGCCATAAATAATCAGGCATTCTGGTGGGATGCTGAAGATGATTTTAATGTTGTTTATGGTCCGGCAATGCGCACATTTGTTTCTTTTGATCAACAACCACCCGATGCTCATGC
>JAHDHT010000030.1:4917-10509 GCA_020631175.1 Chitinophagales bacterium
AATTTAAATGAATGCACTCGACCATTACTTTCAAATGATGGTAAACAAATTGCCTTTAGTGGCAAAGAAGACGGTACACCTGACGTGTATATAATGCCATCAGAAGGTGGTGTTCCCAAACGTATTTCTTATACTGATTCTTTTCGGATAAGTATTTGTGCCTGGTCTGAAGATAATTCAACCGTTTATTTTACAAGTCCACATCAACAGGCATTTTACAAACATAGCAACATTTTCAAAATTTCTATCGATGGAGGTTTACCTGAAAGTTTAGAATTAGGGCACGCAAAACATATTTCATTCGGAAGCAACAATCGTTGTGTAATCGGTCGTAATACAGATGGTGTTGAACGCTGGAAAAGATACCGAGGTGGAACTGCCGGTAAGATATGGATCGATAATGAAGGAAAAGGAAATTTTGTAGAATGGACAGGTGTAAATGGAAATTTCAATTGCCCTATGTGGGTAGGTGAACGAATTTATTTCTTATCTGATCATGAAGGTATCAGTAACATTTACTCAATTCAATCTGACGGTGAAGATTTAAAAAAACACACTAATCATAAAAACTATTTTGCTAAACAGGCAAATACCGACGGTAAGACTATAGTCTATGCTGCGGGTGGAGATCTTTATGCCTATTCTATTGAAGAAGATACTTCATCGAAAATTGAAATTGAATATATCTCACCACGCGTTCAACACCAAAGAAAGTTTGTTGACGCAACCGGATATCTTCAGGGTTATGCCATCCATCCGGAAGGTCATCATTTAGTAATGAATACGCGTGGTAAATTATTTGATATGGGAAACTGGGAAGGACCAGTTATTCCCGTTCATGCTGAGGGGCAGGTAAGACACCGAAATGTTTGTTATTTAAATTCAGGAGATGGATTTGTGTATGTTTCGGATGAAGGAGGCATAGAGCACATTGAAATCTACGATAAAATAAAACAAAGTAAACGTTCAATAGACGGTCTGGATCACGGACGTATTGTAAAAATTAAAGTATCACCTGATGATAACTATGCAGCAATAGTGAATCACAAATTCGAATTGATTCTTATCGATCTGGTGAAAAGCACTATGCATACAATCGACCGTGCCAAAAATTTATGGTTGGATGGATTCAATTTTTCACCTGACAGTAAGTGGTTAACTTATGCAGTTGGAAGTTCAGGGGAAACATGCAGCATTAAAGTATTTAATACTACCGATCAATCGGTAAATGAAATAAGTGAAGGGGACTTTATTGATTTTAGTCCTGATTTCTCTTCATGTGGCCAATACATTCATTTCTTATCCAACCGAATGTATAATCCAGTTTATGATACCGTTTACTTCGATGTGAATTTCCCAAGAACAACAAAAGCATGTTGTATTCCATTAACAAAAGATGCAATGAATCCTTTTGTTGCTGTTCCAAAAACTCCGGGAGAAGAAGAAGACTTTGGACCGAATAAAGAAGAAAAGAAAACACCTGAAGTGAAAATTGATTTTGATGGTATAGTATCACGTATTGTGGCAATGCCAATCAAAGAAGGTAATTATGATAAATTAATTTGTGCCGATAAAAAAGTATTGCTTTTAAAGCAACCTATTAAGGGTTCATTAGATCGAAATATATATTCTAATGCCGTAAAACCTTCAGGAAGTATAACATGTTGGGATTTTAATTTTCAGCGTGAAAAAACCTTAGTTGATGGAGTAAGTGATTTTAGTATTTCATCTAAATCACAAACTTTAATTTATCGCAGTGCTAATAAATTAAGAGTATTATCACTTGAAGCCGATGTTTCTTCAAAAAAAGGAAGTGGTAATAGCCGTAAGACAGGATGGATAGATTTAAGTCGTGTTAAAGTTCCTGTTATTCCCGCCAAAGAATGGGTTCAGATATTTGGTGAAATCTGGAGACTTCAAAAAGAACAATTCTGGGTTGAAAACTTATCTAAAGTAGATTGGGACGTAGTATGGAACAGATATCGCCCACTGGCAGACCGTTTAGGCTCAAGAGCTGAACTTTCAGATTTAGCATGGGAAATGCAGGGTGAATTAGGAACCTCTCATGCTTATGAGATTGGAGGCGACTACCGTCAATCAAGATATTATGGTACTGGTTTTTTAGCTTGTGATTTTTCTTATGATAAGAAGGAAGATGCTTACAGAATTGATCGCATTTTAAATGGTGACGGATGGAATAAAACGTATATCTCACCATTACGACAACCTGGTCTAAATATTAATGAAGGTGATTTTATTGTTTCAATTAATAATATTCCATTAAATGCATCTTTAACTCCAAATGAAGTTCTGGTAAATCATTCTGGTGACACCTTGATTTTAGGTATTAAAGGACAATCAGAAAAAGCCGTTCGAAATTTACATGTGCAAACACAGTCTGCAGAAACGATGGTACGTTATCGGGATTGGGTTGAAAAGAAACGTGCTTATGTTCATGAAAAAACAAATGGAAAAATCGGTTATGTGCACATCCCAAATATGGCTCCCTTCGGTTACTCTGAATTTCATCGTTATTATCTGACGGAATCTAAAAAAGAAGGATTGATTTTAGATGTACGATACAATGGTGGTGGACATGTAAGTCAACTTTTATTAGAAAAATTAAACCGAAAACAAATCGGATATGATATTGCGCGTTGGAAGGAAGGTTATGATGCTTATCCCGAACATGCAGTTAACGGTCCGCTTGTAGCCTTAACAAATGAATTTGCTGGATCTGACGGAGATATTTTTTCCCATTGTTTCAAATTAATGAAACTGGGGCCTTTGGTTGGACGAAGAACATGGGGAGGAGTAATTGGAATATGGCCAAGACATTTCCTGATTGATGGCTCTGTAACAACACAGCCTGAGTTTAGTTTCTGGTTTAAAGATGTTGGATTCGAAGTTGAAAATTACGGAACTGATCCGGATATTTTTGTTGACATCGCTCCGCAGGATTATAAAGCCGGAAAAGATCCTCAGCTCGATCGTTCTATTGAAGAAGTTTTAAAACTACATCAGGAAAACCCGCCTTACGTTCCTGACTTTGGCGACTTTCCGGATTTGAGTTTACCTTCATAATATTGGTATGTACTAAATACTTTGCCCCTTATGTGTTCAACATGTAAGGGGCATTTTTATTTGAGTGGATGGATGCAGTGGCCGGGATGGCGTTTGAAGGGCTCTTTTGAGTAGCGGAGAACAGGTATGAATTGCTAGTTACACATTCAAGAAAACTCAAATGACAAGCTCAAATTCAAATTCAAAAGGTTGCAGTGTGCAGTGCGGTGAGGTGCGGCCTTGATATTAAAAACCGAACTTAATGTTCTGTATTTTATAATCCGAACCACCGAACAAAATCTTATTTCATTAATGGTTAAAAACCTTTGCGCCCTTGCGTCTTAGCGACAAAAAAGCCCTACGTACTCTATGGTGATTGCATTTCGTACAGTAAAAAATGCATTTCGTACAGTGTATCGATTTGAAAGGAATAAATCGTTTAGCATTGTGTTGTAATTATAAATGCACAACATGACAGCTATACCAACATCATCAACTATTTCATGGGAGTTAATTACTTTTTGTCTGAGAAAAGGAATCAGCAGATCTGGATTTTCAAAAAGAGCTTTTACCATTAATAGTGATCAATTAAGGTTAGCCTCTGAAAAGGGATGGATTGAAAAATGCAATCTGGAAGGTGTGGTTTCATTTACGGTAGAAGTTAAAAAACATGTTATTGTAAATGAATATTTCAAACATATCAATGAACCCTCTTCTTTCATGTTTCAAACGAATTTCAGAAAATTGTTAAACCTATTTTTATAAAAAAAATCTTACGAGCATGGCAAAAAAGAAAAACCATCAGGCGGATATTAAAAACGCCAACAAAGGAACAAATGGAACCAACAAAACCTACGACAAAAATCAGGGTAATCGTGGAAAACAGTTAAACCCGAATCAAAAAAAGAAATAAAAAACATGAGAGTATTTATCATCCTTATCGGCTTGTTTGTACTGGTATTAAACTCAGTAGATCAAAGCAAGACAATAACAGAGTTTTCAGATGAGACTGCTATAGTGCTTTTCGAAAATGAAGTCAAGTCTGCGCAAATTGCTTTTAATGGCGATAAATAGTTTTTAAGAAATTTCATTAAATCCTGCATTACTTTTCCGGTGTGTTTTGAAAAAAACGCACCGGTTTTTCATTTCAATTTTGTCTTTCAGAACAAAATCATTTTTAATTAAAATAATTTCCCCCGTTTCAAATAATACAACAAACTTCCAACAGCTAATAAGCAAAACGTAACAAAAGCGCCGTACCATGTCGTTTGCATTAACAACCAGATACAAATAACGATAGCTAATCCGGGAATCAGCCATCCACCCGGTAAAGAAAAAACTTCATTGTCATCATTTCCTCTTTTTTTCAATTTAAACAAAGTGAAAATACTAACGAGGTATAAAATAATACGTACAACAGCAGCCATACCTGCGAGCCAGGCAAACTCTCCTACCAATGCCATAATAAACATCAGAGCCCCGAAAATTAAAATCGAAATAACGGGGGTGTTATAAGTTGGATGGATTTTAGCGAATACATCGGGCAATCCTCCTTCCGGATCAGTTGCCATACTATAGGTCATTCTTGGTGTCGAAAACATAGCTCCTGCAATATTTCCTCCAACCGAAACAACTACTCCTATCAATAATAAGTATCCACCCCAATTCCCCATAAGCGCTTTTCCTACTTCCACTAGTGGTCGTTCAGTATTTGCAATATCCGGTAAAACAGCAATACTAACTTTTTGAATTAAAAAATAAAGAACCGTTGAAATCACTAATGCTGCTATTAAAGCATAAGGCATATCTCTTTTGGGATTAACCGCTTCACCTGCCGGAACTAATGCTGACTCCCATCCAACAAAAGCATAAATTAATAACAATGTAACCGGACCAATTTCGCTAAAGCCAATTCCTTCCGGTAAAGTAGATTGGCTTAAAATTGCTTCAGGTGCTCCGCCAAAAACAAATTTCAAACCGACTAAAACGATTAACAACAATGGAATAAATTTCAGAATAGTCATCCACCCTAAGGCGTTCATAGATTTTCTGGTACCGAGTATATTGATATAAATTAAAAATCCGCAAATGGCGGCGATTAAAACAGGTCGCCATATTGTAGCATTTGCATCAGGAATTAGAAAAAGTAAAGAAGCTACCAATAGATTCATATTAGCAGCGCAAGCCGTAATTCTTGAAATATAAAAAGCCCATCCAACCTGAAATCCTGCAAGCGACCCAAAAGTTTCCCGTGCATATAAAATCGGTCCACCGGTATTTTTAAAATACGAAGCAACACTACTGACCGATAAAATAATTGGAATTAAAATAACACCGCATAAAACAAACATCATCGGACTCTGCCATCCTGCCGCAGCGGCTGCTTTAGATCCAAGTCCGAAAATTCCTGCACCGATTATTCCATTTATCGCTAATAACCAAATGCCAAGACGAGTTATCTGACGGGGTAATTGTTCTTCAAAGTTGGCGGTTTTCATACTACGAATATCTTAAATAATTTTAGTAGCA
>JAHDHT010000030.1:10609-14388 GCA_020631175.1 Chitinophagales bacterium
GTAGCACGGTACTTGTTAATACAGCCTTAAACTTAAGTTTAAACTTACACCTAAACTTAAAAAAGATGTTATACTGAAAAGCTTTCCCCGCAACTGCAGGTTCTCGAAGCATTCGGATTGTCGAAATAAAAGCCTTTACCTTCTAGACCTTCACTGAAGTCTAAAGTAGTACCTATTAAATACAGCATACTTTGAGGATTAGTAACCAGTTTCATGCCTTTATCTTCAAAGACCTGGTCTTTATCGGCAAGCACATTATCGAAGGATAAATCATACGAAAGACCAGAACATCCGCCCTGCAAAACCGATACTCTAACAAAGTAGTCAGAACCTTTACCTTCATCCGTCATAATCTTGTTGACCCTTGCTAATGCTTTATCTGATATCTGTATCATTTCTTTAAATCTTATGTAAAAGTATAAAAGCTTCTTGACAAAGCATTTATTCTATGGTATATTGCTAACCCTTTTCACCCCGAACTGGTTCAAAACAACACATGATAAACAAGATTGAACACATCGGAATCGCAGTAAAAGACCTGGAAGCAGCAAATAAACTCTATGAGCTATTGCTGGGTATTGCACCATACAAAGAAGAAATCGTAGATTCAGAAAACGTGAAAACTTCCTTTTTCAAGACAGGTGAAAGTAAAATCGAGCTTTTGGAAGGATTAGGTGAAGATGCAATCAGTAAATACATTGAAAAATATGGAGAAGGCATTCATCATATCGCATTTGAAGTAGATAATATCTATGAAGCAATGGCTGAAATGAAGGAAAATGGCTTCAAATTACTGATGGATGAGCCAAAAAAAGGCGCAGATAACAAACTGATTTGCTTCATTCATCCGAAAACGGCAAATGGTGTTTTGGTGGAATTATGTCAGGAATATCAGGAAGAAAAGGAAGAAACATTGGTTGAAGCTTAATCAACCCTCTCTTTTTTACAATACCTCCCCTTTGTAAAACATTTATACGCAAATCGTTTTGTAATTTTAAAGCAAATCGATTTCATGTTAAGGTATACCAAATTTTGTTTTATACTTACTCTATGTCTAATCACTTTAAAAACTTCTGGAGATCATAAAGGCGATGCCTTGATTCAGGTTTCCGGTGAAAACAGTTCTTCTGATCTGTGCGGATCAGATTACTGGTTGAATGAAGTAGCAGAAAATGACCCTGAATTGTTCGCAGCTATTGCCAACTTTCGGGCAGCCGCAATCGAAGAATCTGCGGCAAAAACGATAACGCAAGATTGTACTAATCCAATTATTATTCCGGTTGCAGTTCATTATAATACGCCCGTTAACAACTCAAATACAAATTGTTTGATTAACGCAGCTTTAAATCAGATAGAGCAGTTAAACCTAGATTTTTCAAATTGCAATTCAGCTTTTAATGATTACTGTACTTTATTAAATGCTTGCCCTAATTATTTTATCGACCCGAACGGTGGGCCTATACTACCCGAGGCAGGTGCCTGCATTCAATTTTGTTTAGGTGATCAAAATTTGCCCGGCAATGAAGATAATATTGGAGGTTACGCTATTACCGAAGGAGATTACCTCTGGACAGGGAGTAATGGTGATGCAGGAAGTAACTGGAATGGATTTATGAATATTTTTGTAGGCAATTACAGCCCAACCGGAAATGCCGGGACCATAGGAGTTGCTCCTCTGACCGGAGCACTTCTACCTCAGGGTAACGGTGTGTTTGTAGTGAATACCGTTTTTGGTGCGGAAGGATTTGGCGGATGTAATTCCGGAACTGGAATTGGTACTTCAAATAATTATGGAAGTGGTGGAACAACGACGCATGAAGTTGGCCATTATTTCGGTCTGCAACATCCTTTCGACGGTGACGGTATGAGCGATACACCTCCACAAACGAATGCAAACTTTGGATGCGCAAGCGTGAACTTAGGAAATTGTACCACCAGTCTCGGAAATGATTACAGTTATAACTTTATGGATTATTTGAACGATGCTTGTAAATCAAACTTTACAGCAGATCAAACAAAACTGATGCAAACGGTTGTGAATAATCAGGCTGTTTGGAATACCAATGCCATAAGCTGTTATGCTGATTGGCAAAATGGTACCTTAAATTATAATGCATGCAATGATGCCTGCGATCGTAACTGCCCAAGCGCTGTATTGACTTCTTATAATCAAACAGATAATGTTTGCACAACAGACATTTATTATGATTTACCCTCTTTAACAAGTTTATCCGGAGTAAATTTAAACTCTTCTGTCAATCAATTATTCCGTTGGAGTATTGACGGATATATTAATAACGGTGGTACTGAGGTGTGTGGCAATCAAATTGTTCTTCCTGAGGTAAACAGTTGTGCTCCGGAAATAATTACTGTTTATTTAAATGGAAGTTGTTTACAGGATCGTAATTTAAATATGAATGCCGGCACATTAACCATTAATGTTTTTCCTGACCCATCAAATCTTAATGTCACAGATCTTGTTACATTCAGTAACGGTGATTGTGATGGACCGACTTATGTTCTAAATGCAGCATGTGCGTCATATATTTCAGTAAGTCAAAATGGAGGTCCGAATTTTCCGGTTAACAGTGGAAGTGGAAGTGTAAATTATGATGTCAATTTAAATTATCCACCCGGCTGCTGTTCCGTAGCAGGTGGATCTCAGGACTTAATCGGCTCTGTATGCCCTACTGTATTAAATGGAATTTTTGATGATGCTCAGGATGGATTAAGTACTTGTGCTTTGCAGGCAAATGGAAATGTAATTCCGACCATCGATGAAATAGCATTTGATATCCCACCGGCTCTTGTAGCGAGCAATGTAAATGATAACGGTCTGGGTAGCATACAGGAAATATGTGTTGATCTTTATGTAGATAATAGCTCTTATGTTTTTATTTCTGTGGATGCTCCAACATGTGGCGGATGGAATTGGGAAAACATTTGGGTAGGTGATGCATTAAACGGCGGCACAAACAGCGGACCTTTAAATCTTTGTTTTACGGAAGGAACAGCTAATGGTGCTTTCGACGGAGATTTTGATGGCGATGATGGATCAGATGGTAGTTTTGCAGGTTGTGATATAAATAACGATACATGGATTTTCTGGATCGCCAATTATGGATGCGCTAACTTATCGACCGGTTGTAGTGTTTTAAATGAAGTTACCATTCGTTTTGATGATGGAACTATCAGTAGTTCCAATTCAAATTGTAGTTTTAGTGCTTTTGCTTCTTACAATTGTGAACCTGAAGGATTTTGCGACGATCCTTGCTATGCTGAATATGCACCAAATGCTTCCGGCACACCTGATCCAACGCTCTGTATAACGGATGTAAGTCCGGCTGTGAGTATAAATGGTTTGCCTTCGGTCACTTCTTCTAATAGTCCATTAAGTTTAAATGCCTCACCTTCGGGTGGTTCGTTCAACGGACCGGGTGTGATTTTTAATTCTTTTAATCCTTCCATTGCCGGACCGGGTTTACATACTATAAATTATGATTATACCGATTCAAACGGTTGTTCGGTTTCTACCAGCGAAGATATTTTAGTGCTTCAGATCAGCTATAATTTTGTGAGTTATAATTTAGGAACTATAGCACCAAAGAATATGGAAATAAATGGACCTTATTCAATTTATAATTTAGGTGGTCAGATAATCGACCGTGGTATAATGAAAGAAAATTTAAATTTAAATCACCTCAAAAACGGATCATATATCATTCAGTTTTGGGTGGATGACTATTTAGTTAATTATCAATTTTTGAAATATTAAAAAT
>JAHDHT010000030.1:14488-17523 GCA_020631175.1 Chitinophagales bacterium
CTTCGCTCGAAAGTTTGTTCGCAAGAACAAATCCTGAGCGAAGCGAAGGATCTTTTTGTTTGAATAAATGCATTTCGTTCTCGAATAAAAAGGTTCCTCGCTGCGCTCGGAATGACGATTTGGTGAAATTTGTTTTGCTCGGAATGACGACATGGGTCGAATGAATTCGAGCCTACATTTCCAGTTTCAAATACTTGGCAGTAAATGAAGTTTTATGTTTAATCACTTCTTCGGGAGTTCCGGTTACTACAATATTGCCTCCTTTAGAACCACCGTCAGGACCAAGGTCAATGATGTAATCAGCAACTTTCACTACATCCAAATTATGTTCGATTACTAAAACCGTATTACCTTTTTCAACAAGGCGATTTAATACTTCTAATAACATTTTAATATCCTTAAAATGCAAACCGGTAGTTGGTTCATCTAAAATATAAATCGTTTGTCCGGTATCCCGTTTCGAAAGTTCGCTGCTTAATTTTACGCGTTGTGCTTCCCCTCCTGAAAGGGTCGGTGCAGATTGACCTAATTTGATATAACCTAATCCAACTTCATTTAAGGTTTTCAGTTTTCTGTGAATTTTTGGAACCGGCTCGAAAAATACAGCAGCATCTTCAACCGTCATTTCGAGTACATCGCTTATCGACATTCCCTTATAACGCACCTCTAAGGTTTCTCTGTTATAGCGCTTACCAAAACATTTTTCACAAGGCACTAAAACATCCGGAAGGAAATTCATTTCGATCACTTTCATTCCACCACCTTCACAAACTTCACAACGACCACCTTTTACATTAAATGAAAAACGGCCCGGCTTATAGCCGCGAATTTTGGCTTCCGGTAAATTTGCATATAGATTTCTAATCTCTGTAAAAACACCAATATAAGTCACCGGATTTGATCTTGGCGTTCTTCCGATCGGCGATTGATCAATTTCAATTACTTTGTCTAAATGATCCATCCCTTTCACACTTTTATAAGGCATCGGTTTTTTCTTAGCCCTGAAAAAGTGGTGATTTAAAATCGGATACAAGGTTTCATTTATTAATGTCGATTTACCCGAACCGGAAACGCCTGTAACACAAATTAATGTTCCTAAAGGAATTTTTATATCGACTTTATTTAAATTATTTCCGCTTGCACCTTTTAATTCGAGATACTTTTTATTTCCTTTTCTTCTTTCGGAAGGAATTTCAATCATCTGTTTTCCGGCTAAATAATCAGCTGTTAATGATTTACTTTTTAAAAACTGTTTTGGTGTTCCTTCTCCTACTACTATTCCACCGTGTTCACCTGCACCGGGACCAAGATCAATAACATAATCCGCTTCAAGCATAATGTCTTTATCATGCTCCACAACTAAGACAGAATTATCTGCGGCGGTTAATTCTTTTAGTGCTTTAATTAAACGTTGATTATCTCTTTGATGTAAACCAACACTAGGTTCATCTAAAATATAAGTGATCCCACTTAAAGCAGAACCGATTTGTGTTGCTAATCGAATACGTTGTGATTCACCGCCTGATAAGGTTCTTGAAGAACGATTAAGTGTGAGATAATCGAGTCCGACATTTAATAAAAAACCGATTCTTAATTTTAATTCTTTGATAATGTCTTTACCGATTGCTTTTTGTTTAGCGTTTAGTTTCTCTTCAATATTGGAAACCCAATCAAAAGCATCGGCAATATCCATCTCCGCCACTTCAGCAATATTTTTGTTGGCGACCTTAAACCATCGTGAAGATTTTTTTAATCTGGCTCCTTCACAATCCGGACAAACTTTTTGTTGCATAAATGATTCTGCCCAGCGACGAATACTATCGGAACTTGTAGAATTAAAATATCGAATTAGCATTGGAATGATTCCTTCATAATCGACATCATAACTTCTGGTATCTCCTTCCGAGCCGTAATCAAAATCTACTTCAATTTTTTTCTCACTTCCGTAGAGAATTATGTTTAATACTTTTTCTTTTAGGTCTTCAACAGGAGTAGCGAATGAAAATTTATATTTTCTGGAAAGTGAACGTAAAAATTTAAAAATATAATTATCCCGTACTTCACCTAAAGGAGCAAATCCGGCATCATTAATGGATTTTTTAGGATCGGGTATAATTAAATCTAAATCGATGTCTTTAATAAATCCCAAACCCTTACAAGAGGGACAAGCACCATAAGGTGAATTAAATGAAAAAGAATTCGGTGAAGGCTCTTCATAAGAAATACCACTTTCCGGATCCATTAATAATTTACTGAAGGCCCGAACTTCTTCCGTATCATAATCCATCATCATCATGAGTCCGTTCCCCATTTGTAATGCCTTATCTACAGAAGCACTTAATCTTGGTATATCTTTTTTATCGATTTTCAATCGATCTACGACCGCTTCAATATCGTGCACTTTATATCGATCGACCTGAAGTTTTGGTTTTAATTCAATGACTTCCCCATCGACGCGCACTTTTAAGAAACCTTGTTTTCGCAGCGTTTCAAATAATTCACGGTAATGTCCTTTTCTTCCGCGAACCATTGGAGCAAGAATGAGTACTTTTTTATTTTGAAAATCCTGTACCAGTTGCATTACGATTTGCTGACTGGTAAAGCGCACCATTTTTTTACCGCTTTCATAAGAATAAGCTTCTCCGATTCGGGCAAATAAAAGACGAAGGAAATCATAGATTTCGGTAACGGTTCCTACAGTTGATCTTGGATTTTTATTGGTTGTTTTTTGTTCGATTGAAATGACAGGACTAAGACCGGTAATTTTGTCTACATCGGGTCGATCCATACTTCCGATAAATTGACGGGCATAGGCGGAAAAACTTTCCATGTAACGACGTTGGCCTTCGGCGTAGATGGTATCGAATGCTAATGATGATTTCCCGCTTCCGCTGATACCGGTAATTACGACTAATTTATTTCTTGGGATGGATATGTCTATGTTCTTAAGATTATGAACTCTTGCTCCAAAAACCTGAATAAAATCTAAATTGGTTTCGTCTTTTTTCTGCGCCATGCTTTGTAGAAACAATAAG
>JAHDHT010000030.1:17623-22393 GCA_020631175.1 Chitinophagales bacterium
TTGACACTTGAACTTGATACTTGAACTTAAAACCCCGCGACAAGGATTGCAGCGGTAGCCGTTGAAGCTGAGGCTTAGCAGCCCTTAATGGCAGGAGGCTGACAGCGGAAGACCCCTGCCATTTTAGGGCTGCTTGCTGAAGATTTAGCGCCTACAAGCGGAAAGCCTGCCCGGTCGCCCAAGCCTTCATCAAATGCCCCGTAAATGCCTGTTTATTTCCCATTTCTGTTAATTTTTAGTAAATTAATAGATACATAAACCCAACAATCATGAAGACTTACACTTACCTATTATTCATATGTGTCTTCACCCTTTTACATTTTTCTGCTGAAGCACAGGATTGTGTTAATGCATTTTATAAGCAAAAAGGACGTTCAGGACAGGAGGTAATCAAGACGCATCCTTCTACTCTGGGTATGAATGGCTCTGCAGAACTGAGTGCTACTTTCTTATTTAATGCTTCGGGATTAACGATGATTATGTCTTCGCAAAAGGGTTCTCCATTAAAGCGTGGTGATCAGATTTCTTTTGCGAATAGCAACGGGGCTACGCAGGATTATGAGTTTAATCAGAAGATGTTTATCAGCAAATTTCAGAATGCGAATGTATACATCAATGAATTTGATATTTCGCCTACTGATTTGCAATGGTTTGGGAATACGCGTTTAGCAACGGTGACCATAACGCCTGCATCGGGAAATACTTCTACTTTTATTGTATCGAGTAGTCGTGCGACTAAATTGAATTCGGTAGCGCGCTGTTTATCTCAGGAAATTGGCTCCTTTACAAAACAGGAATCGGTTAATCCTGCGGCTACTGCTGCTGCTGCATCTAATGATCCGGCTAAAAAGGCTGAACTGGATGCTATTTATAAAGACGTTGTTGCTGCACGTGAAAAAGCAAGTGATGTAAAAAAGCAATTACAACAGGATGTTGTTCAAAGCAGAAAAAATGCAGAGGCGGCTAAAAAGAAAATTTTAGGAGAAGTTGAAGAGAGTAAAAAGAATGCGGAAGCGGCGAAATTAAAATATGCTGATGAAGTGAAAGTCTCTTTAGAAAAAGCAACGGCTGCTAAAGAAAAAGCGGCTACGGATGTAGCTGAGGCTAAAGCAAGAACCGCAAAAGAATTGGGTGAATTAGAACAGAAAATAAAAGCCGCACAAACAGAATTGGCTACGGCTGAAGTGGCCGCCAGAAAAGCGGAAGAGAATTTATTAATTATTCAAACGAAAGCCGGAACGGAAAGAGATAAATCGGTTGGGGTTATTGAAGAGAGTCGTGCTGCGGCATTAAAAGCGAAAGAAAATTCTGTTGCTGAAATTGCTGCTGCCAATCAAAAAGCAGAAAATGTAAAGCAGGATATTGCTGCTGAAATTGCGGAAGCTAAAGCTGATGCCAGAAGAATTAAAGAAGATCACGCAGCTGAAATTCTGGAAAGCAAACAGAAGCTAAGTCAGGAAAAACAGGAAAGCGCTGATGCGATTGCTCAGGCGCGTTTAGAAAGTGCTAAAGCCAGGGAAGAAAGTGCGGCAGCTGTTGCCGCTGCTGAACAAAAACAATTGCAGGCTACTGTTCAATCGGAAAAGACAATTGCTGCGCTTGAATTAAAAAATAAAAACGCAACGGAAAAATCGGATAAAGAAGTGGCTGCTGCTGAAGCGCGTTATTTAAAGGCAAAAGCCAACAGTGACTCGGTGCAAACGGTGCTCATGACGCAAGTAAGTACGGCCCGTGAAAATGCCGCCAGAGAAATTGCGGAAGCACAACAAAAGGCTGAAAGTTCTAAGACGCAATATGCATTAGAAGTTGCCGAATCGAAAGCTGCTTCAGATCGAAGTAAAACGGAAATGGCTGCAGAAGTTTTAGCTGCCAGAGAGCGTGCCGATAAAGAAATTGAGCAGGCTAAAATTCTGATTCAGCAAATTACCGATGAAGCAACCCGTGATTTAAGTACAGAGAAAAAGCAGATGGCAAAAGAAGTTTTGGAAGCCCGATCGAAAGCATCAGATGAGATTGAAATTGCATTGTCTGAACAGCGCAAAAAAGTGGAAGAAGCTCGTACGAATGCTTTAGCTGAAATTGAAAAAGCAAGATCAGAAACAGCAAAAGCAAAAGAAGCATCTGCAATGGATATTGCAGCCGCCCGTGAAAAAGTTGCTTTTGAAAAAGAACAGGCTGCTCTGGCCATTAAACAGGCAACCGAAGAAAAAACGGTGCGCATAACGGAGATAAAGAAAGAGGAAGCAAGAGTAATTGCTGAATCGAAAAATGAGATTGCCCGAATTACGGCTGAAGTCGCGAAACTCGAAGCCGAAGCCTTGGTTAAAAAGGAAAAAGCAGCAGGAGAAATTGCCGGTTATGAAGAAAGAACCAGAATTGCAGAAGAAAATGCTACGAAGGCAATTGCTGCTTCGAATGAGCGCTCTAATGCAATCAAACAGAAAACAGATGCTGAAGTAATCGCCATGCGTGCAAGACGAGATTCTGTTTTACAAAAAGTGGAGATGGATGTAGCTACTGCAAGAGCTGATGCTTCTAAAACGAAAGAAGAAATTGCGGCAGAGGAAGCTCGTTATGAGCAAAAAGTGAAAAATGCTATTGAGGCTTATCAGCTTGAAGTAGATGAAGCACGCCAAAAAGCAGATGCGAAGTTGAGCGTAATTGCTTCTGAAGTGGAAACGGCAATAGCTGAATCGGATAAAGAACGACAAAGTATTGCCGATGCCTTGGCTGCTGCAAAAGAAGAATCGGAATTTCAGCAAAATAAACTGAAAGATGAAATTGCAGGTTTGAACGCACAAATCGAAACTCTACAAAGTACTTTAACTGAATTGGAAAGTATAAAGCCGGAAGAAGATAGCGATCAGAAAAAATAAATGCTGAGCAAATAACATTTCTTATTTTAGAGGACTTAAAAACCCTTCTAAAATGAAATTAAGTTTTGGCGATAAGCTTCGCTACCGGTTTGAACAATATCTAAGCAAAGGTGGCTCCTCTATTTTCGTAAGTCTCTTTATCATTTTCATTGCATTGTTTGCCTTAATGGTCTTTTTGCGATGGGTAATGATCATTATCTGGCCCGACCTGGGCTATACCGACAGTTTTTTCGACGATATCTGGATGATCTGGTTACAAATGACCGATCCTGGTAATATGAATCAGGATAATGAATCGCCTACTTGGTTAAAATTAACGACCATTCTATCCGGTGTAATCGGCGTGATCATTCTATCGATGTTGATCGCATTTATTACGACCACATTAGAACAGATATTTTACAATTTCAGAAAAGGACGTGGTAAAGTTTTCGAAGATGACTTTACCTTGATTCTAGGATGGAATGAGCGGGTGATTGATATTATCCGCGAATTAATTATCGCAAACGAATCAGAAAAATACGCGGCTGTTGTTATTCTTTCGAATGAAGATAAAGAGCATATGGATGATATGCTGGCCAAAAGAATTCCGAATTCACAGACCACAAGAATTGTAACGACGACCGGTGATTTCGCGAATATAAATGAACTGGAACGAGTCGGTTCTGAAAGAGCAAAGTCCGTAATTTTATTGGCCGGATGTTCGGAAAGTGCAACCGAAGCAGAAAAGTTAGCGAGTGATGTGCAATCTGTAAAAGCTATTATGGCTTTAATTTCATGTCAGGGTGGAAATAATGAATTACCAATAATTGCTGAAATCTTTAATGAAGAAAAACGGGCACTGGTTTCTTATTTCAACGATGAAAATATTATTGCGATTGATTCATGGGAAATCATGGGTAAATTATTAGTGCAGACATCATTAACGAGTGGATTAGAAATCGTTTACAATGAAATTCTTTCTTTTGACGGATGTGAAATTTATTTTACAGAAGATAAATGGAACGGTGTAACTTTCGGTCGTTTACCTTTTCATTTTAAAGACGGCATTCCTCTCGGTGTTTATAATGAAGATGATGGATTAAGATTGAGACCGGGTAATGATTATACATTAAAAGATGAAGATCAGATTATTATTCTGGCGGAAGATGATTCTACCATTAAATTTGAATCTGCTCCATTTGTTAATCCGAAAGACATTCGTTTCTCTAATACCAAATTAGACCAGACACGTCGTTCTGTTTTAATTTTAGGTTGGCATAGTGTCGCTGAAGTTTTTATCAATGAAGCGGCAGATTATTTATTGGAAGGATCGCGTTTTGATATTTATTTTAATGATCCTCCTGAAGAATTAAAAGCCAAAGTGGATGAGTTAAAAGCGGAGTATGAAGATTTTAATATCAATCTGGTGGATGCTGATCCTTTACACTTAGAACATTTGGAAGTTGTTCAGCCATTTGAATACGATAATATTGTAATTCTCTCTCAGGAAATGACCGAGCAAAGTTCTGATAAAATTGATTCGGATACGTTAATCATTTTATTATTACTTAGAAAAATAAAGCTGGAATTAGGCGAGACGCATACTAAAATTATTACACAGGTTTTAAATTCTGAAAATCAGGATATCATTATACAGACTGATGTTGATGATTTTATAATCAGTAATAAATTAATCACGATGATTTTAGCGCAGATTAGCGAAGAGCCATTAATCATGAAATTATATGATGATTTATTTTCGGAGGATGGATCGGAGATTTATGTAAAATCAACGAAACTCTATCGCGATGAATTTCCAATTAAAGCCACTTTTGGTGAAATCATTTTACTGGCGAATCAAAGAGATGAAATTTGTTTAGGTATTCGAAAGGGTGCTGAAAGTAAAAATGCC
>JAHDHT010000030.1:22493-26013 GCA_020631175.1 Chitinophagales bacterium
TCAAAGAGATGAAATTTGTTTAGGTATTCGAAAGGGTGCTGAAAGTAAAAATGCCAATAATAATTTCGGGGTGAAGTTGAATTTAGCTAAAGATGAAATGGTCGAGTTAGGGGAAGATGACTTTTTGGTGGTATTGAGTGAGGATGAGTTGTAGTGTAAAGGCGAATTTATTCGCCTTTGTTTATTTATTTAAATTTCGCATTACATTGTTTGCAGTGGGATAAAAACAGCCCTCCTCTTCCTGGGTAGATTTTACATGCCGGGCAATGCCAGCTAAATACAATTATTAACAAAAGTATGGCTGCAGAAAACAAAGAAATATAAAACAAATAGAAATTAGACAATCCAATTACAAGATCACTTAGAGCAGTTTTAACTTCATTTGCAAGAATTAAAAGAAAAACGGCAATTAGAAATAATAAAGAAACCAAAGCCTTTTTATTTTTCATTTTATCTATTACTTCCTGTTCTGACAACTTTTTGCTCATCAACGACGACTTTTCTTCTAAAACATTTAAATATTTGATTAAGTTTCAAACTTATTTAATTCTGAATGTTTTTTCAGCCGCAAAAAAATTATTGTGCAGAAATAAATAACCACAAATAAGTCAGCTATAAATTCAAATAATTGAATGTCACTCCCGTGTCATCTCAATAATCATTTCCGAATTCTTAATATTATATTGAGTGTAACCCGCTCCAAATTGAGAAGACGAATTACGATCTTTCGTTTGTATATAAAAAGACGTAGAATCAAAATTAGCATTAAAACCACCGCTTAATTCAATTATTTGATACATATCTTCTTCCCAATCATTTAACTGATAAACTTCTGAGGTGATGTAATTGTCTACTTCGAATAATTCATTGAAGCCTAATAACTGATTCGTAAGTCCAAAGCCGGTGCCGGGAATTAATGTTTTAAAGCCAAGCACCCAAGCTGTATCCTCCGGACTTTGAATTACTTCGTTTGTATAAGATGAACAAAAAACATTATAATCAAATGCATTCAAATTATTACAAAACGTATCGAAGGGTTCAATTTTTGTGGTGTAGAATAGTGTATCAATTGAAATAATTGTATCGGCCTGAGTAGTGGCTGTATCTTCAGGATAATAATAAGAATCAAAAATTGTTTCTTTAATTAGAATTGTTTTTGTCTGCCAACTTGTACCCATCAAATTTTGTAATGCATTTAAATTACAATCTTCACCAAAATAACCTTCTTCGCAAATACATTCGTTGTCAATACAGTTTCCATTAACACAAGTATCCTCACATGTAATAAGTGGTTCTGGATTTACATCAGGCAGCATAGTCTCTTCCTTACATGCAGAAATGCTCAAAAGAAATATGAATAGTAGTATTGCAAATTGAATTTTCATAGGAAGCAATGTAATCACTAAAATTAATTAAACAGCAAATTAAATGTCATTTTAAATAATTGACCGCTTTACTTTACTAAAATTCTCTTATCATTGATGAAAACTACCTGACAATGAAACACTTTCTTAACATTTTTCTGTGCGTTCTATTCAGTTTTTCTGTTTACAGTCAGCAAAAAAATGATGAACGAATTGAAGCCCTTGAAAAAGATATTGAATTCTTAATCGAACAATATGATGCTGTTGGATTGGCAGTTGCGGTGGTGAAAGGAGATAACATAATTTATTCGAATGGATTTGGTTTACGTGACAGAGAAGCTCAATTAGAAATGACAGCAGAAACCTTGTTGCCAATTGGTTCATCAAGTAAAGCATTTACTTCAATATTAGCCGGCATTTTAGAAAGTGAAGGCAAACTTTCTCTTGAAGATCGCCCATCAGATTATCTCCCCGGCCTGAAATTTTATAATGATGAAATGGATCGCTTGATTAGTATTGAAGATTTACTTTCACATAAAAGTGGTTTAGGTGGATTGGATGGAAGCAATGCCTTTTTCCCAACGAAAAACCCTATTGATTTTATTCCACGATTTGAACACCTAAAACCAAATGGCGCAATAAAAAATTCATTTATTTATTCGAATGCAGGTTTTGGATTGGCAGGTTTAGTTATTCAGGAAGTAAGCGGAAAAACCTGGGATGAATATTTGAAAGATAAAATTTTTAGTCCGCTAAAAATGAATCGTTCCAATTCGAGCATGGCTGAAATGAAACAAGATAAAAATCATGCGATAGGATATGGACTATCTGAAGGCGAACAGGTAAAACTATTGAATCGTTATTTTAATTTCGGCAAACCGGAAGGAGCGGTTATTAGTACCGTAAATGAAATGGGTAATTATTTAATCGCCTGGTTAAATGAAGGAAAATTTCAGGAACAACAAATAATTCCTGAAAACTATATTGCCAAAGCCAGTTCTGCGCAAAACATACTTACTGAAAATAAGGCAGGCGAAGATTTTAGAATGCGAGGCTATGGTTATGGTTGGTTTATTGATTATAAAGAAGGGCATTATAAAGTGCATCACGGAGGAAACGTGCCCGGCTATAGTACACAGGTTGCAATGTATCCGAATGATAATATTGGAATTGTTGTAATAAGCAATCAAAATAATTCTGCGCTCCCCTATTTAGTGGAAGATGTAATCAGTAATCGACTATTAAATTTAGAGCAAAAAGAATTAAAAGAGTACGATGTAAATATTGCTGAGATTTGGAATAAAGTAAGACCGGTCAATACGCATAATGAAACACAAAAAGTGACGCATGCTTTAAAGGCTTATTGCGGTACTTATTATAATGCAGGACATGGAGCAGTAAGTATTTCTGAGAAAAATGATTATTTATATATTCAGTTTCCTGCGCATAAATTTATTTTAGAACATCAAAATTACAATAACTTTATCATGTTGAATACGGAAGAAGTTCCGGAGACTTTTGGAGTTTCACACTTCCCGTTATTTTTTCAAATAAACTTCGATGGAGCTATTGAAAGTTTGAGTTTATGGATCCAAAGTGATCCGGTTGTTTTTGAGCGGCAGGAGAAATAGTTTTTTTGTAGGGGCGAATGAATTCGCCCCTACGACGATAAAGCCCGCAAAAGCGATTGTAACGGAAATACTTTTTTTCGGCGGCTTAGCAATGCTTAGCTGCGGGAAGCGACCGGCGGAAGCTTAGCGCAGCTTTAGCAGTGCTTTGCCGGTGAAGAAAAGATTGCAGTGGAAAGCGCGGTGCCGATGTTTTTGAACTAGCACAAATTTAAATCGCAAGATTGACGCCTCGACATAAAAAAATGTTGCTCGAAACGAAGCATCGGGATTTGCCCTATTTAGTAGCACAGTACTTTGTAGCACGGTAGCTCGGAATTTTGTAGCGCAGTAATTTGTAGCACGGTACTTAGTAGCACAGAAGCTTGGACAGTTTATAAAAAGCACAATAAGCCTAATAAAAAAATAATCTGTGCTACAAAGTACATTATACCATGCTACTTAGTACCAAGTACCGCGCAACCCAAAATCAGCAAACGTTAAAAATTCTTTCAAAGTGGATAAATTGAATTCCACAATATTCAATCC
>JAHDHT010000278.1:0-2531 GCA_020631175.1 Chitinophagales bacterium
GATCACAAACCAAAGAGAATTGATACGATTGTTGTGTCTACTCAACATGATGAGTTTGTAATTGCTAGAGGCAATACTCCTAATGCTAAAGCTGATGCAGAGAAAAAGATGCAGGCAAAAATTAAAGAAGATATCGTTAACATCGTTATTCCTAAAGTAATGAAGGGGCTTCCTTCTAGGGTTAAGAAGATGTTTAAAGATGCCAAAATAAAGTATCTGATTAATCCTACCGGAAAATTTGTTATCGGTGGTCCGCACGGTGATACAGGTTTAACAGGAAGAAAAATTATTGTAGATACTTATGGTGGTAAAGGTGCACACGGTGGTGGTGCTTTTTCAGGAAAAGATTCTTCTAAAGTAGATCGCTCAGCTGCTTATGCTACAAGACACATTGCAAAGAATTGTGTTGCAGCCGGATTAGCAGAGCAAATGTTAGTGCAGGTGGCATACGCAATTGGTGTTGCTGAGCCTGTTGGTTTATTTGTAGATACATATGGAACTTCTAAAGTAAAACAAAGCGATGGTCAGATTGCTAAAAAATTAATGAAGTTATTCGATATGCGTCCTGCAGCAATCGTAAGCAGATACAAATTGAAAGATCCTATTTTTCAGGTGACTGCAGCTTACGGACATATGGGAAGAACTCCCGGTACAGTAAGTCATACAAACGCTAAAGGAAAAACAAAGACATATAAAACATTTGGCTGGGAGAAATTAGACTATGTTAGTAAAGTCAAAAAAGAATTCGGCTTATAACATTTAGGTATTTCTATCATTTAATAAAATATGCGCAAATTGCTGTTGACCATAGTTGCCATTTTGTTGCTTCTTTATCTCGGCATTTTGCTTTCTGTATTCTTTTTTCAGGAATCATTTATTTTTCATCCTGATCATATTCCTGCAGATTATTCTTTCGAGCAATATCCGCAAGCAGAAGAAGTGTTTCTAGATGCTTCGGATGGAGGAAAGATTAATGCATTGTATTTTAAAGCCAGAAGTGATAAAGGTCGTTCAAATGAAGTTCTACTTTACTTTCACGGAAATGCAGGTGCTTTAGATCGCTGGGGAAATGTTGCTTATGATTTTACTAAGCATGATCATGATGTTTTTATAATTGATTATCGTACTTATGGTAAAAGCACCGGAAAGATGAGCCAAAAAGCTTTGTATGATGATGCTCAGCTTGCTTATGATTTCTTACGCGAACGCTACCCTGAACGTTCTATTAAAATCTACGGTAGATCAATAGGTACCGGTATAGCTTCTCATTTAGCTTCTAATAATAAAGCAGGGGCCTTAATTTTAGAAACACCATATTTTAATCTGATGGATTTGGCAAAGGATTATTTTAAGTTTTTACCAAAGGGAAAACTCTTAAAATATACTTTTGAAAATGATAAACACCTGAGAAATGCAGATATGCCTGCATACATTTTTCATGGTACAGCCGATCGAATCGTGCCGCTCGAATCAGGTCTTAAATTAGAACCGCTTTTAGAAGACAATCATTTCTTTATCATTCAGGGAGCGAACCATCATAACATCTCTGAATATCCATTGTACCATGAGAAATTGGGGCAGATTTTAAAAGGCGAAATTTAGAGACTGAACATCTCCCGACCGTTGTGGAGGTAAAAGTAGTAAGGTACAAGGGGCAAGTCATTTTTGAATTTCTTTACGTTATTTTAAAATCCGAACAACAGCTTGTACATCTTTGCGCCCTTGCGCCTTAGCGGTAGAAAAAACTTCGAAATAAGAAATCAAAAAACTATTCCTATTTTCAGGCTTATGTTACACAAATTGATGCTAGGTATTTTAAGCATTAGCTTATTTACCATTTTATCTGCTCAAAAAATGCCTGAGCAAAACAATACACATGAAGTTTTTCTGATAGGAGATTGTGGGAAATCTTCTGAACCAGGCCCTTCATTACAATTGCTGCAAAAAGAATTGGAAAATAATCCGAATAGTACAGTAGTATTTTTGGGAGATAACATTTATAAAAAAGGATTAACATCCAATCGTAAAGCTGAACTCCATGAAAAACCAAAGGAAATTTTACATAGCCAATTAGATCTTCTATATAATTATGAAGGACAAGCTTACGTTGTTCCCGGAAATCATGATTGGAAATCAGGACAACTAAAAGGTTTGCGAACAGTAAAGAATCAGGAAGAATATACCGATGAATGGTTGAGTGAAAATACCTTTACAGAAAATCAACATTACGGTCATTTTTATCCAAAAGACGGTTTGCCAGGTCCGGCTAATCTTTTGATTACGGAAGGAGTTCGATTAGTAATGGTCGACACACATTGGTGGTTACATCGTCAGATTATTCATAAAGTAAATACAAATGAACGACCACATTATCGAATTGAAAGAGAATTTTTTGAAGCGCTTGAAGCTATTCTGGAAACAGCAAAACAAAACAATGAAATAGTACTTATAACAGCACACCACCCACTGATAACAAACGGGACACATAGTAAAAGCCGTCAGCCATGGCGTTTTTTGAATAACTACACTCC
>JAHDHT010000278.1:2631-4321 GCA_020631175.1 Chitinophagales bacterium
TCTACAGAAAAAGAAATTTATAATGTTTCTTTAAATTCAAATCTAATAAATGCTGCGAAATAAGCTGATACAAGAATGTTCAGGTTTCTTATTGATTAAATCGGAAGGAAAAAAAATTAAACTGAATTATACGTTGAATTCCGGTCTTGAAAATGAATATATAAGAATTGAGCCGCAGCAGTATGAAGCATTTGACCACACCCGAATACAGGTTAAAATTAAACCTAAAAAGGATATTACAATTTTAAAAAACTATTTAAAATCTACATTTAAATATTATCCGGATGATCAGATTTTCATTAATGGCTATCAATCCTGGTCACATTCAAAAAGATTTAAAGTAAATGAAAAAATAAAACCTGCGTTTCCACTACTGAAAAAATGGCTCTGGCCATATGGAGATTATCAGATCATTAAAGATTCGGGAATAAAAGCTAATCTTCATTCATGGAACTACAGCTACATCCTTCCGCAAAATGAAATTGTTTTGTTTTTAGCCTCTGCAAATGAATCAAAAGGTTTTACATCCTTCCATTTTAATACTGCACAAAAAGAATTTTATGTTCACAAAGCAGTAAATAATCAAGAAATTAAAACATCATTCTTTTTATATGATCTTTTCTTTTTCGACGGAACCCTCGATGAAGCACATCGAATGTATTTTGATTTACTGGAGTTAAAACAAAATAGAAAAGAGAAAATAGCTGGGTATACAACTTGGTATTATCGATTCAATAAAATTGTAGCAGAAGATGTATACACTCAGATAGCAAGCTTTAAAAAGAATGAAATCCCCATAGAACATTTTCAAATCGATGATGGCTGGCAAAAAAATGTTGGAGACTGGCTCGAAATAAAAACAAACTTTGGCGGAGAAATGGATGCACTGGCGCATCATATTCATCAGGAAGGATGGAAGGCAGGTTTATGGCTTGCCCCTTTTGTTTGTGAGAAAAAGTCTGATGTTTTTAAACATAAAAAAGATTGGTTACTTAAAAATAAAGCGGGGAAATCCGCAGTAGCAGGATATAGTCCTATGTGGTCGGGTTGGTTTTATGCTATGGATTTTTATAATGAAGAGTTTCGTGAATACTTAGCGTCTGTTATGAAGACCGTTTTCAAAACATGGGGCTTTGATTGGGTTAAACTTGATTTTTTGTATGCGGCTTGTTTGCATCCACCCAAAGGAAAATCATCTGCTGAAGTTATGCGTGAAATAATGCTTTGGTTAAATGAGCATTGCGGCTCAGAAAATATTCTTGCTTGCGGAATACCCTTTTATAGTGCGATTGAAAATACCGGAATGTGCAGAATTGGTCCCGATACACATACTGCATGGGATCATTGGGTTAAACATTTAAATAATCATGAAAGACTGTCTACCAACAATGCAATAGATAATACAATTGCCCGGTATCGATGGGATGGAGTTGGTTTTAAAAATGATCCTGATGTTGTTTTACTACGGAAGGATAAAAATGAGCTTAGTGAAGAAGAACAAATCACTTTACTTTATATAAACTATATCTTCGGTTCTGTTTTTTTTATTTCCGATGATATTGATGCTTATGATGAAGAGGCAATGCAGCTGTATAAATCGTGTTTCCCTTTAAAATCTTTTACGATTAAAAAAGTTCAGCGATTTGAGCATCATTTAAATGCCGTTTTTGAATCAGGTATGAATGAATAT
>JAHDHT010000279.1:0-2849 GCA_020631175.1 Chitinophagales bacterium
GCAACGAGCGGCTCTGCACCGGGTATTTTTGAATCAAGAGATTATTTTGATCGAAAACGTTTTCAAAAATATCAAAATATCGCCGATTACAATCCCCTTTCTGAATTAAAAGCGTATTGGGATGAAACAAATAATCGAACTATTCTTGATGAAGATTATGCTAAAGGTATAAATCCAAGATACGGTGTGTCTACCATACGTTCCACTTTATATAAAATGGTTGAGGATGGATTTATATATTATAATGAAGATACGGGAGTAATAACCATTAAAGACCGTTTATTAAATTACGGTTTAGCTCAGGTAGATAAATTGGATTATGATGTAATCCAGATTGAAAGCATGTCTAAAAAAGTAAATGCCCGTTTAGATTTTGAAGATCGTGATTTAGATTTAACCGGTGTTGAAGAATTAATTTTATCGAAAGTTCAGGATGTAATTATTTTTCCTCGTCAGAAATTCATAAATGTTTTACATAATCGAAACATGGAATTCAATGGAACTGTTCTGGGCGGAAGAGTTGATTTCGTAGGAAATGATCAGGAATTTAATTATGATGAATTCAGTATCCGAATGCCTAATATCGATTGGTTACAATTCAATCAACCAACCTTCAAAATGAATCGCCGCGGACGGTCTGAGTTAGAGCCGGTAAAAACAAAACTGGAAGGATTAACCGGTGTTTTATTAATCGATGAACCAAATAATAAATCGGGAAAAGAAGGTTATCGTGATTATCCTAAATTTGAATCTTTTTCAACTGCTAAAGCAAATTACAATGTTGGCCCTTTTAAAAATGTCTATAAAAAGGATACTTTTTATTTTGAAGTCCAGCCTTTTCGCTTAGACAGTTTAGCTATTCTTTCTCCTGAATTATTAGCATTAGAAGGTACAATGAAATCGGACGGAATTTTTCCTGAATTTAAAGAGACCTTAACTTTGCAATCAGACAATTCGTTAGGTTTTGAAACAGAAACACCAGAAAGTGGATATGATTTATATGGAGGCAAAGGAAAGTATGCCGGTAAAATAAGTTTAAGTAACCGCGGAATGGCGGGAGGCGGTGACTTCACCGCACTAACAGCTCAGTTGTCTGCCGATTCAATTAGTTTCTTTCCGGATTCTTTAAATGCGATGTGTGACACCTTCTATCTCTCAAAGCGACCTGCTAACCCTTCGTATCCGGAAGCAAGTAACGGTAAGGTATACGCCAACTGGCGTGCGAAGAAAGATACTATGTATGTGAAACAAAAAGCAGGACCATTTAACATCTTTGAAAATCAGGCTACCTTAAAGGGCGGATTATTATTGTCGTCGAAAGGATTATGGGGAACCGGATTTTTAGATTGGAAGGAAGCATCATTAAAAGCGAATGAATTTAAATTCGATGCTGATGTTGCTTATTCTGACACTTCTGACCTTACTATTAAAGCATTAGATACTACGGCCGTTGCCTTTTCTACTCCTAATGTAAGTTCTGAAGTGAATTTCTTAGATAAGATTGGAGAGTTTGTTTCTAATGAAGATAATATCCCAACAGAACTTCCATACAACAAATATAAAACGACCATGAGTGAGTTTACATGGGATATGGATAAAGGATTGATTGACTTAAAGACTCCAAAAGATAAAGACAATATTTATTATTTCACAAGTACGAATAAAAAGACGGAAGGATTAAAATTTTCGGCTGAATCAGGCTTATATAATCTGAATGATTATTTATTGAAAGTTTATGGTATTCCATTTATTGCAAGTGCGGATGCGAAAATAACTCCGGACAGTAATTCGGTTACTATTTTTCCGGGAGGAAAAATTAAGCAATTAGAAAATGCGACTATTGTAACCGACACCGTTAATTCTTATCACAAACTTTACAATGCAACGGTAATGATAGAGTCTGCAATCGATTTTCGTGGTGAAGCAGATTATGATTATGTAAGTAAAAATGTTGGAAAGCAAACGATTCATTTCGCCGAGTTAAGACCGGAGCGTGATGAAGAAGATAAGGATAAGAAATCGAAGAAAAGATACACGACCGGAACAGCAACCATTCCATTAGAACAAAATTTCAAACTCGATAAAATTATTGATTATAAAGGCGATGTAATTTTAAATAGCCGCGATAAATTTTTGACTTTCGATGGTTATTCAAAGATTACCTTAAATACCGATAAAATTCAAACGCAGTTTTTCAAATTCAAGGATCAGATTAATCCGGACAATATTCAAATTAAAATTGAAGATTTAATTTCGGAGCAAAAGGATACATTATTTGTTGGGGTGAGTTTTGACATGAGCTTTCTGGACATGTACACCACCTTTATTGATAAAAGAAGAACAAGACGTGATCATACATTTATGAAAGCCAGTGGTTTTATTGATTACGATCCAAAGAAGCGTGTGTTCAGTATTGGAGATGAAGAAAAAATCAAAGGGGAATCATTACAGGGTAATGTTTTAAAACTGGACGATGCTAAGAATAAGGTATATACGGAAGGAAGAATAAATCTTGGAAATAAATATGGCTTGCTCGAAATAGATGCCGCAGGTCAGATTGAAAATGATTTAAATACAAATCTCTTTAATATTAATCATCTTGTTTTAGGAATGGATTTTCTACTGGATGAAGATTTATTGGAAGTCTGGGGTAAAAAGCTGGCTGAAGAAAATGAAGAGGCGAATGAGATTGATTATTTATCGGATAATTTCAAACTGGCGATTGCAGAGTTCGTTAAACGAAAAGAAGCGAATCAGGTAGTTGAAGCAATTGATCGTTTGGGTTATTTTGAAAAGACAAAAGAGATTGATTACAAATTATTCATTACTGATTTAAATCTGGAGTTTGA
>JAHDHT010000279.1:2949-4321 GCA_020631175.1 Chitinophagales bacterium
AAAAAGCGAAGAAAGACCGGAAAAGACGGTGCATTTTTCCAGTATCAATTAGGAAGTACAGTTAAGAAAGAAAATTTCGTTTTCCGTATGGAAGAACGGAAGGGAGAGAAATAGGGAGTTTTTAAGTTTAAACTTAAGTTTAGGTTTAAGTTTAAAATGTTCGGCCTGCATCTCAACGAAAAACTGTCTCGTGGGAGATGATAGAATATTTTCTCGATGGGCTTGAGCGAAGCGAAAGCGAAGATTGAAATTGTCCCTCTGGAGGGACCAGATCCAGCGAAACGATCTGAGGGAGGAAAATTGCTCACCCAATGGAACTTTAACTCCCCAAAAGCTATTATATTTACACGCTGCCCATGGCGGCAATGTTCATTGACAAAAACACGGGGCTGACCGGAATTGACAGCATCGTTAATGGTACGTAAGCATGTCGAGCGTTTATCCTAATCTTAGCTCGTTAAACACAACAGGAACAACTTTTTTTATATGGCGAGTCTAACTACGCCCTAGCTGCCTAATTCAAGGAATTAGCCGTGCTGGTGTTCCCCTGATTTGGGTCTCTTAGGATCAGATCGGAGCATAAGAAATAAGTGACTGGATTGCTGATCGTTTTGTGTCAGTAATTAAGACTAAAGCAAAATAAGGATTTGGCCTGGTTTGAATTTCCACCTTCCATTTCCCGACAATTAAGGAAATACTAAGCATGTAGAAAGCTTATTATTGCGTTGTCTGGACGAGGGTTCGATTCCCTCCAGCTCCACAATTAAAAAGGTGTATTCGATCGTTTCGGATACACCTTTTTTAAATTTAAGTTTAAACTTAAATTTCATTTCTTAAGGGTTCCTTATCTTGTAATCGATAATTCTCGATTAGTGCAAATAGAAAAAATAAAAAAACTTCTTGATCAAGCTGTAAAGCGCTACAATGTAAAAGGCTTTATCAAAAACGACCCCATCTCTATACCGCACCGTTACACCAAAAAAGAGGATATCGAAATAACAGCTTTCTGGACGGCCATGTTGAGTTGGGGGTTGAGAAAGACTATTATTAATAAGTGCAATGAGTTATTCGGACTGATGGATAATGCTCCACATGATTTTATGTTAAATCATGAAGACAGCGATTTAAAAAAATTACTGGATTTTAAACATCGTACATTTAATACAACAGATACATTATATTTTATCGCTTTTTTTAAATGGTTTTATTCGAACCATAAAAGTTTAGAAGAGGCTTTTCAAAAGAATTACAATTCGGAAGATGCACATGTTGGTAATGCCTTAATCGGTTTTCACAATTTATTTTTTTCACTCGAAGACGCACCGGGAAGAACAAAAAAACATGTCGCCACCCCTGAACGAAAATCTACCTG
>JAHDHT010000031.1:0-5928 GCA_020631175.1 Chitinophagales bacterium
TGTAAATCAACCGTATACGACTATTTACACCCGTAAAAACAATCTTCAATCCACTCTTATTCCCAATTTTCTCCCACTTGATCACCCCTTCATCAATTTTCACTACATTTTTTCCCACCTGAGGCTTATATTTAGCTTTTTTTGACACAAAACTCACTTTATAAACCCCGAAATGCGATTTTTCAGGCGTTTACATATCAAAAATGTTATTAAATTGTGATTAATTACATACATGACTAAAGCCATTTTTAGCATAAAATGCTCAAAAACAAGCGATTAAAGAGCAATTATACATTTTGTGGGAAAAAGTGGTAAAAAGTGGGAATTTGAATTATCTTTATGATTCAAAGACTAAGTCTTAGGGGTTTATGGCGAAATTTCTTGGCGTATTAAATTGTAAACTGGATTCAAAGGATCGATTTCTTCTTCCGAAGAAGTTGCTCGCTGGATATGGTTTGAGCGATATAAACGCTGAAGAGATGCCTGAATTTCATATGCGATTCTCGATTAACTCGACCTGCTATGAAGTTTACTTGCCTAAAGCTTTTCGTAAACTGGAAAAGCGATACATGAAAAAAATGAATCGTTTAGACGTAATCGGAGCCGATGCTGAGTTTGAATTCTATTCACACGTACACACGGTAACAGTTGATGCTCAAAAACGATTTATGCTTCCGAAAAAAGTAAGAGCTCATTATCCTTCCAAAGAATTAGTCTTGATTGGTCTGCGTGATCACTTTCAAATCTGGGATACCGAAGCTTTCGAAAGAAAGCAGGAAGAATCCAGACAAAGAAATCTGATTCAGGCAGTAAGAGAAACAAGATCGCTTAGCAGCGATTCTCTGTAAGAACAAGATAATTTAAATGGTAATGTCAATGTATCACATACCGGTTATGCTGGATGAATGTATCGAAGGATTGAATATTCAATCTGACAGCATCATCGTAGATGTCACCTTCGGCGGAGGTGGACATAGCCGTGCCATTTTAGATCAGCTTGGTCCGAACGGTAAGCTTTATGCATTCGACAGAGATTCAGATGCCAAATCAAATTTAATCGCCGATTCAAGATTAACATTCATTCCTCAAAATTTTCAGTACTACTCAAAATTTTTAAAACTGTATGGTGTTGAAAAAGTTGATGGCATTCTTGCAGACCTCGGTATATCATCATGGCAAATAGATCAGCCGGAAAGAGGGTTTAGCACAAGAAGCAATGCTGAACTTGATATGCGGATGGATAGCAATGCAGATTTAAGTGCTGCCGATATTATTAATGGCTATAATGAATCTGATTTAGCGGATGTTATTTATTACTACGGAGAAATTAATAATGCCAGAAAATTAGCCAGCATCATTTGCGCTAAAAGAAAAGAAGAAAAAATCAAAAGCACCTTTGATTTAATCAATGTAATTGAACCATGGATCAAAGGAAACAGAAATCAGTATCTGGCGAAACTGTTTCAGGCGCTTAGAATTGAAGTAAACGGTGAACTTGAAGCCCTGAAAGAATTATTGATACAGTCTGAAACTTTGTTAAATCCAGGCGGAAGACTTGTAGTGATGTCATATCACTCCCTCGAAGATCGTTTAGTGAAGAACTGGATCAGATCCGGTAATGTGGAAGGGAAAATTGAAAAAGATTTATTCGGGAATTTCCATCAACCTTTTAAAGCAATCAATAAAAAAATAATTACAGCTTCTGAAGAAGAGTTAAAAGAAAACCCGAGATCAAGAAGCGCTAAACTCAGAATTGCTGAAAAAAAATAATTTCGAAATGACTGCATCACCAAAAAATACAAAGCAAAATATTCCGCAAACGGAACCTGAATTTATTCAGGAAGATCGCAATGAAATTAATTTTGCCGATTCGATTCAGCAAAATTTCGGATTTATACTCTTCGTATTCTTCCTTGGTATTGTATACATCTACAATATGCATTATACCGCCAAAGCTTATAAAGAAGTACAGGTATTGCAACAGCAAACAAAAGAACTAAGATGGGAATATACCGGTAAACAAGTCGAAGCAGAAAAGTTAAGCCGCCCTTCAACGATAGCTAAAATATTATCTAACAGAAACATAAATATTAAAGCGCCTTCAGAAACCCCAAAAAGGATCACAGCAGAATGACCATCAAACGAATCATATTATTAAGAATTTATCTTGCATTTGGATGTGTTGCCCTGGCTGCATTGATCATTTTTTTACAGGCAGCAAGAATTCAGTTTGTAGAAGGTGATAAATGGAAAGGTCAGGCAAGTAACAATACCAGAATTGATATTGTAGAAGCTGATCGTGGTAATGTATATGATTCAAACGGTCGGCTTATGGCCACTTCAGTTCCGGTATTTACAGCAAGTATGGATCCTAATGCGCAAGGATTGGATTCGTCAAGATTTCATACGAATATCGACACCTTATCTGAACTATTAAGCAATTTTTCGAAAATAAAATATACAGATCAGAAAAAACATTGGTCCCCTGGTGTATTTAGAAAGCATATAGAATCAGCAAGAAATAAAGGAAGAAGATTTATTCCGCTTTTTCAGGATTTAAATTATGCTGATGTTAAAAAACTAAAATCATGGCCACTCTTTTCAAAAGGTCAAAACAAAAGTGGTTTAATTATTACCAGAAACTATGAGCGGGTAATGCCTTTCGGAGAATTAATGCGCAGAACTATAGGTGGTGTTAGAGGAAACAATATTCAGCCGGTTGGACTGGAAGGATATTTTGATGATGATCTTTCCGGTAAATGGGGTATGCGATTGATGGCAAGAGCGAATAATCAAAGTTGGATTCCGGTTAATGAAGACCTCGAAGTGCTGCCTGAAAATGGAAATGATTTATATACAACATTGGATATAGAAATTCAGGATATTGCTCAATCAGCTTTACTAGGAAGTCTTTTAGAACATAAAGCCGATCACGGTACTGCTATTGTAATGGAAGTCGCTACCGGTGAAATAAAAGCCATCGCAAATTTAGGATCTAACGGTCAGGGTCAGTACTATGAAATGTATAATTATGCAGTCGGTGAAGGTGTTGAACCTGGTTCAACATTTAAGCTCGCAACAATGGCAGCTTTATTAGAGACGGGAGCGGCTGATGTCAATACAAAAGTTGCTGTTGATTATGGTAAACATAAATTCTGTACAGCTACAATGCTTGACGTTAGTAAGAAGTACAGAGGTACAATCGAAATGGCAGAAGTGTTTGAAGTTTCTTCCAATGTAGGATTTGGTAAAACAGTACATAAAGCATTTAAAGACAAACCAGGCAAATTTGTAAATCAATTAAAACGTTTTGGATTAACTGATAAAACCGGAATCGAAATTAAAGGAGAGTTCGAGCCTTCAATGATTTTAAATACAGATAAAGAATGGAATACCTGTGTTACACTTCCATGGTTGTCAATCGGCTACTCCGTTCAAATCAGTCCTTTACAAATGCTTACTTTTTACAATGCTATCGCGAATGATGGTGTGCATATTCAACCGCATTTGGTTAAAGGTATAAAGGAAGCAGATTATTGGATTGAAGATTATTCAGACTCACGAAATTCAAAAAGAATTTGTTCTGAGCAAACCGCAAAAACTTTACAGCAATTATTAATTAATGTCGTTGAAAGCGGTACCGGAGAAAATATTAAATCCGATAAATTAATACTTGCAGGTAAAACCGGTACGGCTTTAATGTCGGACGGAAAAAAAGGATACCAGGAAAAAAGAGTGTATAATTCTTCTTTCGCCGGATTCTTTCCGGGTGATAATCCTAAGTATTCCTGCATTGTAGTTATTAATGACCCTGATAAAGAAAGATATTATGGTTCGCAGGTTGCTGCTCCTGTTTTTAAGAAAATTGCAGAAAATATTCTTTCATCAACTATAACAAAAGGACAGTTAATAGCAGATAATAATGAAGATAAAAAAGTACCGAATGTTGGTCAGGGTTATGCCGAAGATCATTTAGCCATTATTGAAGCTTTAAATGTAAATCAAAGTACACAGCCACAAATGGCCTGGGCGAAACCGGTTAATACCGATAGAGAAGTAGATTATCGCTATTTAAGATTTGAAAAGAATACCGTACCCGACGTTAAGGGTATGAGCCTTAAAGATGCAATATATTTATTAGAGAATATTGGTTTAAAAGTAATGTTCTCGGGCTCGGGCAAAGTAAAAGACCAATCAATTGAACCGGGTAAAAAAATTGAAGAAGGAAAAACTATCAAAATTGAACTAAGTTAATGCATAATCTTCGTGACATATTATACACGGTGAGCATAGCAGATGTAAAAGGAGATACTGCTGTTCAATTGAATCAAATTCAGTTTGATTCAAGACAGGTTCAGGCTAATGATTGTTTTGTGGCAATCAGAGGTACTATTACAGACGGTCATAAATACATCGATGCTGCAATCGCAAAAGGAGCAAGCTCAATTATTTGTGAAGAGTTTCCGGAGAAAATTAATAACTCAGTTACATATATAAAGGTAAACTCCGCTGAATTAGCAATTGCCGCTATGAGTGCGAATTACTTCGGACATCCGTCCAAAGATTTAAAACTAATTGGTGTAACCGGAACAAACGGTAAGTCTACTATCACTACATTATTATATAAGCTATATAGAAAGCTTGGTTATAAAGTCGGCTTAATTTCTACTATTGAGTATAAAGTACATGATAAAACATACAATGCGACTCATACTACTCCTGATGCTTTGAAACTGAATGCCTTATTAAGTGAAATGGTTTCGGAAGGATGTGAGTATTGTTTTATGGAAGTAAGTTCTCATGCACTTGCGCAAAACAGAGTCGCTGATATTCACTTTTCCGGTGCTGTATTTACCCAGCTATCGCATGATCATTTAGATTTCCATAAAGATTTTGCTGATTATATCAGAGCAAAAAAAATGTTGTTCGATATGCTTCCTGAAGGAGCTTTTGCTTTAACGAACGTTGACGATAAGAGAGGAAGGGTTATGGTTCAGAATACAAAAGCAAAAGTGCATACTTATGCTTTGAATGCCATGGCAAACTACAAATTAAAAATTGTTGAAAATAGTTTTACAGGATTGCATCTTGATATTGAAGGAATTGAATTTAATAGCTTCTTAGTAGGTAGATTTAATGCTTATAATTTATTATCGGTTTATGCCACTGCAGAATTATTGGGTTCAGATAAAATGGAAGTACTTCAGGAATTAAGCACAATTCAAACCGCTGAAGGAAGATTCGATTATATATATGATAAAAATAATGGAGTGATTGGCATAATCGATTATGCCCACACTCCGGATGCTCTTAAAAATGTATTAAGTACTATCGCTGAGATAAGAACCGGTAATGAGACCGTTATTACTTTGGTTGGATGTGGTGGTGACAGAGATAAAACCAAACGGCCACTAATGGCTGAAGTAGCTTGTACTTATTCAGATAAAGTAATCTTCACATCCGATAATCCAAGAACGGAAAAAGTGGAAGATATCATAGACGATATGATGAAGGGATTGAGCCCGGTTAATGCGAAAAAAGTGATTCGTATTAATGATCGAAAAGAAGCAATTAAAACCGCTTATATGATTGCGCAGAAAGGAGACATCATAGGGATTTACGGTAAAGGGCATGAAAAGTATATCGAAGTGAACGGTGTACGTAGCCCATTTGATGATAAAGAAATATTAAAAGAAACATTTCAAAACGCTGCTAGCTAATGCTGTATTATTTATTTAAATATCTCGATGAAGTATATCAGCTTGCCGGAGCAGGAGTGTTTCAGTTTATAACATTCCGTGCCGCATTAGCCGTTTTATTTTCTTTAATTATAAGTCTTTTGATCGGTGGTCGAATAATAAAAATGTTACACCGTCTTCAAATCGGAGAAACCGTTCGAAAACTTGGTTTGGAAGGAGAAAAACAAAA
>JAHDHT010000031.1:6028-16336 GCA_020631175.1 Chitinophagales bacterium
ATTTATATCCCATTTGTAATTTTTATTGTTACTGCTGTTTCAAACGGTGCGAATATGACCGATGGATTGGATGGATTAGCAACAGGGGTATCCGCAATTATTGGTTTAACCTTAGGTATCTTTTTATATCTGTCAGGTAATTATATTTTGGCTGATTATTTAAATATACTTCATATTCCAAACCTTGGAGAGTTGGTAATATTTACAGCAGCATTTACCGGAGCTTGTATCGGATTTTTATGGCATAACTCATACCCGGCACGTGTATTTATGGGCGATACCGGAAGTTTAGCTTTAGGAGGAATTATCGGAGCATTAGCTATTATCGTTAGAAAAGAATTGTTACTACCGATTTTATGCGGGGTATTCTTTATAGAAAACATTTCAGTAATCATTCAAGTATTCTGGTTTAAGTATACAAGAAAGAAATATGGTGAAGGTAGAAGAGTGTTCAAAATGGCTCCCTTACATCACCATTATCAGAAATTAGGATTTAATGAAAGTAAGATTGTAACCAGATTTTGGATTGTATCCATTTTACTGGCTGTACTAACATTTGTAACCATAAAACTTCAATAATAATTGAGTAAGCGATTAGTCATATTAGGAGCAAAAGAAAGTGGAGTAGGGGCAGCCTTACTTGCACAACGGGAAGGCTATGATGTCTTTGTTTCTGATTTTGGTATGATCGATGAAGGATATAAAACTGAATTAAATCAGGCAAATATTTCATATGAAGAAAACGAACATTCAATTGAAAAAATTCTAAATGCAGATTTAGTAGTAAAGTCTCCGGGAGTTCCTGAAAAAGCTTCCATAGTAAAAGAGATAAGAAATAAAGGGATTGAACTTATTTCTGAAATTGAATTTGCTTCAAGATTTACTTCAGCAAAAATTGTTGCAATCACAGGAAGCAATGGAAAAACAACTACTACAAGCTTAACTTATCATATTCTGAAAAATGCCGGCTTACATGTAAAAGTAGGTGGAAATATCGGGATAAGTTTTGCACGATTACTTTTAGAAGAACCCGCTGATGTTTATGTATTAGAAATAAGTTCTTTTCAGTTAGATGATATTAATTCATTTAAACCGGAGATATCCATTCTTTTAAACATCACTCCTGATCATTTAGATCGATATAATTACAATTTAGAAGAATATGCAAAGTCAAAGTTTGCGATTACAAAGTTTCAGGATGAAAATGATTTTTTCATTTACTGTTCAGATGATCCGGAATTAATGGCAAGGCTGGATAACTACCGTCCGAAAGCTCAAATGATTCCTTTCAGTATTGAAGATCAAAATATTTCGGAAGGAGCAAAACTCAAAGATTCAAATTTAACAATAACAATAAAACAAAACCCATTTATTATGTCTATTTACGAATTAGGACTTCAAGGAAAACACAATCTGTACAATTCAATGGCAGCAGGAATTGTAAGTAACTTACTTGAATTAAGAAAAGAAAATGTAAGAGAAAGCTTAAGAGATTTCAAAAGTCTTGAGCACCGTTTAGAAACAAGCGGAAAAATTTCAGGAATTGAATTTATCAATGATTCAAAAGCAACAAATGTAAATTCTACATGGTATGCTTTAGAAACAATGGAAAAGCCAATTATCTGGATTGCCGGCGGTGTGGATAAAGGAAATGATTATTCTGTTCTTACAGATCTTGTAAAAGAGAAAGTGAAAGCAATTGTTTGCTTAGGTGTTGACAACAGAAAAATTCATGAAGCATTTTCAAGACATGTCGATATGATTGCAAACAGTAAATCAATGAGTGAAGCTGTAAAAGTTGCTTATTACTTAGCAGAAAAAGAAGAAGTAGTTTTACTTTCTCCTGCTTGTGCAAGTTTCGATTTATTTGACAATTACGAAGACAGAGGTCAACAATTCAAAGAAGAAGTAATCAAATTATAATTCTATGGATGCCATTCTCTCAAGACTTACCGGTGATCGGGTAATCTGGATAATTATTTTTTTCTTATCCGTTTTCTCAGCTTTAGCTGTATTCAGTTCTACTGAGTCACTTGCCTATAAAGCAAGAGGAGGAAATACCGAGTTTTATCTGATCAAACATTTAGTAATTATCATAATTGGATTTTTACTCATGTTTTATGCACACCGTGTACCTTTTAAATGGTACTCTAAAATAGGACAGGTATTACTATATGTTTCTTGGATTTTAATGGCGTTCACGTTTATAAATGGTGCTGAGTTAAATGAAGCATCAAGATGGTTAACCCTTCCTGTGGTCGACCTTACCTTCCAGCCATCTGACATAGCTAAAATGACTTTAATTATTTATGTCGCTCAAATGTTAGCTAACAGGCAGGAAAATATTAAAGATTTTCATAGTTCTTTTCTTCCAATAATAATCCATGTTGTACTTACTTGTGCCCTTATTTTTCCGGCAGATTTATCTTCAGCATCACTGCTGTTTACTACTTGTCTTATATTGATGTTGATAGGTAGAGTAAGTATCAAACATATTTTTTACACCATTTTTATTGGTGCCTTTTTCGTAATGACATTTTTTACCGTTGCTACACTAACCGGTAAAAAAGGAAGAATTGGAACATGGCAAAATCGAATTGCCAATTTTATGAATACAGAAGAAGATTCCTTTCAAACCCGTCAGGCTAAAATTGCAATTGCAAGCGGTGGAGTAATTGGAAAGGGAATGGGAAAGAGTGAGCAAAATAATGTTTTGCCACATTCATATAGTGATTTTATTTACGCCATTATCATTGAAGAGTATGGTCTTGTTGGAGGATTATTAATTCTTGCCTTATATGTTTTATTCTTGTATCGTTGCATTGAAATATTCCGACGTTGTAAGTACGCTTTTGGTGCATTGTTAGCGGTTGGATTAAGTTTTTCTCTTGTTTTACAAGCCTTAATTAATATGGCTGTAACGGTAGACTTATTACCCGTTACAGGATTGGTATTGCCATTAGTTAGTATGGGAGGTACCTCAATGATATTTACGAGTATTTCTGTAGGAATTATTTTAAGTGTTAGTCGTCAGATTGAATTAGAACAACAAAAACCTGCACTTGCTTTATGAGAATCCTCGTGAGTGGCGGTGGAACTGGTGGTCATGTATTTCCGGCTATCTCAATAGCGAATGCTATAAAAGCAAAGCACCCGAATGCTGAATTCTTTTTCATCGGTGCAAAAGGTAAAATTGAAATGGAAAAAGTACCTAAGGCAGGGTATCCGATAGAGGGTTTATGGATTAGTGGGGTGGATAGAAAAATCACGTTAAGAAATTTAGTATTCCCATTTAAATTAATTTCAAGTTTAGTAAAGTCTTTTTTTTTAATTCGGAAATTTAAACCACAAGTTGGTGTGGGTGTGGGTGGATATGCTTCAGGTCCGGCATTGAAAATGGCATCGTGGATGGGTGTGCCGATTGTTTTACAGGAAGCAAATTCCTTCCCTGGTATTACGAACAGACTATTAGGTTCAAATGCAGCAAAAGTTTGTGTTGCCTATGATAATATGGAACGCTTTTTTGATAAGAGAAAATTGGAAATTACCGGCAATCCAATTCGTCAGCAAATAGTTGATTTGAAAGTAAGTAAAATTGAAGCTGCTGAACATTTTAATTTTAAAGCAGATAAGCCCACCGTTTTTATAACCGGTGGTAGTGGTGGTGCTAAAGCAATCAATGAAGGAATTGCAAGCGGATATAAAGCACTACTTGAATCCGGAATGCAAATTATCTGGCAAACGGGTAAAGTTTATTTGGAAGAGTATAAGCATTTGGAGAAAGGATTTGAAGATCAATTGTTAATTACTGATTTTATTACGCGAATGGATTGTGCCTATACCTTAGCTGATGTTATTGTGTCAAGGGCAGGTGGAACCATCGCTGAGTTAAGTATAATTGGTAAACCTGCCATCTTACTTCCTTCTGCATATGTAACCGAAGATCATCAAACCAAAAATGTAATGGCATTAGTAGAAAAAGATGCAGCTGTTTTGGTGCGTGATAGTGAATCAAAAGAAAAGCTTTGTAAAGAAATACAAGATTTAATGAATAATGCAGAAAGAAGAAAAAGTCTTTCTGAAAATATAAAAGCGTTGGCAAAGCCTAATGCAGCTAATGATATTGCTGAAATTGTTTTAAAGCACTTGAAGAAATAATTTGAAAGCTTTAAAAGACATATCGAACATTTATTTTGTTGGAATAGGAGGGATAGGCATGAGTGCTTTAGCTCGTTTTTTCAAACAAAGAAATATAAACGTAAGCGGTTACGATAAAACAGAAACCCCACTTACAAAAGAACTTGAAAAAGAAGGAATAGCTATAAGCTACAATGAGTCACTCGACCTAATTGATAAAAATGCAGATATAGTAATATATACACCTGCTGTTCCATTAGGTCAGGCTCATTTACATTATTATATTTCTAATCAATATCCTGTTTATAAAAGAGCAGATGTATTATATGAAATTAGTAAAGATTTTAATACTTCAGCAATAGCAGGAACACATGGTAAAACAAGTGTTACAGCTTTATGCTCATGGATTTTGCATTATGCTAAAAAAGAACCAACGGCCTTCATAGGAGGCATCGTAAATAACTTCAATTCAAATGTTGTTTTAGGAAAGAGCGATCGACTGATCGTTGAAGCAGATGAATATGATCGCTCCTTCCTAAAATTAAATCCAAACAACACTTTAATAACAGCTATTGATTATGATCATTCAGATATTTATGAAGATTATAAGAGCCTGGTGAACACTTTTAACACTTTTGCCTCAAATCTGAAAAATGATGGTCATTTAATCATTCACAATGATTATACAGATAAAATTGATGCCGAATCATTAAGCTATAGTGCAAATAATGCAAAAGCTGATTTTAATGCGTGTAATATTAAAGTTCAGGATGGAAATTTTCACTTTGATATAGAATCCGTTTATTTTAAAATTCGGGATATTCGATTAGCAATGCCGGGAATGCATAATGTTGAAAATGCAACTGCTGCTGCAATACTTGCTTTTTTTAATGGAGCTGAGCCTGAGCAAATTGCGGAAGCTTTAAATGCATTTAACGGAATAAAGAGACGCTTTGAGTTTATATTAAAAAATGAAAAGCAAACAATCATAGATGACTATGCGCATCATCCGGAAGAATTAAATGCATTGACTCATGCAGTAAGGCAATTATATCCATCCAAAAAATTAACACTTGTTTTTCAGCCACATTTATATACACGAACAAGAGATTTAGAAGAGGGATTTATTGAAGCCTTAAAAAAGGCTGATCATACAATCGTTACAGACCTATACCCGGCACGTGAATTGCCTATACCGGGGGTCAGTTCAGAAATTCTTGTGGAAAAGGTAGGGGATGGAAAAGTTATTTTTATATCAAAAAATAAACTGATTGATAAAATATTGGAACTAAATCCGGAGTTATTGGTTTTTGCAGGGGCTGGAGATTTAGATCAGTTATTAAACCCTTTATTAAAAAAATTAGGGCATACCGTTAATGAGTAATTGGAAAGAAAAATATCGACAAACTTTCTCCTATTCCATTTGGTTTGGAGTGGCGCTCATTTTTTTAGTTTTAATTGGAGCAACTACAAAAAAACATAAAAGTGATCCTTGTAAAAATGTGCAGATTAACATACAAAATCTGGACAATACTACTTTTGTAGACGATGTAGATATTAAAGCTATGATCCGGAACGTGATTACGGGTGATGCTGAAACCTTACCTTTGTATTCTATTGATATTCAATCAATTGAAAAAGATTTGAAGAAGTTTCATCAGATACGTGATGCACAGGTCTGGTTTGATAACCGTTCGACATTACATGTCTATGTAGACCAAAAGAAACCAATAGCACGTGTTGTTAACAGCAGCAATGTTAGTTATTATATTGATAATACCGGACAAAAATTCCCTTTATCCAATAAATTTACGGCAAGAGTACCCGTTGTGACAGGTGAGATAGTTGATAACGGTTTGACTTACGGCAGTGATTCGACAACTTTGTTTAAAAATATTTATGAGCTCGTAAGTTATATTGAAACGGATACCCTATGGTCTGCTATGATTGAACAAATTGTTGTCGACCGGCATCAGGAATTTACATTGATCCCTAAATGGGGAGATCAGAAAATAAAAATCGGTGATGCTCGTCATTTAGGCGTAAAGTTTAATCGATTAAAACTGTTCTATGAAAAAGCCATCCACGAATTAGGATGGAATACCTATTCAGAGATTAATGTTAGATATAAAGGACAGGTAGTCTGTACCAGAAAACACACACAAGATGGATAACACAGAAGTTTTAGTTGGTCTTGATATTGGAACTACAAAAGTAGTTTGCATTATCGGCAGAAAAAATGAATTCGGTAAAATTGAAATTCTCGGTCTGGGAAGAACCGATTCTTTTGGTGTTATGCGTGGTGTAGTAGCCAACATTAATAAAACAGTTGATGCGATCACTAAGTCTGTGAAAATTGCACAGGAACAAAGTGGCTATGATATTAAAAGTGTATTTGTTGGTATCGCAGGTCAACATATTAAATGTGTTCAAAGTCGTGGTTCTTTAGTAAGAGAGAATGGCACCGATGAAGTAATCGGGGAAGAAGATATTCATAAACTGATTTCCGACATGTATAAATTAAATATCGATCCGGGTGATCGTATTATTCATGTTTTACCTCAGGAATTTACAGTAGATAATGAATTAGGTATTAAAGATCCGATTGGAATGTCCGGAAACAGAATTGAAGCCAATTTTCATATAGTAACGGGTCAGATAGCGGCTGCCAAGAATATTAATCGTTGTGTAGAGCATTCAAATCTGGAAGTTGCCAATCTTGTTTTAGAACCCTTAGCATCTGCTGCTTCTGTTTTAAGTGAAGAAGAAAAAGAAGCCGGTATCGCATTAGTGGATATAGGAGGTGGTACAACTGATATTGCTATTTTCCATAATGGTATTATCCGTCACACTGCAGTAATTCCTTTTGGAGGAAATATAGTAACAGAAGATATTAAGGAAGGATGTTCAGTTATGCGCAGACAAGCTGAACAACTGAAAATTAAATTCGGATCTGCTCTCGCTTTGAAATCAATGGAAAATGAAATGATTTCAATAGCGGGATTAAAAGGTCGTAAACATAAAGAAGTTTCTGTTAAAACGTTAGCATCTATCATTCAGTCAAGAATGGAAGAAATTATTGAAGAAGTTTTGCATGAAATTAAAGTATCCGGTTACCTGGATAAATTAATCGGAGGTATTGTAATTACCGGTGGTGGCTCTCAATTAAGAAACTTAAAGCAATTGGTTGAATATTTAACAGGCTTTGATTGCCGTATCGGATATCCAACGGAGCATTTAACGAAAGGAGTGATTCCTGAATTGATGCACCCAATGTACGCAACAAGTATCGGATTAATTTTGAAAGGATATGAAGAGTTAGAAGATCAGATGAGCGATTTATCAGATGAAAAGTTTACTCAGTTTAATGCGCAACAACCCTTGAACTGGTTCAGCAAAATTTTTGATAAAAGCAAAAAATGGTTCGAAAACGATCAGGTAGGCGAATTTAAATAAGAACAATTTATAACAACAACATAAACCGAATTTTTCACTCGAATTAAAACAGAATTATGGCTTTAGAATTTCATAATCCGAAAAACAAATCTTCCATAATTAAAGTATTTGGAATAGGTGGCGGAGGAAATAATGCCGTCAAACACATGTTCAGTAAGGGCATTGAAGGTGTTGACTTTGTGATTTGTAATACTGATGAGCAGGCACTTGAAATGAATATTGTCCCGATTAAAATTCAATTGGGGCCAAGTAAAACTGCCGGACTTGGTGCCGGAAATAATCCTGAAGTGGGTCGTGATGCGACTATTGAATCTATTGAAGAAATCAAGCAAGTATTAAGTCATAATACTAAAATGATTTTTATCACTGCCGGAATGGGCGGTGGAACCGGTACAGGTGGTGCCCCGGAAGTTGCGCGAGTAGCACGTGAATTAGGAATCCTTACTGTAGGCATAGTAACTACACCGTTTAGCTTTGAAGGGAAAAAGAGAATTCAGCAGGCTATGGAAGGATTAAATGAATTTAAAAGACACGTTGATACGCTTGTTGTTATTTCCAATGATAAATTATTAGAAGTATATGGTGATCTTAAATTCACTGAAGCATTCTCTAAAGCTGATGATGTTTTAACAACAGCTGCAAAAGGTATTTCTGAAATTATTACAAAAACGGGTTACGTTAATGTTGATTTTCAGGATGTAAATACAGTAATGCGTGACGGTGGTGTTGCGATAATGGGGATCGGAATTGCTGAAGGAGAAAACAGAGCTATTAAAGCTGTTCAGGAAGCAATTAATTCTCCCTTATTAAATGATAATGATATAACAGGAGCGAAGAATATTCTGATCAATATTACTTCCGGTAAAGATGAAGTTACCATGGGAGAAATCGGTATGATTACTGAGTATGTTCAGGAAACGGCAGGTAATAATTGTGAAATCATCTGGGGTAATTGTACGGATACAAATTTAGGTGAAAAGATCTCTGTTACTTTAATTGCAACAGGTTTTGAAACCAGACAGCAAAAGAAACTTTCTAAACCGATTGGAGGTAAAGTAACGTACAAGTTAGAGGAAGATGAACCTATAATTCCTGAAGAAGCAATCAATCCTCCTATACAAACTGTTCCAGAAGTAAAAATTGAACAAAAGGAAACCGTTCATACTAAAATGCATAGTTCGTATAGAATTGATGTTCCTGAATACAACGAAGAGATTCAAAATGATGAAATTGTAGAAGCTCCGCAAATACTTGCTGAAGATATGTATCGAAGCAAAGAAGAAATCAAAGCTTTAATTGAAAAGGATAAAGCGGATTTAATAAAGCAAGAAGAAACTGACTTTATTAATCTTGAGGAAGAAGCAAATAATCAAATTGAACTAGAATTTGATCAGCAAGAATTTCAAAAGAAAATGGAAGCATTAAATGATTCTTTCATTAAGGATGATACTGAAATGGAATTAATTCAAAAGCGAATTCCTGCTGAAGAAATTGATCCTATTACTGAAAAGCAAAAAGAAGTTAGCCAGGAAGAAGAAATTAAGAGCTTAAAAGAAGACATAGAGCTTAAGAAGCGATTAAGAAATTTAAGTTTAAAACTTTCTACAAAGGGTAATTTAGAGCAATTAGAAAAAGAACCTGCTTATAAACGTAAGCTACCAAATTTAATGGATCCGGTAGATTCATCTGAATCACACCATTCTGATTATTCTGTTGGAACAGATGATGAAGATTCGGAAACAAGGTTCAGAAAAAATAAACACGTGCATAATAAAGCCGATTAATAGAAATTCGTGTTTTGTGTTGTTTTGTTCTTAGGAGGGTCTACTTTAGATCCTCCTTTTTTTTGAGGTGTATTAGTAAGGTAAAAGGTATAAGGTGAAAGCTATTAGTTGATTGGTATACGAGTTAAGAGTTTTCAGTTTCTAGTTCCTAGTTTTAAAATTATTGTAATAGTCTTTTTCAGATGATTTTAAAATATATTGTATCTCAAAATCATCTGAAATTTTCTCGACCTAAGCAGAGGCATGTGGTGAGCTTGCGAATCCAGAATTTTCGCTTCTAGACGAAAACGGATTTAATTTTAATGTCATACTTTTCAACCGAAAGATTTACTTATATAGAAAGTCTTAGTATTATTATCAGTTAAAAAACTTTTTTACTCAGGCGAAATCACACCTAAATTGTAGGTAACGAAGTTGTATGAAATATTTACGACTAAAACAGTTGCACTTATTTCAAACACACATCCATCCGCAACTTCATAAGTATAAGTAATGTCATGTATACCTGCTCCGGCAAGGGATGGATTAAAGGCATTGAAGATCACTCCGTTTCCCATAAATGTTCCACCTGAGGGATATCCGTCCAAAGCAATCGGACTCGCAGAAGAAGTAGACGCTGGTAAACCTGAAATGCTTAAACCGGGGTCAATACAATCTACATTACAATCTGCTGTTACAAGTGAATTTCCATCAAAATCCCATAGAGGATCTATCGGAATACATAAATGATCTAAAGCCGTAGGCGCAATATCAGTTAACCTTGGTGTAAGACTAAAATCTTCAATGCTTTCGACAGCGTTAATATTTACCCATGTTGCATTAGCTATACTGGCATCGTTTGCACTATTTGAAAAATCATTAACCGATACAGCATTCATACCTTCATTTACTTTCCAGTATCCAATTAATTGTCCATATTCATCATGCGAAG
>JAHDHT010000031.1:16436-20897 GCA_020631175.1 Chitinophagales bacterium
GGGCTTTGCATTCTTACTCTACATTCAACAGTGAAATCTCTACTGTCACCAAATTCAAATATGGGTGTATTTGGAATGGATAGATTATCGTTGTCTCCATCAAAATAAAGAAACTCCTGGTTAGCCAAACAATCAGTAACGGTATCCATAACGGCACCTGAATTACTGTTTATTAGCTGTGAAGGAACATTATTACCAGACACAATAACAAACACTCTTTTTTCTTCTACATTATTTCCGCCGTGACTTGTACCAATTCCACCATGATCAGTTGTTACCATAATTAACCAGTCTTCATTGATATAATTCGGACGGTTATAAACTGCATTCAATACATCTCCAATATGCTGATCTGTTGTTTCAATGGCATTTATATAGCTTGCTTCGGAAGGAGAAAAACCCTGACTATGACCCGCACCGTCTATATCATCAAAATGAAGAAAGAGCACATCCGGATCGGCATAGGATAAATAATTCGAAGCTTCAAGATTTACAGCTTGATCGGTACTAAGGTTTAACGTATAATCTGCATGATCATCTAGTATGTAATCATTTATGGGTGACCAGTGACAAAAACTTGCAGTCAACAGGCTGGCATCATAATCTTCAACGTATTTTATAAAGGGAGGATAATTATCATAGTTATTAAAATACAGTGTATTATTACTTACTCCATGTTTATCCGTCCAAACCCCACATAAAATTGCCGACCAACCCGGTCCACTATATGTTATATCATCATTCAGTGCATCCGGGCTGTAGATTCCATTTGCAATCAATGCGTCTAAATTAGGAGTGTTGGCTTGTTCTAAAGCATCAGAACGGCATCCATCCATCCCTATAATTAGAACTTTCTTTGATTGTTGTGCATATAAATTGACAGAACAAATAGCTGTAATAAAAATAATGATAATGATCTTCTTCATCTTACAATTAAAGATAAAGAATTAATGTCTATTGATTTGATTGTTTAGGCAATTCGATTGTGAAGGTGCTTCCTTTATTAATATGACTTTTTACGGTTATTTTTCCACCCAATGCATCAATAAGTGAATTGCAAATTGCAAGACCAAGCCCTGTTCCTTCAACAAATTCGTGATCAAAACGCTTAAAAGGTTCAAATAGGTCTTCTATAAAATCTTCCGGTATACCAATACCATTGTCTTTTACTTTAATATAGACTTTATTAATGCTATCAGATCTGTCAATTGATATTGATGCTTTATGAGAAGCGTTTTTTGGCTGATATTTTATGGCATTTGAAATTAGGTTTTGAAGGATAATATTTAATTTTTTTTGATCAGAATTAATTTTTCCTAATTCGGTTTTAATCACTTCAATTTTTTGTGTCTCTATTTGATAATTTAGTGATTTTAAAATTTGATTCACAGATTCATCTAAGGAGTAAAACTTATTTTCATTTTCTTCTAGCTTTGTTTTGGATAATAAAAGTAAATCGTCAATCAGCAGTTTCATTTTGGAAACATTGCCATCAATTAGCTCAATAGCGTTTTCAAGATCTGAAGAATTAGATTCTTTTACAATTGATTTTATTATACTGTTATATCCCTTTATTGAATTTAAAGGAGCTTTCATATCATGACTCATAATCTGCGAAAGCAAGTGCATATCATTATTTCGTTTGTATAAAGTTTTAATCAATTCAGATTTTTCATTTGTTTTTACGTTTAATTTTTCCTGTAAGTCTGAAAACATTCTGCTTAAATAATAAAAGCCTACAATACATACTATGGTAATTATAATATCGTCAAGGTTTGAGTTAGAATTAGTTAAAAGAAGAAAAAGTAGCAAAAATGTTGAGGTCAACAATACAATAAATCTAGCTTGTTTTTTGTCGATCAGGAAGAAGATTGAAATAGGAATTATGGTTAGGATTAGAATAACATCCGTTGTTTCAATAAACCCTGAATAAGTCAAAATGTAGTTTGGAATAAATATGTATCCGGCAGTTAATATTACTGCAGTATTTATTTTAGATTGAGAAACGAACTTAAAAGAAATGAAAGATAAAATTACTGTAATGCTATTGACACTTAGGAATAACCATTCCTGCGCGTACAAACGAAGAGGAATTAATACGAGATTACAGAGTAATATCAAAACACAAAAAAAGTTAAGTACCTGATAGCGAGCAACTTGTATTTCTGTGTATCCTTCTTGTATGCCGAGTTTTAATAATCTTTGTAAAGCGGCTTTCATGCAATAATTGTGCTATTAATTAATATACTTATAAGCAGCGTAAATGTTGCAGAATACTAAAGTTTATAAATCTAATTGAAAAAAGCTCTAACGATCGGGAATATAGCTTCAGCCCATAATTCATACTGATAAGGCCCCGGATGCAAATTATCACTTGCCAGGGCACCTTCAACTTCACCAATAGATCTTGATATGTCTGTAATATTTATAAAAGGAATGTTTCGAGATGAGCAATACGTTTGCATATAACTATTGTAAGCATCTAATTCTTCTGCAATCGTTTCGGCATTGTCTTGCCCGAAAGGAGTCACACCGTAATCCGGAATAGAAACAACAAAAAAGTAATCCTCTTCTTTAAGTTGTCTTTGTGAAATATTAACCAGCGTGTCAAATTCAATTTTGAATTCCTGAAAGTCGCGACCTTGATATTGATTGTTTACACCGATTAATAAACTGACCAAATCATGTTTAATTGGTTCTTGTTGCTTAATTGCACTAATTAAATTTCCGGATGTCCAACCTGTTTGTGCTATGTAATTTATATTCGAAACAAATATATCGTCCGCCTCAAGTAATGCTTTTAATTGTTCAGGCCAGCGTTCATTAGTAGTTACGCTTTGACCAATTGTATAAGAATCTCCAAGTGCCAAATAAGTAATTGTAGTGCTTTGATCGGTAGTTTGAGGAGCCGGATTGAAAGGAGTGGGGGGCTCGCTTTGTGAGCATCGAATAAAAATGAAGCAAGAAAGTAAGCACAAAACTTTGAGAAAGTGACTTGAATTCATAAAGGGATAACACATTAGTTAAAAACAAGTTTAACGGGTATACTGAGTATAAAAAAAGCCCTGCCACTTAATGACAGGACTTTCAAACATTAAATTATCGGTTAAGCTTTGTTTAATCCTTTAAGACATAATGTGATTACTATGAATTGTAAAAGCATTCCAATACTTCCTCCGTATACTTGCCATGTTGTAAAGAAGTTTAAACCGGCATAGATTACAAATCCTTGCATTAAAACAAAGATTAATGAACTGCTGATAGGAGGAAAACTGTTTTTTCCGCTTATAGATAGTATAACAAAGTGGGAGAGTCCAAGCAGAATGATAAAAATACCCATCAAAAGACTCATTCCTTGCCAGAGATTAAAAACATTAGCCATTAAGCCCTGCACCGGTGCTTCAAATCCAAGTTTAGAGGCAATCAAATCACTTCTTAGCTCTTGAAAATGTACTAGGGTGTGTAGACTACCAATAAAAATACAGGCGGTACAATTTACAGAATATAGAATTCGAGCAATACGCTTTTGGATAGATTGATTAGAAGTTAAAGAATTAGCTGTACCTTCTAATTTTACGTTTGAATTTAAAAGAACTGCATTTTTCATAAGATCAAAATTTTGTTTTAAGAATCAGACAATTTTCATTGTCATTATTTCGATACTCAAAGTTAAATTGATCAATATTCGATTTCATTGACTTTGGTTAAGAAAGTAATTACATACGTCTTTTCCGGATTCGGCTTAAACTTTCGGGACGAATACCCAAGTACTGTGCGATAATATATTGAGGAATTCGATGAATTAGATCCTGATGATCTTCCACAAACAAATCGTAACGTTCTTCAGGACTGTTTTTCAGAAGTGTATTATTTCTACGATGCATTTTAAGTAATTTCTGATTACCCACCATATCCGAAAAAGCCTGTAGATCAGGAAGCATTTCTACCAGTTCAAGAAAACGTTTAAACGATAAAACGATAAGTTCAGTTTTCTCGAGTGCCTGTGTGATTAATTCAGAAGGTAGATTATTCTGAAAGGAAATATAGTTTCCGGCAAATTCTCCCTCTTTAAAAAAGTCAACTGTAAATTCGTTGCCATCATTAATACCAAATTGCCGCATCAAGCCATAATGAACAAAAGCCATATACTGACTAACCTTTCCTTCAAGTTCCCAGGTTTCATTTTTTTCTAAAGTAATAATCTCTCCATTCTCTTCAAAAAATGAAAAATCTTGCTCGTTTAAATGAGGTAATTGTATTTGAACGATGGATTTTAAATGTTGATATGCTGAGGGTTCACTCATTAAGATGGAAGTTATTTAAAACTATTGAAAATCAGATAGATTTCTGTTCAACTTGAAAATGATTTTATATTGTGTTTTATCGTCGTTTACCATTTAAAGATAAGATTATTATATCTTTAGCTTTCACTCATGATTAACATTCAAATATAAGCTAGAA
>JAHDHT010000031.1:20997-25898 GCA_020631175.1 Chitinophagales bacterium
AAATATAAGCTAGAATTAATAAAGTTCAGATAAATATTTTCGAAAGGCTTTTTGGAATAAAATGTTTTTACTGGATAAGTCGATTTGGATTAAATGTTGTTTAAATTTTTCAAGATTCAATTCATTTGCAATTTCAATGAAAAATCCTAAAGACTCTAAAGTGTAGTCAAAATTTGAAATGCAACATTGCTCAAAATGAATTTTTACAGCATGTGAAATCCGGTAATTGTTTTGTTGGACTAGTGTTTTAATTGTATGCCAATATTCTACCACATTTTTTAAGGAATAGAACAAAGTTACTTCGAAAAGTGAACTTAATTTAAATAGATGTATAGCAATTTCATTTGGTGAAGAGTTTAATGACCTTTGAAGTTCTAAATTTTCTAATGTAAGATTATTAATGGAAGGAGTGATTAATAAGTGATGAAATGGTGATTGATAAAAATTATCCATAACTCTGATGAAGTCCCTTCTTAAAATTGCTATAAAACATCGTTCAGTAATTTGATGATTTGGAACAAAATTACTTTCTAGTGAAAATTTATTTCGAACAAAATACTCTATTTCATATAATTGCAAAGCTTGTTCTAATCTGATTAGGACAGATAAATCAGACGCGTGAAAAATTGGCATTGATGGAAAAGGTCTCAATATCTAATTAACTTAATTTGTTTATAGCGTAATCGATGATACAAAATTGAAATGCGAAATAATATGAATAAGTTCAATTCGCTTTATTACTTGCTACTCTGCAATACAATCGTTCAACTCTTTACTGAGCTCATTTGCTTTCAATAATTCTCCTTTATATATTTTTAATAAATCAAGTCCTTTTTTTGCAAAATTTGCTGCATTGCTTTTATCGGGTATATGCTTTTTGTAAAATTGACTGATATTTAAATATAACTCTGCTGTTTGAATATTGTGTCGTTCAGGATGGTCTATTGTGAAAGGTGTTATAATCGCATCTGCTTTTTGAAACAGTTGAATCGCCTTTTGATATGCTCCTGTCTCCGCTAATAAGATTGCTTGATTTTCATTACATAAAGAGTATATAGGTCCATATAGTTTACTATTGATTTCAATTAAATTTTCTATTATGGCTAATGCCTCTCCGTTAATTTTTAAGGCATCATCATATTGCTTTAAATCCAGATAATTTATAGCGAGATTATATTTGAAAATACCAAGATGGCCTAAATATTTTTTGGGATTAATGTCCGATAATTCTTCATATATCTTACATGCTTTTGAACTAAGTTCAAATAACATCGGATCTCCTGGATTATATAATTCTTTGACTGCCTTATTATTATATAAAACAGCTAGTTCTGATTTAATTGATTCGGATGACTCTCTTTCTAAAGAACGTTCTGTAATGTCTATTGCTTTATTTATATATTCAATAGCAAGATCAAGTTTACCCATTTTCTTATATAAAATAAAGAGTTGATTATAGGATCTTGATAATCTAAAATCAATTTTTTCTCCTTCCTTAATTATTTGATCACGAAGCGACATCGATTTGAGCATTAATTCTTCTGCTAATTGAAATTGATTGGTAAAAACCATAATGTCCCCTTGATTGGAATAGGCGTCAGAAAGCTTTATTCGACTCTTAATACTTTTATTTTCGAATGTGTTTCTAATTTCAATTGTTTTCGAAAACATTATATCTGCATTGTGAAAGTCATTATTTAGTCGATAACTGTTCCCTAATTGATGTAAAGCTAAAACTCGCTCTTCCGGTATTTGAGTTAAAGACTCTGCTCTGTTATAATAATTTATTGCTTCATTAATTTGTTTTTGTTTGAATAAAAAATCGGCATAACTAATTAGAGTATTAAAGTTTTCGTTAATTGAAATTGCGCGTTCAAATAGTTTTGAAGCTTTTTCAAACCAATGTTCATTTTTGTTAATTACAATAGCCTCCGCTTTAATGATCATTTCATTAGCTAATACATTTGCTCTTTCCTGAAAAGCAACAAAATCTTGTTCTATTGCTTCTTCATTTAAGGTTTCATTTAATGCCTTGTAATTACCTTCCTTAAAAAGTTGTCTTGCTTTTTCTAATCGGTCTGATTGTAAGCTTTGTGTTTCTTTTAATTTTTTTGATAATTGTAATATTTGCTGTACAAATAGATTAAGACTTTCTTCTTGCTCTGTTTTTTTGATTTTTGCTTTGAGAATTTGTACTTCGAGGCTTTTTGCGTTTTGCTTTAAAATTGCTTTTGTGTTTTGATCAACTTGTTCAACTGCATTAAGTATTCCTTTTAATTGAGTTTCTAAATCGTTAATCTCATTTTTAGATGCATCAATTCTTTTTATTTTATCTTGATATTCTAAAGAAACAGTAATATCTCTTGTGGCGGAAATTTGATTTAACTGAATGCCTTCTAAAACAAGCCTAGCAGTTTTCTCCGGTAATTGATCAAGTTCATCTTTAATTGCCTTTTGACCTTTAATAAGATCATCAATTCCGGGAAGAATATTTTTAAACGTATTATAATATTGATTTAATTCAAGTTGAAGATCTGTGATTTGTATTTTTAGCGCTTCCTGCTCAATTGTTAGATTGTCTAAATATTCTGTTTGTATAATCACAGTAAGTTCCTTTTGTTCTTTTAATTCCTGCATAAAAAATGCTGCAATTAATCCGTAAAAATCATGTTTCTTTTCATTATCTGTCCATCCTTCAAATAATAATTTATTTAATTTCGGATGGATAACTAAAGCTCTTCTATTAAATTCCTGAACTATGGAATTAATTAATGCTTCAATTATTTCTGACTGTCGTTCCAGTGAACTACATTCTTTTGGGAAAAGTAATTCTTTGTATTGATTATCTAAAACCGACTCTGGTAAATAAGCCTTATCTTTTCTAATTTGATTTATTTCTTTTTCAATATAGGATTGAAGTTTTTTCAGATCAGATTTGTCTTCATTTAAAATTTGATAGGCTTTGAAATCTTTCAATAAAAAGTTCACAGCCATATGTGAAGCCTGCAGATAAGATTTTCGAATAGCTCTTTGAATATGATGATTTGCCGGTTCATTTATACGACTTGTAATTCTATTATACAGTGTGTTTGCACCTTTACAAAGGAAAAAGTCGGTTCGATTTCCCATCCATCCGGCTAAAAGGCTCGACATCATCCAGGCAGTAGTGATGGGTTCCATAGGGTATATAGTTTTTCTTAATATACGAAATTGATTGAACCACCCCAAATTGTTTAGCAATCGAGCTATTCTCTCTATGGATAATTAAGCTGCTCCTACAGAAGCTGTTCTATGCATATAAGTTTTAAATCAATTAATTAACACGAAATTTTCTGTCCTCCTCGCTGAAGGAGAACAGTTTTGTCCAAGAGCTTGAAAAGCGAATGGTTACAAAACAGGTGGTTGTACATTATTCGATTATTCAACCCTCCCATTTTGTAACGAATCGTGCTGTGCGCTCTTCGACAAAATTGACCCTCCCTTGAAAATGGAGGGAAGACAAATTAGAGTGTATAGATTAGCTTAAAAAAGGAGCGACAACATTTTAGTGTACATAGATTTACCTTTGGAAGGAGGGGAGTTTATGTATTTCACTATATATGCTTTTTAGTCATTTTATATTGATTTATTTCAATTGAAATTATTGACCCTGCCAGCGATTGTACCGGAAATACTTTTGAAAACAAAGGCTAATGGCTAAAGGAGTAAAAGAGCGACCGGAGGAAGCTCCTTTTACGACTACTAGCCATAGCGTTTGTTGAAAAAGATTGCAGGGGAAAGCGCGGTTTTGAGCTGCGCGAAAAAGGCAGCCTAATGATTTAGGAATTTGAAATTTTAATCTTTTATGATCTTTTCAATGTATACATCTCCATCTAACTGACTTTGAATTCGCACTAGATAGATACCGTTTGGTAAATCGTTAATGGATATCGAAATTGTTTCATTGGTATTAAATGGAATATTTTGATATACCGAACCATTGATATCCAGTACATCTATTTGATAGTTCCCGCTTAAGCCTGCAATTCTAAATACATCATTGGTTGGATTCGGATATAAAGTAATTCCATTTCCTTCCAATTGGGCATTTATGGATACAGGTTCATCTGCCTGAAGACATGAGTTTGGATAAGCATTCACTACTGCCCATGCAATCTCTTGAAATTTTGTAGCTAATGTTGTGGAGGGAGCATTAAAATTTCCACCCCACCAATAATGCAACTGATTGGTTAATCCAACCGGACTTTCTTCCTGAATCATGGCATAATGAATACAGGCAATAAAGTATTTACCAACGTCATTTAAATGAATATTATCGTCGAATAAATCTTCCATAACATTTATATCCGGTACAACACCCAGTTGTATTGAGTCATGCAACGCTGCTAATCCCTGTCCAGCCGGAATCAGACAAACAGGGTTTGATGGATTATATCTAGTATTTAAACTGTCTACAACAGATTCCCACATTGGAAGATCATCTTCCAAACGTTGTCGCCATGGGTTGCTATCGATATCATAGTCGCAGCCGGTAGGGGTTCCGCTCAAAATGCAATGCCAGTCTTCGTATAAGAATATTTTAATGTTAGGATTATACTGCATCGCATAATTATAAAAGCTGTCTGTATACTGATAGGTTTCATTAATTATATAGGGATACCGTGGCACAGATTCTGTTAGCACCAGCACTTCAAAATCTCCTGCAGGCAAACCGTTTGATAGGTCATAAAATCCATAATAATTTGGAGGGATAGGATAGTAATCCATCGCATCTTTTCTTTCCCATTGCCATCTTAACGGTGAGCCGGGAATAGATTGATAAACCCAAGAGAAATTTAGTGATGCGTCGTCTGATAATGACTGAACCATATCCGGTATTTGATCACTTAAACTATGACCGA
>JAHDHT010000280.1 GCA_020631175.1 Chitinophagales bacterium
GATCCTGAATGTTTAATTCAATATCTGCTGTGTCACTCACAAAAACATTTGAAGATTCTGTTTGTGTGCAAGCCACCCCGCTCCAGGTTAATGTATATATCTGATCTGAGGTCGGATTAACATTTAATATTTCAGGTGACACCTGACTTGTTATAGGCTGATCGAGATCACCGCCCGTCCATTCATATGTACCAAATAAAGGACCCGTTGCTGAAATTTCCACCATACTATTTACACATATGGTTGAATTTTGAGGGCTTACAATTAAAGGAGCAGGATTTTCAATATTAATGGTTATTATTTTACTTTTCGAACAAACTCCATCCGTCCAATTCAAAGTAATATCAATTGAATTACCTCCTAGAGGACTAAAATTAAAAGAGTTTCCATTCACCGTTGTACTTGCTCCCGGTACTTGCCACGTGAATATTCCATTAACAGGAGCTAATGCTTCCAACAAGATTGATGAACCGACACAAATCAAAGTATCCGTTACATTTGTTTCGATTTCAGAAATATTTAACACCGAAACAGGTACATCAAGAATTGTTTCACAAACACTATTTGTCCAGAACAATTCGTAAGTCTGATTTTCTTCAGGGAAAACTGAAATTTCGTTTCCAACTTGTTGAGCAGGTAAGTCTCCTCCTGACCAGATATAAGTTCCGTCAGTCGGACCGTTGGAGGTCAAAATTACTTCTGAACCGGGACAATAATCTGATTCATTTCCACTCACATTTACATCAATTGCATCAACAACCGTTATATAGTCCGTTTTTATTTCTGAATCACTTAAAATCCCACATCCTCCAACGGTGAGGCTAACGGTATAGGTACCCGGATAATTAAAAACAACTTCAGGGCTTTGGTCAGAACTTTCCGAAGGTTCTGCACCTTGAATTGTCCAGTCATATTCTGTGGCATTAATAGATAAATCATCGAAGCGTACAGAAGTACCGGCACAAATTGTAGTATTCGCAGTTGTAAAATCAGCAGTAGGCTGATCTTCTGGAGAATTTTCAATAATGACTGTAACAGTATCAAATACACTACAAACATTATCCGTCCAGGTAAAATAATAATCAGTATCAAATATAGGAGTAACTGAAACTGAATTTCCCGGAACAGAATTACTTAGAGAACCACCATACCAAAGGTAGTTTCCGTTGTTTGGTCCAATCGCGATAATACCTACTGAGTCACCCTGACAAATCGTTGGGTTAGGTGGTTCTATTAATATTTCAGGAGGAAACGCTACGTTGACCGTTATTGATTCATTTATAATACAATCAGAATAAATCCAGGTCATAAAATAAGTTTCAGTAACTGCAGGTGAAACATTAATAGATTCACCGATCTCAACATTGGTCAGGTCACCACCTGTCCACTGAATGTTACCTGCTGTATTGCCATAGACTTCTAGTGATATTGATTCACCTGAACAAATTAATGGATCAGATGGAGTTACTTGTAAATCAGGTACAGGCGTTACCTCTACCGTTACACTTGTTGAATTACTGCATCCATCTGCAGACCAGTTGATCTGATAGATCTGACTTGAAAGAGGAGCCACCGAAATAGTTTGAGTTTCAATTTCATTTGGTAAATCACCTCCACTCCAGGTATAAGTGCCAGGAACATTCCCGTCTACATTAAGGTTGATCATGTTTCCCTGACAAATAGTTGTGTCATTGGTGACTACAAGATCAGCAACGGGTTTTATAAAAATTAAATTTGTAAAGGTATCTTCTGTTAATACTCCGTCCACAAAATAGGAGAGCACAATCTCTTTAAAACCAGACTCAGAATAACTAACGAAAAATGGACCATATCCAATAACAGAAGGAGAGTCTGCTGCCTCTCCAAAAGAGATAGTGATATCTTCTATATCACAGGAAGCGTCCAGTTCTAATTCGAACATTACGTTAGTGTTTACACACTGTTCCTCTACATCTGTGAAAACATCAACACAACTGCCGGCATACAATGCATTAGTGAAAAGTAGACATAAAAGGATTGATGCCAGCATTCGAAACGAATGCAGCAGCTCTTTGTCAATTACCTTGGATGCTTTCACAATTCTCATAATACTGGTAGCCAAACTTACCATCTCTAATAACAAGATGAAAAAACCGCAATTAAAGTTGTTTTTAGAGAGATTATTTCTTTCGTGCGATCTCCAACAAATTTAAGTAAATACAAAGCATTCACCGCATACAAAGTCAATATTATGTCTTTCGACTACTAATAATTAAAGTTCAATTAACATATAATTTAATATTATTTATATTTTACTTGAAAACAATAGAATATACTTGGTATTACTTTTTAATTTGTAATCTATTTATTCTCAAATCAAAGCTAAATCACTTGTTGACTTAGATTAAAGTTATGCCATTGACTAAAGCAAGCAAATGTATTTTTTTTAGACAGACAAAAAGACCTTCAATCTTTTTTATTCTTGGCAAGTTATTTGCTTATTGAGCATGTCTAATTTGTTTATAAATTCTTTGAGTTTCAAGCAAAAAACATAGAATATTTAAATACTTTTGTACAAAATTCTGCAATATGATGCGACACTTTCACTATTATGTTATTTGTTTAAGTCTGATCTTGTTGTTTAGCAACGATTTATCTGCTCAGGCTTGTGGTGCGACAATTGATCCGGTTTCTCCTCCAGCAGGTGCTCCAACAGATCAATATGGAAACTTTATTGCTTGTTCAGATGGAACCAGCGATGCTGCATATATTCAACCAAATCCTCCTAGCGGGAGTTTACCTAATAATGAATATATAGTAGAATTTTCAAATGGAAATTCTTTTAATATTAATTCGGATGCATCCTGGGATACACAAGCTGAAGGATTAGTTGCCGGTGATACAGTTTATGTAACTGGTTTTACTTACGATCTTGATAGTATAAATGGTGTATTGGATTTTGCCTGGTCTTTATGTCCGATTCTCGATAATCTACTTCCTGATGTTCAGCCGCCACCTTGTGGCCCTATAGGTGATTTAGTTATGGGAGTGAATGATGGAATGCCCGGCCTTCAATCTTTAGATGAAGCAATTGCTTTAGCAGGTTCATTTGGTGGTGATGTAAGTACTGTGGATAGTGCAGTGAATGTATTAAATAGCTTAAATGCAACAATCGGTACTTTTGGTGCCGCAGTTTGTTTTGATTATACAGAAACTCCTTATGCAGTTGTTATTGCAGATTGTACACCTCCTTGCGAAGCAATGGCCGGTTCAGTTGATGTAATCGATCCTGCTGCTTATTGTCAAGGTTCTTCACTATTAGATCTTGCCATTGGTACTTCAGGTGATAATACTAATTATCCTTTTGTAACTGCTTATGTTGTAACAAACGGTGCAGCAGGTGGCTACATTATTCAGTCATTAGGTATTGATAGCTGGTTGGATTTACCACCAGGTGATTATACAGTACATCCATTAAACTTTGATTCAACTGATCCTAATACACCTGCAGATTTTTCTGCATTAATAGGCCAATCTGCAACTGTTGCTTTAGATTTGATTGATGCAGGATGGTGTGCAGATCTTGGAGTTACAGATGGAGCTTATGATGTAACAGTTTTACCTGAATTTGATGCTCAGGTTACAGAATTTGTTTCAGCCTGTATTTCTGATGGAACAATTGAATTATCTGGTTCTCCGGCTGGAGGTGAATGGTTTGATGATTTAGGAAATTCTTATCCTAATGGTAATGTGGATCTAGTTAATTTAGGATTAGGAAATTATCAGATTTTTTACTCGGTAGGAGATTATTCTACTGGTGTTTGTAATGATATTGATACAGTAAATATCGAAGTACTTTCTGCTTCTTTTTCAGGTGAAATGGTTTCATTTTGTACAGGTAATGATTTTGTTTTACCTGATGGAACAGTAGTAAACACACCTGGAGTTTACGAATCAATTTTAGTTGCATCAAATGGTTGTGATAGTATTGTTACAATTGATTTATCTGAATTACCGAATATCACGAATAGTCTTTCTGAAGATATTTGTGAAGGGGAGACTTTTGAATTACCTGATGGCACAGTAACCGGAGATGCCGGTACTTATGATTTTGTTTATCAGGCAATTACCGGATGTGATAGTACAGTAATTTTAACATTGAACGTAATTGATTGTACAGCTGATTGTCCGACCACTTTAACAGCAGAAGCAAGTGCTGAAAATATTTGCAGTGGTGAAACAGTAACTTTCTCAGCTCTGATTGATCAATATGATGCTGAATTCGAATGGACGAATATGAACGGTGCTTCTTTCGATCCGGATC
>JAHDHT010000281.1 GCA_020631175.1 Chitinophagales bacterium
GATCCTGAATGTTTAATTCAATATCTGCTGTGTCACTCACAAAAACATTTGAAGACTCTGTTTGGGTGCAAGCCACTCCGGTCCAGGTTAATGTATATATCTGATCTGAGGTCGGATTAACATTTAATATCTCAGGTGAAACCTGACTTGTTATAGGCTGATCGAGATCACCACCCGACCATTCATATGTACCAAATAAAGGACCTATAGCTGAAATTTCCACCATACTATTTACACATATGGTTGAATTTTGAGGGCTTACTATTAAAGGAGCAGGGTTTTCAATATTAATGGTTATTATTTTACTTTTTGAACAAACTCCATCCGTCCAATTCAAAGTAATATCTATTGAATTTCCTCCGATAGGACTAAAATTAAACGAGTTTCCATTCACTGCTGTGCTAGCTCCCGGAACCTGCCATGTGAATATTCCATTAACAGGAGCTAATGCTTCCAGCAAGATTGATGAACCGACACAAATTAAAGTATCGGTTACATTTGTTTCGATTTCAGAAATATTTAATATTGAAACAGGTATGTCTAGAATGGTTTCACAAACACTATTTGTCCAGAACAATTCGTAAGTCTGATTTTCTTCAGGGAAAACTGAAATTTCGTTTCCAACTTGTTGAGCAGGTAAGTCTCCTCCTGACCAGATATAAGTTCCGTCAGTCGGACCGTTGGAGGTCAAAATTACTTCTGAACCGGGACAATAATCTGATTCATTTCCACTCACATTTACATCAATTGCATCAACAACCGTTATATAGTCCGTTTTTATTTCTGAATCACTTAAAATCCCACATCCTCCAACGGTGAGGCTAACGGTATAGGTACCCGGATAATTAAAAACAACTTCAGGGCTTTGGTCAGAACTTTCCGAAGGTTCTGCACCTTGAATTGTCCAGTCATATTCTGTGGCATTAATAGATAAATCATCGAAGCGTACAGAAGTACCGGCACAAATTGTAGTATTCGCAGTTGTAAAATCAGCAGTAGGCTGATCTTCTGGAGAATTTTCAATAATGACTGTAACAGTATCAAATACACTACAAACATTATCCGTCCAGGTAAAATAATAATCAGTATCAAATATAGGAGTAACTGAAACTGAATTTCCCGGAACAGAATTACTTAGAGAACCACCATACCAAAGGTAGTTTCCGTTGTTTGGTCCAATCGCGATAATACCTACTGAGTCACCCTGACAAATCGTTGGGTTAGGTGGTTCTATTAATATTTCAGGAGGAAACGCTACGTTGACCGTTATTGATTCATTTATAATACAATCAGAATAAATCCAGGTCATAAAATAAGTTTCAGTAACTGCAGGTGAAACATTAATAGATTCACCGATCTCAACATTGGTCAGGTCACCACCTGTCCACTGAATGTTACCTGCTGTATTGCCATAGACTTCTAGTGATATTGATTCACCTGAACAAATTAATGGATCAGATGGAGTTACTTGTAAATCAGGTACAGGCGTTACCTCTACCGTTACACTTGTTGAATTACTGCATCCATCTGCAGACCAGTTGATCTGATAGATCTGACTTGAAAGAGGAGCCACCGAAATAGTTTGAGTTTCAATTTCATTTGGTAAATCACCTCCACTCCAGGTATAAGTGCCAGGAACATTCCCGTCTACATTAAGGTTGATCATGTTTCCCTGACAAATAGTTGTGTCATTGGTGACTACAAGATCAGCAACGGGTTTTATAAAAATTAAATTTGTAAAGGTATCTTCTGTTAATACTCCGTCCACAAAATAGGAGAGCACAATCTCTTTAAAACCAGACTCAGAATAACTAACGAAAAATGGACCATATCCAATAACAGAAGGAGAGTCTGCTGCTTCTCCAAAAGAAATAGTTATATCTTCTATATCACAGGAAGCGTCTAGTTCTAATTCGAACATTACATTGGTGTTTACACATTGTTCTTCTACATCAGTGAAAACTTCAATACAGCTTCCGGCATGTAAAGGATTAGTGAAAAGAAGGCATAAAAGGATTAATACCAGCATTCGAAACGAATGCAGCAGCTCATTGTTAATTAACTTGGATGCTTTCACAATTCTCATAATACTGGTAGCCAAACTTACCATCTCTATTAACAAGATGAAAAAACCGCAATTAAAGTTGTCTTTAAAGAGATTATTTCTTTAGCGCGATCTCCAACAAATTTAAGTAAATACAATGCATTCACCGCATACAAAGTCAATATTATGTCTTACGAATACCAATAATTAAAACTCAACTAACATATAATTAATAACTATGTATATTTAAATAAAAAACAATGCAATATACCTGATGTTACTTTTTAATTTGTAATCTTTTTATTCTCATAGTATAGATAGAAGACTTGTTGACCAAGATTAAAGGTATACCATTAACTAAAGCTTGATAATGTACTTTTTTAAGTAGTCAAAAAGACCTTCAATCTTTTTTTATTCTTGGCAAGTTATTTGCTTACAGAGCATGTCTAATTTGTTTATAAATTCTTTGAGTTTCAAGCAAAAAACATAGAATATTTAAATACTTTTGTACAAAATTCTGCAATATGATGCGACACATACACTATTATGTTATTTGTTTAAGTCTGATCTTGTTGTTTAGCAACGATTTATCAGCTCAGGCTTGTGGTGCGACAATTGATCCGGTTTCTCCTCCGGCAGGAGCTCCTACAGATCAATATGGAAACTTTATTGCTTGTTCAGATGGAACTAGCGATGCTGCATATATTCAACCTAATCCTCCTAATGGGAGTTTACCTAACAATGAATATATCGTAGAATTTTCAAATGGAAATTCATTTAATATTAATTCGGATGCATCCTGGGATACACAGGCTGAAGGATTAGTTGCCGGTGATACTGTTTATGTTACTGGTTTTACTTACGATCTAGATAGTATAAATGGTGTATTGGATTTTGCCTGGTCTTTATGTCCGATTCTTGATAACCTTCTTCCTGATGTTCAGCCGCCGCCTTGTGGTCCTATCGGTGATTTAGTTATGGGAGTGAATGATGGAATGCCCGGCCTTCAATCATTAGACGAAGCAATTGCTTTAGCCGGTTCATTTGGTGGTGATGTAAGTACTGTGGATAGTGCAGTAAATGTTTTAAATAGCTTAAATGCAACAATCGGTACTTTTGGTGCCGCAGTTTGTTTCGATTATACTGAAACACCTTATGCAGTTGTAATTGCAGATTGTACACCTCCTTGTGAAGCAGTGGCCGGTTCAGTTGATGTAATCGATCCCGCTGCTTATTGTCAAGGTTCTTCACTATTAGATCTTGCCATTGGTACTTCAGGTGATAATACTAATTATCCTTTTGTAACTGCTTATGTTGTAACAAACGGTGCAGCAGGTGGCTACATTATTCAGTCATTAGGTATTGATAGCTGGTTGGATTTACCACCAGGTGATTATACAGTACATCCATTAAACTTTGATTCAACTGATCCTAATACACCTGCAGATTTTTCTGCATTAATAGGCCAATCTGCAACTGTTGCTTTAGATTTGATTGATGCAGGATGGTGTGCAGATCTTGGAGTTACAGATGGAGCTTATGATGTAACAGTTTTACCTGAATTTGATGCTCAGGTTACAGAATTTGTTTCAGCCTGTATTTCTGATGGAACAATTGAATTATCTGGTTCTCCGGCTGGAGGTGAATGGTTTGATGATTTAGGAAATTCTTATCCTAATGGTAATGTGGATCTAGTTAATTTAGGATTAGGAAATTATCAGATTTTTTACTCGGTAGGAGATTATTCTACTGGTGTTTGTAATGATATTGATACAGTAAATATTGAAGTGCTTTCCGCTTCTTTTTCAGGTGAAATGGTTTCATTTTGTTCAGGTAATGATTATGTTTTACCTGACGGAACAGTAGTAAACACACCTGGAGTTTACGAATCAATTTTAGTTGCATCTAATGGTTGTGATAGTATTGTTACAATTGATTTATCTGAATTACCGAATATTACGAATAGTCTTTCTGAAGATATCTGTGAAGGGGAAACGTATGAATTACCTGATGGCACAGTAACCGGAGATGCCGGTACTTATGACTTTGTTTATCAGGCAGCTACCGGATGTGATAGTACAGTAATTCTTACCTTAAATGTAATCGATTGTACTGCAGATTGTCCAACATCTTTAATTGCTGAAGCCAGTGCAGAAAATATTTGCAGTGGTGAAACAGTAACATTCTCCGCGCTGATTGATCAGTATGATGCTGAATTCGAATGGACGAATATGAACGGTGCTTCTTTCGATCCGGATC
>JAHDHT010000032.1:0-2350 GCA_020631175.1 Chitinophagales bacterium
ACAATTTCAAATCTCATTTACACCTCCCAGTTTTGCTTAACCAATCGCTTTCAGCTCTTGGAGCAAAACAACCCTCCTCGAGGAGGGATTTCAAACAAAAAAGCATTCACTACATTCAGGAAAACCTGCATTCAATTCCCAAACAAGATCGAAACATAACAATGTCCGGCTGGCGGGACTGGACCCAGCGCAACGGTCCAAGGGTGGAAGAACAAGCTCAATTAAAATGTCAAACTCAAATACAAATTCAAATTAATACGGATAATAATGTTTATACAGTCGAATCATATCAATCTCAAATTTCAAATCTACAATCTCAAATAAAAAGATCCTTCACTGTACTCAGGATGGCCTGCGACCAATTTCAAATAAAATATCCATCCTCAAAAACAAAAAATGTATTTTTGAATTCATGACTTCAAAAACCATTGAAAAACCCAACTTACCACTGGCAGAAAGAATGCGACCAAAAAATCTGGACGGATTTTTTGGGCAGCATCATTTGGTAGGAGAGGGTAAGGTTTTAAGACAAGCCATTGAATCAGGAAATATTCCTTCCATCATATTCTGGGGTCCGCCCGGAGTAGGAAAAACAACTTTAGCACATATTATTGCTAAAGCATTGGATTTACAATTTTTTCAATTGAGTGCTATCAGTTCGGGCGTAAAAGATGTACGGGCTGTAATTGATACTGCGAAAAAATTAGGAAAAGCATTATTATTTATAGACGAGATTCATCGTTTCAATAAAGCGCAACAAGATTCATTATTAGGAGCAGTCGAAGCGGGCACGATTGTGTTGATCGGAGCCACTACTGAAAATCCTTCTTTTGAAGTTATCTCTGCTTTATTATCAAGAAGCCAGGTTTATATTTTAGAACATTTAGACAAAGAAGATTTAATCCATTTATTAAATCGTGCTCAAAAAGAAGATGCTTATTTAAAACAATTCGATATTGAGTTAAAAGAAACAGAAGCACTATTAAGATTGTCCGGCGGAGATGCGCGCCGTTTGCTCAATGTTTTTGAATTAGTTGTTACTGCGAATGCAAGCCAGCATTCGATTCAAATTACAAATGAAATGGTATTAAATCTTGCCCAGCAAAAAATGGCGATTTATGATAAAACCGGTGAACAACATTATGATATAATTTCTGCGTTTATAAAATCAATGCGCGGTTCAGATCCAAATGCTGCGGTTTATTATTTAGCAAGAATGATTGTCGGTGGAGAAGATCCAAAGTTTATCGCTAGAAGAATGTTGATCTTGGCTTCTGAAGATATTGGAAATGCAAATCCAAATGCTTTACTTTTAGCAAATGCCTGTTTCGAAGCTGTAAATAAAATTGGATATCCGGAAGCAAGAATCATATTATCGCAGACAGCTATTTATTTAGCCTGTTCAGAAAAAAGTAATGCCAGTTATGTGGCAATAGATGATGCTATTCGTGCAGTAAAAGAAACCGGAGATTTACCTGTTCCTTTAGCGATACGAAATGCACCAACACAATTGATGAAAGATATAGAGTATGGAAAAGATTATCAATATGCGCATAATTTCGAAGGGAACTTTACAGAAATGGAATTCCTTCCGGAACATCTGACAGGCACAATGTTTTTTTCACCTGGAAATAATGCTCGTGAAAATAAATTAAGAGCATATTTAAAATCTTTATGGAAAGAAAAGTATGGATATTAAACAACTAGTAAATAAAGATGCCTTTTTTTTGATTGCAGGACCTTGCGCAATTGAAAATGAACAAGTGCTCATGGAAACGGCTGCTGAATTGAAATCGATTACAGATCGATTAAATATTCCGTTTATTTTTAAATCCTCTTATAAAAAAGCAAACAGAAGCAGAATCGATTCTTTTAGTGGTATTGGTGACGAGAAGGCTTTGACTTTATTGAAAAAGGCAGGAGCGGAGTTTGACCTTAAACTCACGACCGATATTCATGCCGTTAATGAAGTGGAAATGGCTTCAGAAGTAGTTGATATTTTACAAATCCCTGCTTTTTTATGCCGCCAAACGGAGCTCTTACAGGCTGCGGCTAAATCCGGGAAAATTGTAAATATTAAAAAAGGACAATTTCTTTCTGCAGAAGCCATGCAATTTGCAGCTGCAAAAGTTACTGACTCAGGAAACCCGAATGTAATGTTAACAGAGAGAGGTACAACTTTTGGCTATCAGGATTTAGTAGTTGATTTCAGAGGTATTCCGGTAATGCAAAGTTTTGGATATCCGGTCGTTTTAGATTGTACCCATTCGCTGCAACAACCCAATCAATCTTCCGGAGTTACGGGAGGTCGACCTGCATTAATTGAAACAATTGCGAAAGCAGGAATTGC
>JAHDHT010000032.1:2450-11458 GCA_020631175.1 Chitinophagales bacterium
AGATTAATTGAAATGATACAATCAACTTCTTTATTTTGAAATGCATACTTAAGCGAGTTTGTCATTAATTCTGTAGTTATTAAGCCAATTGGAACAGCAGTGTCAACATCCAAGTTTACTTTCTCCATATTTATGTTTAACTGAACTTTTTCATATTTTGAACCAAAACTGTCAATAATCGCACTGCCAATTGTTTGAAAATAATCTTTCATTTCAATTGTAGTTAAATCTTTTCCCTGATATAACTTTTGATGAATTAAAGCCATACTTGTAACTCTGTTTTTACTTTCCATAACTGCATCCAATGCTACTTGGTCATCTATTTCGTTTGATTGTAAACTTAGGAGACTGGAGATAACCTGTAAATTATTTTTTACTCTGTGATGAATTTCTTCTAATAGCATTTGATTTTGCTTATTTTTTAATGATAGTTCATTATTTTTTTCATTTAACAAATTATTATTTAACCTTCTGGTTCTGTTATTTCTGATTACCTGAAAAATTAATAAACCCAAAATTCCCAAAAGACCAAATAGCCAATTTCTTCTTTGATTAGATAACATTATTTGATTTTCGAGTGTAGCCTTTTCACTAACAAACAATAAGCTGTCTTCAAGTTGCGATTGTTGAAACTCATATTTTAAAGATGTTTGTGTGATATCTTGAATTTTACTTTCATTTAAGAGACTCTCTTTCAAGTCCATATATTCTTTTAGAAATGAAAGTGCCGACTTTGTGTTGTCCATATCCGAATATAAATCGCTTAATCCTTTTAATGCTTGAGATTTATAAGGTGGATTTTTTATTTCATCTGATAATTGAATTGCATTTTCATAAAAGTTTAAAGATTTTGTAAAATTATTTTTTTTGTGATGAATTTCTCCAAGTAGTAATAAACTATAACAAATTCCTGCTTTATAATCGACTTCTTTCCCCATTTTGTAAGCTTCATTAGCTTTTAATAGTGCAATGTTAAGGGAATCCATATCTATATAAGTATAAGCTTGCAGATTTAGAACTTGACTTAATATTAATAATTCTTTACTATTAACTGCACTTTTATAAACTGGTTTGAAAAACTTTAATGCTTTTTTATATTCTTTTCTATCACTTGCAATTATTCCAAGTTTTAATAAGGCATTTAATTGGTTGTCATCTTGTGAAATTTGTGGGTCGTAAGAAATGATTTGGTGGTATATTTTTTCTGCTTTTAGTGTATCATTTAAAATTAAATGTAATTCACCTATTTGCAGATCGGTAGTAAACATAGCTATGGTATCTTTCAAATTTTCCTGAATGGTTCTAGCTTTTTTTAAATAGCTAACAGCGACAGGATAATTGCCTAAATTTGAATTAATAGCACCAATCGCCAGAGAAGTTCGTGCGGCTCTCGATTGATTTCCAATTTCTAATTCAAGTTTATAAACTTTATTTAATAATCTAATAGCTTCTTCATATTCTCCCTGCAAATATTGTAAAAATGCAATTTCATTTAGCGACTTAGCAATCCCTATCTTATGATTAAGCTCTTCAAAAACTTTTAATGCTTTTTCAAACTGTTTTTTAGAATCTGAAAAGTTATTGTCACCGTTATATGCATAACCTTTGTTTATGTACCCATAAGCTTTGAGGTCATTTCGATTTAATTCTTTTGCCATTTGTATAGAAATATCAGCAAAGTACAATGAACTATCAGGGTTCTCATACATATATTCTCTTGCTAATTCACCATATGCTATTTGTGTGGTAGTGTCAATCTTTTCAGCTAATATGACTTTTTTCAATTTAGCAACAGAATTCAACCAAACAGAATCTTGTTGGGCAAGTGAGCATATTGGTATAAAAATCAGTGTGATTAAAAGTTTAATTAAGTGCTTTACCATGATACAGAGTTTAGTATATCATTTGAAAATACAACAATTAGGAGCTATTTTGAATTTTAGTATCTATTGTAGTAGATATTGACCTTAATTTTCGTCAAAAAAAAATCTGAAAAGTGGAGTTAATTCGTGTCTTAATTGTTGAGGATGAGCTCATTATTGCAGCTCACATTCAACATGTTCTTGAAAACGCAGGCTTTAATGTTCTTGAAATTTTAACGAAAGGAGAACAAGTCATCTCATTTATGCATAAAAATCAGGTTGATATTGTTTTAATGGATATTAATTTAGCAGGTGAATTAGACGGAGTAGAAACGGCGGAAATAATCAATAAGACTTCAAAAACCCCGATTATTTATCTTACAAGTAACAATGATGACCACAATTATGAACGTGCTAAAAGCACTTTTCCGTACGCTTTTTTAGCTAAACCTTTTAAAGAGAAAGATTTAATAAGATCTTTTGAATTAATCTCACAACGTTTTTTTCAGGAAGATGATTCGACATTCAATAAACAGGAAAATACAGTATTGTCTGAATCTATATTTATTCGTGACATTGATAAATCACTTAAAATAAAGATTGATGATATTTTATTTCTAGAAGCAGAAAGAAATTATTGTAAAATATATACTAAAAATAATAGCTATTTACTATCTGTTCCAATGAAATCTGTTGAAAGCAAAATTAGCTCTAAAAATTTTGTTCGAGTACATCGATCTTATATTGCTAATCTTATAAATATAGATAGTTTTAGCCAGAGTTTTTTATTCTTTGATAAGCATAAAGTACCTATCAGTAAGTCTAATCGACAAAATGTTTTGTCACTTTTAACCGTAATAAAATAGGCCAAGTCATGAAAATGACCCGACCTACTCTCAATAATGAATGACTTCGCTATTTTACTTTTTTATAAAATACTCTTCATCTAAAAATTTAAATCCAATTAAGTTTTCCTGAGATATAATGAATTCAAACTTATCTCCACCCGGGAAATCTTTAAAGTAACAATTTCCAATAGATGTATCCAGATAATTTTTATCATATACGGGAAGCATAAACCATGAAGCACCGGCTTTATTTTCCCATTGAATTAAGCCATTATCTAATCGTTTAAAGCTACCTTCATCCCAATCATTAGTTGGGTTGACTAAACTAAAAGTATTTCCAAGTAAGACTTCTTCAAATGACTCAGTATTACCTGTGTTTAAACTTGTTGAACTATTGTTGTTATTGGATGAACCAGGGTTTGGTATTTCAAAGTCATCATCTACTGGTATTCCTCTTACCTCCAATTCAGCCATACTTAAATACGTTGAACGTGGAACATATAATCTGACGTATCTACCAACAGCATTACCGAAGTATTGACCTCTAAAGTCGGGGTATACATTTTCTGCAAAGAGCTCTCCGTCATCATTAGATGAAAATGGTGTTTTCGAAACTTTAATAATACTATTCATTAATCGACCTCGATATAAATCTGTCAAATTATAAATCTCAATAAGTCTGATTTGATGATTTTGTCCTAAATCAACTTCCCACCAAGGGTTTTCTTCTAATTTTGTTTCTGCAATATCGTTTTGCTTAGTATGGTCATCAGAAATTCCATCTACTGCTTTTTCCGGACCTCTATTCGGTAAATGTATACTGCTTTGCTTTGCAGATTTTCCCTTAGCCACATTTGGTAATTTTCCTGAAGTCAGATCTATATCTAAAGCTTCAAATGTTTGATCTTTAAATCCATCAACAGGTTTACCAATTACCTCTACTTCACAAAAATTCAAAACACCTTTTTTTGTAAGATAAATCCGGACAAATCTTCCTCTTTTAAAACCCGGATAAGATCCAACTAAGTCAGGAGTAACCGGACCGGCCCATGAACTTCCATCATTATTTGATTTAAATGGCTCTTCTGAAACTCTGATATATAAATCTTCCAATCTATCTTTATATTCATCTGTCACATTGTACAAATTAATTTTACTAATGTCACAAACTTCGCCTAAATCAACTTCCCACCATGGGTTATCATCGATATTTGTATGGAAGTAAGGTATTGGTTTTCCGAACTCATCTTGGGAATGCCGGTCTCTAAATTCTCCGTCCACAGCGTATCCGGGAAAATGCGTATTATGAAAATTTGATGATGATCTACAAATTTTATTTAAGGCCATGTTATTAGGAGATACTTGAATTCTATTTTCGTTATTTCCTATAATTGGCTCATTATTTCCACAGTTGGAAGAATTCCAGACAGCCATAAATTCTGTAAAGTCTTTTACTTTAAATAAACCTGATACTTTTTTCGTTGGAATTTTTCCATTACTTAATTTTATTGGTTCTCCAATACTATTTATTCTTTCATAAATAGCTTCAGTTTTATAATTTACAGTCATTGGTCGACCTAAAATCTGACACTCATAATTACAATTCGCAGGTATATCCGCTGATACATCAAGTCCGGCTACTTTTCCTTCCGAAGTGCCATTTGACCAGCTGTTTGAAAAATCCATTGATGCACCAACTTCAATTCCTACAGTAGTTTTTACGCTGGCAATTAAAGGACCAGCTTCCATTTCTGCTGTCTTTGATAATGTTAAACTTGTCCCAAAAGCATGCTCAAATGTGTGTTCCCAGGTTTTTTCATATGACTTTTCTACACTTAATCCGACACTTGCATCAATATTTCCCTTTGAAATTACACCAGCACCTAAAGGTTCGAGATTATTGTTTACAGTTTTACTTAATAATATCATGTTAAATTCAGCTAATTTCCAACCAGTTTGAATTATTTTAATACCATTAATTTTATTTTCAAAACCTGTTTCCTGAGGAGAATATAGTGTCCCATTTCCATCAAATTTATCCATAAATGGAGCTTCTTCATTACTACGTCCTTCGAAATTATCATCATCATAAACTAACACTTCAAAATCACCTCTTATATATATGTAATTAAAACAATCCCAACAATCAATTGAATGGTGATTTGGAAAGCTTCCATCTTGAATATTAACATTAAGACCTTGAGCAGTTGGATACCATCCGTCAGTCTCAAGATGTCTAAAGAAATAAGCCGCATTTACAGGACCATTCTCATCGTATTCTTCAGGCATTAGTCTTTTTATTTTCATCGAAGAAATAATATCTTTTGAAACATCGAGAAATGGATAATATCCCTCTGTAAATAAATATTTTTTTCCTCCAAAGTTTGGGTTTTCATAAACGATAACTTCAAACCCTCTTGGTACATAAATTGCAGAAGTTTTATCATTCATTTTATCGCCGATGTATGTAATTTTTTCATACTCTCCCTTATTGGCGTTGCATTTGAATAATTCAATCTGGTTGCTAAGTGGGGGCGTTTTATGAGGTTCAGGATGTTCATATAAAACTACATTAGCTGTTGAGCCATATACCTTGTCTAAATCACCTTTGTAGGGGTGCCATAATTCATTGAAGTTTTTTTGACTTTGCGCTGCTAATGTGACACTTAATAAAGAGATTATTATTAGAAATAGTATTCTCTTTTTTGTACTCGGAGGGATAAAATTTAAATGTAAACTGTTTTTCATTATTGATAATTTTTCTTGTCTACTTTTTGTTAAAATTTCGACACATTAATTAAATAGATAATATTTTAAATTAATCGCGATTGTAAATCAAATATCTGAACCACTTTAATTTTTGGAGTTGTCAGATGTCCGAATGCTTAAGATTTCTGACCGAATGAACTAATTCCCTGACCGAAATAGATGAAATATTTGCCTCTTATCTGTTTAGATATAGCATTTCATAATAAATAATTAAAGATTATCGAAGGCGCGAATATGTTGCTTTTAGATCAGATAGAAGGATTGTTAGAGCGTTTATTAAAAGTTTATAAGGCTCTGTAGGGTCGAATTAATTCGACCCTATAAAAAAAGCGCTGACACAAAAGTGCAGCGCTTTACCAATTTATAATAAATCTACTATCCCTTTTTTACAAAGTCTTTAGCTTGTCCTTTCCAGTCGTCACGTTTAGCGCGGCCCGGGAAAAACTCGATGGCATCATTTACCATATCTGCATCATCATCATCGAAATTCGAAATTTGCTTGAAGGTATAAATACCTAATGCATTTAATTTCTTTTCAATAAATGGACCGATACCTTTGATGCGTTTTAAATCATCTTTTTTTGATCCGTCTTCACGACCGATTTTATCGAAATTAATTTTAGCAGCCTTTTCTTTAATTCTTCTTAAAGTAGCTTCTTCTTTGCTTTCCGGAATTCCATCCGCTAAAGCTTTCGCCTGAGGCACCCAATTATCTCTTTCAATTCTGCCCGGGAAGAATTCAATTGCATCATTCACCATTTCAATATCATCCGCATCGAAATTGGCGATTTGTTTGAATTGATAAATACCTAAGGTATTTAATTTTTCTTCTGAGAACGGACCAACACCGTTGATTCGTTTTAAATCATCTTTCTTCTTGGCATCACCCTTACCAATTTTAGTAAAGTTGATATTTGCACCTTTGGCTTTTACCCGGTCAAGAATATTTTTCTTTGCTGCTTTCGCTTCATCTGAGTCTGTCATTCCGCAAAGAATCTTTGCCTGACCAACCCAATCATCACGCTTTACTCTTCCAGGGAAGAATTCAATCGCATCATTTACTTTTTCGATATCGTCAGCATCGAAATTCGCTATTTGCTTATATTGGTAAATACCCAAAGCATTTAGTTTCTTTTCAATGAATGGACCAATTCCACTTATCTCCTGAAGATTATCTTTTTTCTTCGCATCTCCTTTACCAATTCGATTGAAGTCAATAAGAGAAGCTTTTGCTTTTATTCTCTTTAAGACATCAACTTCACTTTCTGCTTTCTTCGTTTTACTTTTCTGATCACTTAAACTGCCTTTAAGTTTTTCAATTTCTTTTAAAGCAGCATCATAATTCTTTTGAAGTGCATCTAAGTCTTTGGTATCAGCAGCTTTATTTCCGGCAGCTTTTACGTCATTGTTTAATTTAGAAATAAGCGCTTTATCATCTTTGGCTTTACTTAAAAGATCTTCCTGGTCTTTTTTAAGCTTTTCTAAATCTGCACTTAGTTTATCAGCAAGTTTAGCATTATCAGCAGCTTCTTTTTCCGCTTTTTCTTTAGCAGCTTCATCAGCTTTCATTTGATTTTTAACAGCTACAAGCTCATCATTTAAACGAGCCATTTTGTTTTGAGCAGCATCTCCATCACTTTTGCAAGAAGCTAATTCGTTACTTTTTCCTGCAAGATCTTTTTCGAGTTGCGCAAATGCAGACTTTTGTTCTGCATTGTTTTCTTTTTCTCTACTTAACAATCCTTTTAACTCAGCAATCTCTTCTTTTAATTTGTACTGCTGCTGATTTAAATTGGAAAGCTCAATTTCCTGTTTTGATAATTTCTGATCAGAATTGTCTTTCTTTCCAATCCATTCTGTTATTTCTTTATCTTTTAATACAAGACTATTTTTTAAATCGCCAATCTCATCCGTCTTTAAAATCATCATACTTTCGTGATTGGTCATTTGATTTTTCAGACGTTCAATTTCGTTTAAATGCGTTTCATTTAACTGTGTATGTTTTTTGCAATCTTCATTTTTAACCCGATACTTTTCTTCCCATTCGGATATTGCTTCTTTTAATTTGAAGTTCTCCTGATTGACATTCGACATTTGATTAGTGAGTTTTTGTAACTCAACATCCGTCTCGTCTTTTTTAACCAGTAAATTATCAAAGTCAGTTTTTAACGTATTATTCGTGTTGAATAGAGAAGTATAAGAACTTTCTTTTTCAGTAAGTTGATCACCCATTCGTTTTACATTCGCATCAGCCTGACTTAATTTAGCTTCTAAATCAGAAATGTATTCTAATTTTGTTTTAAGATTAGTTGATTGATCATTATATTTTCCTTCCCAATCTGTAATGCTTGATTTTAATCCTCCTATTTCGGTATCTAATGAAGCGAGTCTTGTTTGCAGTCCTTCATTATCCGATTTAAGATTATTTAGCTGAGCATTCAAGTCTGCTTCAGCTTTTGAGGAAACTTCAAACTTAGACTTCCAATCAGCAAGACCTGTTTCTTTTTCTTCCAGTAATTTCTTTAATCTTTCGATTTCACCGTTTAAGTCGTGATTTTTACGACTGTAATCTTCTACTGTATTATTAGCTTTAGCCAGATCAGATTGTATACCGGAAAGCTTCGTTTCTGTCTCTGAAATTTTAGTATTGGCGATGCCAAGATCAGAATCCAGCTTGTTTTTTTGACTTAGCAATCCATCATAAGCGGTTGACTTATCATCAAAATCAATTTTAAGTCGATCGTAAAGTTTTGTTTTATCATTAAACTTAAAAGAGTAATCATCTCTTTCTGTTTCTAATAACTTGTAATTTCCATGAAGTGAATCATATTCGGTTGATTTATCTTCGAACAAACTTCTCCAATATCCGATCTTTGAATTTCTTAAGATCCAGGCCAATAAGAAACCAAGAATAGCAGCTATAATTAATCCGATCAGTGCAGTAACAAAAGTCGAAATAATAGCTCCCAGTAAAATACTTGTGATTGTTAGCATTCTGCTTTATGTTGTTTTAGTGTTAAAGATTCGTATTGTAAGGAGGTAATGTTATATAGCAGTAAAAGGCTTCAAAATTGTTGACTTACAAGTAAATGAAACCTGTTTTAATGCATATTATCTCCGTTATTTTGGACTAATTTCTGCCTTTAAGGTCACTATAAAAGCAATCAGCTATAGTGTAAACGACGATTCATTTTGAGAAGAGCATAATTGATTATTTTCGAACTATGGAACAGCGAGTTCGATTCAGGCTTATGCATTCAGGAGATATGGATACTATTTATCAAATTTACTCTGATAAGGAAGCAATGAAGTTTAGAGGAAGCGATCCAATTGAAAGTGTTGCCGATGCTGAAAAATTCATTTTGGCTCAAAATAGAATTGAGAATGGAATTCATACAGTGAGGAAAGGCGTGGAACTCATCGCTTCATTGAAGTTAATAGGATCGGTAATGTTCAGATATGACGAAAAAAATAAAGAAGTATGCGAAATTGGTTATTCGATTGGAAAACAATTCTGGAATTGCGGTTA
>JAHDHT010000032.1:11558-19467 GCA_020631175.1 Chitinophagales bacterium
GAGTTATTGCCGTATTTCGAGACATTAAAAAATAAGGATCTTGTTTTATTTAGTCTTTTTTATCACGATGCAATTTATAATGTGCGAAAATCGGATAATGAAGAGAAAAGTGCTTTGCTTGCTATTAAGCGATTAAAGGATTTAGGTATTTCGGAAAGTAATATTCAAAAATGTTCAAATCAGATTTTGGCGACAAAGGGACATCAGATATCTGATGATTATGACACGAATTTATTTACGGATGCTGATCTGTCTATTCTGGGGAAAGATGAAAAAACTTATCAGAAATATTGTGAAGATATAAGAAGAGAGTTTAAAGTATTTCCAACCTTTATTTACCGAAGAGGAAGGAAAAAAGTATTAAATCATTTTTTATCCATGGAACGAATTTATAAAACCGATATCTTTTATCAGCAATATGAAGAACAAGCTAATCGTAACTTAAAAAGAGAGTTGTTGCTTATGTGACCAGCTTTTTCGCTTGCTTTGCGAAAGGGATTGTAATGGAAATACTTTGGCTTATCTGTTTTAGTAGCTGCCGGAAAGATGGGGCGACCGGCGGAAGCCACATATTGACATGCAAGCTACAAAACCGAAAGGCAAAGATTGCAATGAAAAGCCCGGTACCGATTCCATCGGTATTCGCCCAAAATATATTTAACGTACGAACACTTGTTAGCTTCCGAAAACAAATTGAATAATTTTTATATTTTTTTTTGAATTCATTTTGAATAATGGATAATTTATTTCACCTTTCGGGTAACAAAAGAGAAATGAATATATCTATCGTCAGAAATATTAGTGTTGTCATTATTATTATGAAAGCTACCTGATAGGATGGACGTGTATAAATTATTGAAAGAGCCATTCTGTTGAATGGCTCTTTTTTTTGCTTATGGAATTAAATAAATACAGTAAACGAATTACACAGGATGATACCCAACCGGCAGCGCAGGCGATGTTACATGCTATTGGATTAAGTGAGGATGACTTGAAAAAAGCACAAGTTGGAATTGTTAGTATGGGTTGGGATGGAAATCCATGTAATATGCATCTGAACGGCCTTGCGCAAAGAATTAAAACTTCGGTTAGCCGGGAGGATTTAATTGCATTGATTTTTCACACCATTGGTGTTAGTGATGGTATTTCGATGGGAACAGACGGTATGCGTTACAGCCTTCCATCACGTGATATAATTGCAGACTCTATAGAGACCGTTGCTTCTGCGCAATGGTATGATGGATTGGTAGCCGTAGTTGGGTGTGATAAAAATATGCCGGGCGCAATAATGGGGCTTTCGAGATTAAACCGACCGTCTTTAATCGTTTATGGCGGAACAACGTCACCGGGTTGTTTAGGTTCGAAAAAATTAGATATTGTTTCGGCTTTTGAAGCTTTGGGAGAAAAAAATGCAGGTAAGATAAATGAGGAGGAGTTTCGTGCTGTTATCAAGAATGCTATTCCGGGCGCAGGTGCTTGCGGTGGGATGTACACAGCAAATACAATGGCTTCGGCATTGGAGGTTTTAGGTATGACATTACCTTATAATGCATCGAACCCTGCATCCAGCACACAAAAACAGGATGAGTGCGACCGGGTTGGAACGGCCATTCGTTATTTATTAGAAAAGAATATTTGTCCTAAAGATATTTTAAGCCGTGAATCTTTTGAAAACGCGATTCGCTTAATTACTGTTTTAGGTGGTTCTACTAACGGAGTGATGCATTTAATTGCTATGGCGAAAGCTGCATCCGTTCCACTTACTTTAAATGATATACAACAAATCGGAGACCGGACGCCCTTCCTGGCAGATTTAAAACCGAGTGGAAAATATGTAATGGAAGATTTGCATGACGTGGGCGGGATACCTGCGGTTATGAAAATGATGTTGAAAGAAGGCCTGTTAAATGGCGATTGTTTGACGGTTACCGGAAAGACATTAGCTGAAAATATTGAAGAGTTGGAAGGCTTATCAGACGGTCAGGCAGTGATACGTTCTATTTATGACCCAATTAAGATGAGCGGACATTTACAAATTCTGTATGGTAATCTTGCTGCTGAGGGTTCGGTTTCAAAAATTACAGGGAAGGAAGGAGAATACTTTAAGGGAAGAGCTAAGGTTTTTGATTCTGAAGCATTGGCAAATCGTGCGATTCAAAATGATGTAATTGAAGCAGGTGATGTAATTGTTATTCGTTATTGCGGACCGAAAGGCGGTCCGGGTATGCCTGAGATGTTAAAACCTACTTCCTTAATAATGGGAAAGGGATTAGGAGATTCGGTAGCTTTAATAACGGATGGAAGATTTTCAGGTGGAACACACGGTTTTGTAGTTGGTCATATTTGTCCTGAAGCTTATGAAGGGGGAATGTTGGCATTCGTTGAAGATGGGGATGAGATAACGATTGATGCGGTGAATAATGTTTTAAATGTGGATTTGTCTGATGATGAAATTGCAATAAGAAAATCAAAATGGAAAGTACCTGAAGATGAAGTTTCGGGGATATTAAAGAAATATAGAAAATCTGTTTCATCGGCCAGTGAAGGTTGTGTGACAGATCAATAAATTTTGTTTATGACGTTAAAAGGAAATAAAAAACAAAATTCGAAATCGGGTCGGTCGGTTCGAAAAAGACAAAAGCTCGCTAAAAAAATTAGTGGAGCAGAGGCTATTTTGGAGTGTCTGTTAGCTGAGGATGTAAATTTAATTTACGGATATCCCGGCGGAGCAATTATGCCTTTTTATGATTCGATGTATCATTATCAGGATCGTATTACGCATATATTAACTCGTCATGAGCAGGGTGCTATTCACGCTGCTCAGGGATATGCCCGCGCTACTCGAAAGACCGGTGTAGCGGTTGCGACCTCGGGCCCCGGGGCAACAAATTTATTTACAGGTCTTGCTGATGCTTTAATGGACTCTACCCCGATCGTTTGTTTTACCGGACAGGTTTATTCAAGTTTATTAGGTTCTGATGCATTTCAGGAAACCGATGTGATCGGATGTACCAATTCAATCACAAAGTGGAATTATCAGATAACTAAAGCGGAAGAGATTCCTGAAGTTTTTGCCAAAGCATTTTATATTGCTAATTCGGGTCGACCGGGTCCGGTATTGATTGATATTACCAAGAATGCTCAAATTGAGATGTTAGAATTTTCTTATGAAAAGGTAAAGAAGATTCGAAGTTATATTCCGCGACCGAGTTTGGATTCAGAACAATTAGAAGCGGCAGCGGAATTGATTCGTGAAGCGAAGAAACCTTTTATTCTTGCCGGACATGGTATTCATATTGCTAAAGCGCAAGATGTATTTAAGCAGTTTGTTGAAAAGACCGGTATACCTGTAGGTTGCACTATTCATGGTCTTTCTACTTTGTCTGATGATCATCCTTTGCATATGGGTATGTTAGGTATGCATGGAAATTATGCGCCAAATGTAAAGACGAATGAATGTGATTTGCTGATTGCCATCGGAATGCGTTTTGATGATCGGGTGACGGGAGATTTAAGCAGATATGCAACACAGGCAAAGAAAATACATATTGAAATTGATCCTTCTGAGATAAATAAAAATGTGCGGGTGGAGGTTCCTCTTTTAGGGGATGCGAAAGATGTTTTAGAGGCTTTGTTGCCGATGGTTGAAAATGCAAGATACGAAAAGTGGTACAAGGAATTTGAAGTTTGCAGAGCTGAGGAAGAAAAGAAAGTTATCAAAAAAGATCTTAAACGTTTAAAAACAGGTCCGATTAAAATGGGTCGTGTAATTAATGAACTTTCTGATTTAACAAACGGTAATGCTATAGTGGTAACTGATGTTGGACAGCATCAAATGGCGGCTGCAAGATATTATGATTATTTAGGAAAGGATTTATGGATATCAAGTGGTGGTGCCGGAACAATGGGTTTTGGTTTGCCTGCGGCTATCGGCGCAAAAATGGGTCGACCGGATAAAGAAGTGGTTTTATTTGTCGGAGACGGAGGTTTTCAAATGACCTTACAGGAATTAGGTGTTTGTACACAATGGGATGTAGCGGTTAAGATTGTTCTGCTCGACAATAACTATCTGGGTATGGTGCGCCAATGGCAACAATTATTTTTTGACAAACGCTATTCTTCGGTTGCTTTACAAAATCCAGATTTTTTAAAAATTGCGGAAGGATTTGGCGTTGCGGGGCATAAAGTGAGTAAAGCGAAAGATGTTTCGGCAGGACTTCAAAAAATGCTGAAACATAAGGGGGCATACCTTTTACATGTTTGCTGTGAAAAAGAAGAAAATGTTTTTCCGATGATTGCTACGGGAAAAGCGGTTCATGAAATTGTATTAGAATAATAAAATGAGAAAATCAGAATTTACTTTAACAGTCTTCTCTGAAGATGTTACCGGTTTAATGGCAAGAATTGTTACGGTAATTACCCGGAGACACATGAATATTGAAAGTTTAACGGTTTCGAAATCTTCGATGAAAAAGATACATCGTTTCACGATTGTAATTAAAGAGACGGAGGATGCGATTCGAAAACTGGTAGCTCAGATTGATAAACAGGTGGATGTTTTAAAAGCTTTTTATTATAAAAATAGTGAAATCGTATATCAGGAAATAGCTTTATATAAAATTCCTACCAGTGTTTTTTACCAGGGAAATACGGTTGAGAAATTGGTTCGAAATCACAGTGCCCGTATTCTACGTATTGAAGAAGAATATATTGTAATTGAAAAAACGGGCTATGCTAAAGAAACAGAAGCCCTTTTAAAAGAATTAAAAAAGATTGGCATTTACGAATTTGCCCGTTCTGGTAGAGTGGCGATTGTGAAGCCAATGGAACGATTAAATAATTATTTAAAAACGATTGAATCAAAATAAGAATTAAAAAAAATAAATATGGCAGTTTTAAATTTTGGCGGGGTGGATGAGAATGTGGTCACCCGGGAAGAATTTCCTTTAGATAAAGCACGTTCAATTTTAGAAAATGAAACAATCGCAATTATCGGATATGGTGTGCAAGGCCCTGGTCAGGCATTAAACTTAAGAGATAATGGTTTTAATGTTATTGTTGGGCAACGATCGAATTCGAAGAGTTATGATAAGGCTGTTGCGGATGGATGGGTTCCGGGTGAAACATTGTTTTCTATTGAAGAGGCTGCTGCTAAAGGAACGATTATTCAATATCTATTATCGGATGCAGCTCAAATTGCAGTATGGCCTCAATTGAAGCCACATTTAACAGCAGGTAAGGCTTTATATTTTTCTCATGGCTTTGGAATAACCTATAAAGATCAAACGGGAATTATTCCTCCGGAAGATGTGGATGTGATTTTGGCTGCTCCAAAAGGAAGTGGTACCTCTTTACGAAGACTCTTTTTAGCCGGAAAGGGATTGAATTCAAGTTTTGCAATTTTTCATGATGCTACCGGAAAAGCTAGAGAAAGAATTATTGCTTTAGGAATTGGAATTGGCTCGGGTTATTTATTTGAAACTACTTTTAAAAAAGAAGTTTATAGTGATTTAACCGGTGAGCGTGGCACATTAATGGGAGCAATTCAAGGTTTGTTTGCTGCGCAATATGAGTTATTAAGAAGCAGAGGGCATTCTCCTTCCGAAGCCTTTAATGAGACCGTTGAAGAGGCTACAGAATCTTTATATCCGTTAATTGCGGAAAATGGGATGGATTGGATGTACGCTAATTGTTCGACAACTGCTCAACGTGGTGCTTTAGATTGGTGGAAGAAATTCAGAGATGCTACCCGCCCCGTTTTTGAAGAGTTGTATGACAGTGTTGCTGCGGGTAAAGAAGCGCAGTTATCGATTGATAGTAATGGTCAGGCTGATTATAGAGAAAAACTCGAAGAAGAGTTGAAGGAATTGCGGGAATCGGAAATGTGGAAAGCAGGCAGAACGGTACGGAGTTTAAGGCCTAAGGGGGAGTAACTCTATTTCACTACTTCAAATTCCGTTCGTCTGTTTAAACGTTTTCCTTCTACAGATGTGTTATCTGCAATTGGCTGACTTTCACCGTAACCCTTAAATGATAATCGGTTAGGGTTGATTCCTTTTGAACTTAGGAATTTTACAACTGAAGATGCTCTTTTTTCTGATAATTGTTGATTGTCACTTTCTGAACCAACATCGTCTGTATGTCCATTTATTTGAATTTTTAAATCAGGGTTTTCATTTAAAAGCTCAACTAAACGGTTTAGCTCTGCTTGAGATGCAGGAAGGAGATCGAATTTACCTGAATCGAAAAAGATATTATTTAAAACGACTTTTGTGCCGACTTTAATTTCTTCTTTCGCACTTTCGACACTCGCTATTTTTACTTTTATTGGCTCTAAGAAAATTTCTATTTCGTAAGGCTTTCCTTCCGGATTCGTTTTGAAGGTGAAATTTTCTGAATGAAACAGATAACCGGTTTTTGAAACATTACATGCATATTCTTTATCCGCCTTTAAAGTAGATAAAAACGAACCATCATTAATATTTGCAGTTGTTCGTTCAACTGTTTCTCCATTACTTAAATCCATTAATTGAATACTGGCATCCAATGGTTTTTTGGAAATGGCATCTTTAACAATTCCTTTAAAATAGGTAATCGGTTTTGGTTTTATTATTTCAGGAAGTTTAAATTTATAAATGTCTTCTTTTCCAAAACCGTCTTCTCTGTTGCTGGCGAAGTATGCATTTTCTCCTAATGCGGAAACTGTAAGACTAACTTCATCTTTAACAGAATTAATAGGGTAGCCTAAATTTTCAGGCTTTGACCATTTTCCGTTTTTATCTTTTCGACTGATAAATAAATCAGCTCCTCCCATTCCAATATGTCCTTTTGATGAAAAGTATAATGTTTCTCCATCGTGGTGGAGGAATGGACTTTCTTCATTGTATGGTGTATTAATTTCACCATCTATTAATTCGGCTTTTTGCCATTTACCGTTTTTAAATTCAGAAACATAGATATCATTTTCACCGGTTCCTTCCTGGCGTTTACTTACAAAAACTAATGTTTTTCCATCTGCACTGATACTTGGTTGTGATTCCCATCCGGCAGTGTTAACTCCTGCCCCTAAATTGACAGGAACTGACCAACCGGTTTTTGTTCTGGTTGACATCCATATATCGAAATTCCCATATCCGTCTTTGCGGTCTTTAGCAGCAAAGAACACTGAATTTCCATCTGAGGCAACAGATTGAGCGCCTTCATTATTTTTAGTGTTTAAGCGTTCGAAGTTTTTAGCAATTTTCCAATTTTCCTTTTTTGCACTGATGTAAAAATCTTCATTATCTGATTGCCCGACTCCTTTTCTTCTTGTAAATACAATAACAGATTCATCTGCGCTCAGACTCGGGAAATATTCCATTTGATCAGAATTGATTTCAGGTCCGAGATTTACCGGATCAAAATCTACCGGATTTTTTATCGCTTCTTTGGCAAATTGAGCATTTTTTAATCTTCTTTTTCCGTCGGCTCTTTGTTTATCACTTAGACGGTCAAATGAAATATAATTTTCAAATGAAAGAGCAGCTTCTTCAAAGTTACCTAGCTGATGATGAAGTTTTCCGGCTGAAAAGTCGGATTTAAATTTTACACTTGGCTCATCATTACCAACTTTAATATATAGATCCAAAGCTTCTTCTAATCGTCCGGTGCGCTCATATGCCTGGGCAAGAAATATATTGGCCTGTGTAAAGTCAGGTTGTATTTTTATTGCCTTTTCAAGCAGTGGTAAAGCCGTTTTCAAGTCATTAAGTAGAAAGTATCGTTTACCTTCTTCAAATGCTTTTACTGCTTTTTTTGAAATTTTATCTTGAGCCTGAGATAGACCAGCAAAGCATATCAGGCAAATAAGAATCATGTACTTCATCGTAGTTTAGACCTTGATTTAACTGAAAAGTTAACGAAGATTTGG
>JAHDHT010000032.1:19567-25748 GCA_020631175.1 Chitinophagales bacterium
CTAAATGAAGTCATGCTTGCGCCGTATTCATTTACAAATAAATCATCCAGATCGTCAGCTCTTTTTGCCATTCCGGAGAGATGTTCGATCACTTCTTTATCACTTAATGAAAACAAATCGCTGATATGCGTTCTATATGAAATAAATATTTGTCCATCAGAAATTGCCAGTCTATATGGTTCGTGATCTTCAGTTAGGATGTAATGGTACAGTTCTTTTAGATTCTTTTTAGGTAAATCATTTAGAGGTGAAGTAGCATATAAATAATTGCCTTCGTAAATAAAGATTCTGATTTCAGCACTTCCCTGATGAAATAACCAATATTCCATACCTGCTCGGGCATTAACAGGATCTTTTTCTAACAGTTTTAATGCTTCTTCAACTTTTATTGCGACCGGTGATAATTCCTGTTCTTTAAAAACTGCTTCATCGATATCTGCACCACAATTTTCACAGTATTCTGCATTGTCAGGAACTAATGAGCCGCAGCTATGACATCCTACGCTGAATGTATTTCCAATTTCGCCTAATTCTTCCAGTTCTGCCATTAAGGTTTCCCCGCTGATGGCAAAGCCTATATTATCAGCGTTATTAAATTTCGAAACTACGATGCCAACTAAATTTCCATCCAAATCAATCATTGGTCCGCCACTATTACCTGGGTTAATAGCAGCATCTGTTTGAATATATTTTTGACCGTCTATAATTTGTTCAGGATTGGAAATTATTCCTTCAGTTATAGTTAAAGGCATTCCGAACGGGTAACCTATTACATTTACTTTTCCACCGGAACTAATTTTTATTTCGGAATTTAGCTGTACAGAATCTCCATCCGGTTTATTTACTGCTTCAATAAAAGCAATATCTTTTCCAGGGTTTACATAGACAACATTAGAAGCTACTCTGTTACGATCTTTATCTTCAACTGAAACACGTTTAAATCCGGCTACGACATGATAGTTGGTTATAATAATATTCTTATTAGCTAAGTAAAAACCAGTTCCGCTGCCTTTAGCCGTATTAATTCTGAATATTGACTGTTCTAATTTTTTTAATCGATCCATTTTCTTTATTTGAAAAATCCTTTAAGCATACTTTGCATCATTTCCATACTTTGGGCCATATTTTCTTCCATAGCTTTAGCTAAATCCATCCCTCCAAAGTCTGGTATTTGAAGATTATCTTCCATGATATCTTCCATTGCTTTAAATAAAATTCCGCTACCGGCATTCCAGCTTAAACCACTGCTTTCTTTTAATGCGCTTTCTACTTTTTCGCGTACGTCATCCGCAACGTTATTATAGTAGAAAAGATTATAAAAAGCGGAAGTAATCGATAGACTGGCTTCTTCATGGGAATTATTATTCATCATTTGCTGAACCGATTCAAATGTATCCTCCCAGTTATCTCTTATATTTTCAATACTGCCTTTGTATTTATATGGTACAAAAGTATTTATGGTATATAAGTCATCTTTTAAGTTTTGCTCTTCATATTTCAACAAAGCTTCTACTTTACTTTTTGCATTCATTAAAGCATCGAAAAAAGGGATTCTTCGATTATATAACTCATCAATCGACCGCTCTAATAAAGTTCTGTAATAGCCTTGCGGTTGAACATAGTATTCAACTTTTTTTAATGCGATATTAAGCGCATACCAGGCAAAATTACCCCAGCGCTTACTCATATAATGATCAAATCTTGCGAGGCCGTCTTCGAGTGTGTTTTTAATGGTTAGCCATGCATCATTTTTCACATGGCTTTCCAATGCTGAAATTTCTGGTTCCTGTAATCTTGCGGCATTATATTTTTCAATAAACTCATCATCATATCGATCTGCAAAAACACAAATTTCTCTGAGGATATTATAAATCTTATACGGTTCAGCGTTGTGCAGATTACAGTTAAAAAAGAAGTGCGCCTGATCATCGCTAACACTAATGTTTGCCAGATTTAAAGGATGCTGTTTTAACTCAGCAAGTTTTCGCATTAGCGGTACTTTCTTTGAATCTTTAATGTCTAAAAAGGGGCAGTAGATTTTAAGTTGATCGTTTATAATTTCAACGCGCACTTTTACTGAACCATGTGGAATTTCATATCCGTTTTCTACGCTGAAGTTTTTACGTAATTCAGGATCAACATAATCGAGTAATGCGAATACTGCAGATTTATATTGTTCTTGCTTGAAATCTTCTATTGCTTTATCCCAAAGATCATCGTTGAGCTTTGAAGTTTCGGGGGAATACACACTTTGAACAAAGGCATGTATTTTATCCATAGTTTTGAATTTTGTTTATTGAATATTGTCAGAAGAGAATGAGTAGGTCTGAACTGACAGGCGTAAATGTAAGGATTGCTATTTGAATACGGAAGGATTTAAGATTATTTATATTAAATAGTCACATAGCTAAAATTTATATAATACTATCCTTACTATTGACCTAAATAATTCCTAATTGCTGTTTCGGTATCTTCTATTATTTCTTGATTTGATTTTCCTTCCCGATTAATTTCTTCAAGTACGGTGCATGCTAATTTTGCTCCAAATGGAACGGGCTTTAATCCAAAACGTTCCAGTTTCCAAAAGTTTTCAAGTGCGACAGGAATCACAATTGCATCCGGAATATCAGTAAGCATTTGATCCAGCCCTTTCGTTTTGAAAGCTTTCATTGAACCATCTCTTGTTCTTGTTCCTTCTGCGAAAATCACACCTGATCGATTGGTGTCTTTCAGGTATTGATTAAAGTTGTTAATTTTCTTAAGAGCTTCTTCCGGTTTTTTCCGGTCTATATAGGTAGAGCCTCCATTTCGGATATTATAAGATATTGCTGGAATACCGTATGCAAGACTTTTTTTAGCAATAAATTTTGGATGATACTTATGTAATATCCAACCGATAGCAGGAATGTCGAACATGCCTTGATGATTGCTGACGATTATAGCCGGGCGACCATATGTTTTTGAAGTTCTTAAATCTTTAAAGCGAATAAATGCCCCAACCCAAAGCAAGTTTAGGTTTAGAAAAAATATCATTCCGGTTACAATAGCGTTATGTGCACGGTAGCCGAACCGTAAGGCCAATACCTGTAAGACGTGAAAGGTACAGAGGATGATTCCGAATCCGGCAAGAAAAGGAACAGTGAATATCCAGTATACCGCTTTTTTCATGACTTATAAACTTGTTTTTTATAGGCTTTCATGGTGTTTTTCATCAATGAAATTACCGTCATCGGTCCGACACCACCCGGAACCGGTGTTATATAGCTACATTTTTCGGCGACATCAGCATAATTAACATCGCCTGCAAGCCGATAACCTGACTTTCGTGATTCATCAGGAATTCTGGTAATACCTACATCAATGATTATAGCATTATCTTTTACCATATCAGCATTTATGAATTCAGGTTTACCTAATGCAGCAATAATGATGTCCGCATTTTTAAGTTTCAATTCTAAGTCATTGGTTTTTGAATGACACAAAGTAACGGTACAGTTACCATACTTATGATTTCGTGCCATTAAGACTGACATTGGCTTTCCAACAATATTACTCCTTCCTACGATAACACAATCTTTTCCTGAAGTATCCACTTCATATGCACGCAGTAATTGCATAATTCCGTATGGTGTTGCCGGAAGATATGCCGGATGGCCTAAGAGCATTCGTCCCATATTTACCGGATGAAAGCCATCGACATCTTTTTTCGGTTCTATAGCAAGTGTAACTTTTCTTGCATTGATATGAGCAGGCAATGGAAGCTGAACGATAAAACCGTCAATCTCATCATCCTTGTTCAAGCGTTCCACTTGCTCAAGCAGAAATTCTTCGGAAATATTATCATCGAGACGTAACAAGGTTGATCCAAAACCAACGTCATTGCACATCTTAACTTTATGATTCACATAGGTTTCGGAAGCTCCATCGTTTCCGACGAGAATGGCGGCAAGGTGCGGGGCACGTTTTCCTTCCGAGACAAGCACATTCACTTCATGCTTTAATTCTTCCTTTATGTTTTTTGATAATAGTTTACCGTCTAAAATCTCCATTAAGCTAAGATAAAAAAAATGACTTGGTGCTACTTTTTTATACTCAGAAATGTGCCTCAAATTTCTCCTTTTGAATATCTTTGATGCATTCTGAAGGATAATGAAAAATACCTATTTCAACCTAATTGATCAGACTTATTACTTTCCGCAGGAAGGATATGACCTTCGGGGCGGATATTTAAGTTTTAATGGTATCTCTTTGAAATACTTGATCGAAAAATACGGAACTCCGTTTAAGCTTATCTATCTCCCGAAAATTGAAGATCAGATCAAGAAAGCGAAGAATTTGTTTAATAGAGCTATTCGTAAGAATAACTATTCTGGCAATTATTACTATTGTTATTGTACGAAATGCAGTCACTTTAGTCATGTGATTAAAGCTACATTAAGGCAGGATGTTCATATGGAGACTTCTTCTGCATTTGATATCGATCTGATTGATAAATTGTATTCTCAAAAAGAAATTAATCAGAAAATTATTTTGTTGCATAATGGGTATAAAACCAAGTCGTATCTAAGCAAAATAATGGCTTTAAATGAAAAGGGTTTTAAAAATTCGATTAGCATTTTAGATTCGAAAAAGGAATTGGATCGAATTGAAGAGCATGCCAAGCGAATAGGAAAGAAAATTAAAATCGGAATTCGAATGGCTATTGATGAAGAAGCACAATCAGCCTATTATACTTCCCGATTAGGGATTCGTCAAAATGAAATTTTAGAATTTTATAAAGAGCGAATTAAGGATAATGAACATGTTGAATTACGCATGTTACATTTTTTCGTTGATACCGGAATTAAAGACAACTTATATTATTGGGGTGAATTCCAAAAAGCGACTAAGCTGTTTGCTGAACTAAAAAAATTATGCCCTGATTTAACTGCTTTGAATTTGGGTGGAGGATTTCCGATTCGTAATAATCTCGGATTTGAATACGATTATGAATATATCATTAATGAGATTGTAAGCAATATCAGTTCAATTTGTAAAGAGGCTAATATTGAAGAGCCGGATATTTTCACTGAATTTGGTAAATATACGGTAGGAGAGAGTGGTGCTATTATTTTTTCAGTACTGGAGCAAAAGCAGCAAAACGATAAAGAACTCTGGTATTTAATTGATAATAGTTTGATGAATACAATTCCTGATGCCTGGTCTATTTTTGAAAAATTTATTTTATTGCCGATCAATAAATGGCAAAATGAATATGGCCGGGTTAGCATAGGAGGAATTAGTTGTGATCACTATGATTATTACAATTCTGAAGATTTAAATCAGGCGGTGTTGCTTCCTAGATTTAAAGATGAAAAAGATTCAGAGCCTTTGTATCTCGGTTTTTTTCATACCGGAGCATATCAAGATGCTATAAGTGGATATGGAGGAATAAAACATTGTTTAATTCCTGCACCGAAATTAATTATTGTTGATCGGGATGAAAAGGGAAATTTAGTGGATACCTTATACAGGCAGGAACAGACTGTGAATGAAATGCTGGATATACTTGGCTTTTAGACGTACAGATATTTAGATGTTCAGATTTTCAGAACTCAGAATTCAATTTCAAATATAAAGATCCTTCACTGCGTTCAGGATTACCTTCGGTCAATTCAACTCTTTGATCAAAAACGTTTAGTAATTCGTCCAGTTCATAAATATTCTTGTAACCATAACCATATAAATTTATGAATGTGGGAATATTTAAAGCCAACATAATTTCTTTATCCTCTTCCTTATTTAAAGAAGCGGTTTTAGGAACGAAAACTTTCGAAGCAAAATCGATCGGATCATTCTCAAAATTATTATTGCAATAAATTAATATGCTGGTTTCTTTGTTTGGAATTACCTTAGCTAAGTTTTCCATGGTAAACTCTGTGAAAGGTAAATTTATCGCTCCTTTAATATGTTTTCTTTCGAAGTGATATCTTGATCGAGTATCAAGAATAATTGTATTTTTTTCTTTAGATAGATTTTGAAAGGTATCGAAACTGATCAGTCGATCAGAACGATAGTCTTCTATTTTTAACGTAAGTTGCTTAAAGTCTTCGAATTCAGCAAGTGCAACAGGATAGCTTTTTTCTTTAACAGATTTATTGTTTGAAAAACCGAATAATGCAATAAGCATAATAAAAGCAAG
>JAHDHT010000033.1:0-6103 GCA_020631175.1 Chitinophagales bacterium
TAATAGACTTATTGAATTTAAAAAGTACACGAAATAAAATGATTTCTAATTTTTCCAGTGGCATGAAACAAAGAGTAAAATTAGCGCTGGCTTTTCTAACAAGTGCTGATATTATTTTACTGGATGAACCTTGTTCAAATTTGGACATCCAAGGTGTTCAATGGTATCTTGATTTAATAACAAAATTCAAAGGAAACAGAATCTTGATTATTGCAAGTAATGATGAAAGAGAATATTCTTTTTGTGAAAATCGATTGCAAATAGAAGAGTATCATTAAAAATTTAATGTATGAATTTCCTGAAGCAAATACTTGAAAAAAAATGGGTCTTTGATTCAAATCTCAAACTTTTAGGTTTCATTGCTCAAAATAGTTTTCTCAAATCATTAACAAAACCACTCACCAATTTCTTTGCATATTTAAATCTCCGTTTAAATAAACCTAAGCATTCTCTTAATGCAAAAGAACTCGCGGAAAGTTGGAAGAATTTAATGCCTGTAGATGGACAAGAATATTTTAAAATAGATCGGATTTCTGAAGAAACAGCCTATGTTGAAATACATATTAAATGTCCCTTAAGAGATTCAGGGAATGTTAATGCTTTTTTTCATTTAATGAATTATGATCGAAAACTTATGGAAGGAGTAGGTGGGGAGCTGGTTGTTTTAAGTTCTCAATCCAATAATAAAAAGGGATTTTGTCAATTGGCAATTCGAAAAAGTGGAACTGATCTTGGAGATTTACTTCCTGCGCACAAATATTGAAATTTATTTTATCCCTTTCACAACATCTACAGCAAAGGCCAGACAAGCGTATATATGTTCTTCCTTTAAATAAGGATAGTCTTCCAGAATTTTCTGATGACTCATACCTGCTGCCAACCAGCTTAAAACATCATAAACGGCAATTCTTGTTTGAATAATACAAGGTTTTCCGAATCGGATGTTTGGATTTGATGAGATGTACTTTTTATAATCATTCATTTTAATGTAAACTTGTTTGTTTTGGAATTCGTTCAAGCGATTTATTCGAATTCTGAAGATTTGAATTCAGAAGATTTGAAGTAAGAAGTCAGAAGATTCGAAACGATAGGGCAGAAGTGGTTGATGATGTTAGATTTTTTTTGCAAGTAAAAAGTTTTCTCGCTTTGCTCGAAATGACCCATTGGGGTAAATTAAAACATTTTAAATTTAGTTTCGAAAGTACTTTTCATTTTTATGTATTGTTTACTATCGCAATAATTAAAATAACAAGGCCCCAAAAGAGTAGACCTAAAAAGATCTCCCTTATTGTGTTTCCATCCATTTCTTTGAACAAATTTGGAGCTAAAAAATTGCTTAACAAAAGGATTATCCTTCCAGGTAATCTAATTAAAAGTTCAAGTATTCCCTCTGTCATATTAAAAAGATTAGTAAATAATGAGTTTTAAAGTTGAATTAAATTAATTATTTTTTTACACTAAAAACCGCAAACCGCAAACCGCAAACCGCAAACCGCAAACCGCAAACCGCAAACCGCAAACTGCAAACTGCAAACTGCAAATCGCAAACTGCAAACCAAAAACAAAAACAAGAATAAAATACCTACAACTTGTACCTAATACCTAACGACTTATACCTTACAATTAAAAAAAATCATCTCGACCCAAAAATGCTACTCCCAATTCGCACCATCGTACTACCACATTCAATAGCCAGTTTGTAATCGCCACTCATTCCCATCGATAAAGTTGAAAATTTCTCATCAGTATTAAAAAACGTATCTTTAATAAAATCAAAATCGTTTTTTAGTCCACTAAATTCTCTTTTTAATTGCTCCTGATTATCTGTAAATGTAGCCATGCCCATCATGCCCATTGCTGCTACACCGGTCATTTCATTAAAGCTATCAGATTTAAGAAATTCCATCAACTCATCTTTTTCGAAACCAAATTTATTGGTTTCTTCTACAATATGCATTTGAAACAAAAAAGGAATAACGCGTTCATTTTTAATTGCCTGTTTATTGATTTCTTCCAATAAGCGAATGCTATCGACTGAATGAATTAAATGGATAAAAGGAGCTATAACCTTAACCTTGTTTCTTTGCAAATGACCAATCATATGCCATTGAACATCCTCTGGAAATGCCGGATGTTTTTCACTTAATTCCTGTACACGGTTTTCTCCAAAAATGCGCTGTCCTAAAACATAAGCTTCCTGAATCGCTTCTAATGGTTTTGTTTTAGAAACAGCCACTAAATCGACATTTCGTTCAGCACAATAATCTTGTAATTCTTCTAGAAAAGTATGGTTGATCATATTATAATTTGATGCTCAAATTTATTCCTTTTTTAGATGCTTGCAATGTTTATCTAATAATTCATTTACCTCTTCACCCCAAAATTTATGATATCCATATAAATAGGCATTTACTAAGTTTTCGCAAGCTTCATCATTGCGATCCGTAGCCAGATAAACCAGTGCTAAATTTTTATAAGCATATGAATTTTGATGATCAATTTCTAAAGAACGTTTTATGTCTTCTAAAGCCTGATCGTAGTTTCTCAATCGATAATGTACAAAGCCTCTGTTATTTAATGGGTAAGCTAAGAGGTATTCTTTCTCTTTCGGATAATCTTTATTAATTAAATCATCAAAGTACTTTAGTGATGTTTCAAGACTATCGATTTTAGAATAGGTATAAGCAATGTTATGTAAGGCTAAATCTTTAAGATCTTCAAATTCTAATAATTTTTTGAGCAATTCAATTCCTTTCAGCGGACGATCCGTTTCTAGATATACTAATGCCAGTCCGTTCAATGAATTAATATGATCTTCATCTTTTTTCAGAATTTCATCATATATTTTTTCTGCTGATTCAAAGTTACCTGAGTGATATTTATAATCCGCTTTAAGAGAAGTGTATAAAAGGTCAAGTGAATCATTTTCGGCGGTGCTAATTGCATCTTCAATATGAATTAATGCTGCTCGGATTCTTCCTTGTCGTTGATTGTAATAAGCCAGTTCAGCATGATAATCTGAATTTTCTTTAAAATCTGCTGTTCTAGTTTCCAGATACTTTATAGCTTCAACAATATCATATCCATTGGCGATGGTATTTGCATATAATAGAACATCATCTAATTTGCTGCTGTCAATTTTTAAAGCTTTTTCCATTAAAACAACAGCTGCTTTATAATCTTTGGCTTTCTTTTTGGCTTTTGCAGCTTCGATAAGACCATCATAATCTTGTGCTGATAATGAAGTACCAATACAACAAACTAAAATTAAAAGAGTAATTAAGTGTTTCATAAAATTTAGAGGGTTAGAATAACAAAATAACTTTTTTATTTTAATTAAAAGACGGATTAAATAAATTAAGCTTCTGCAGCAGGGGTAGTAGCGGTTATAAGTGGTTTTTGAAGGCAAATGTTTGTTTTTAAATTTGGTTTGGAACAAAGTGGAAAAACAAATTTAACTTACAAACATAGCCTGAAAAGGCTACTTATTTGAGCGGATAACCCGGTGCCTTCGAGATCGCAAAAGATCGATCGTTTAAAGTACTTTTCACTTTCATTTTAAATTCAATTTAAGTTAATGCAAGGCAGCTGCCCAAAAACTTAAATTAATTATCTTAGCAAAAAATTACTTACTATGGATTTAACCTGGATGTATGTCTGGTTTGCTTTTCTTTTTGGATTTGCAATTATTTATTGGATTTTTATTATGCCTTACCTTAAGCGTCGAGCTGCAAATCAATCGGAACAAATTATGGCTGAAGTTGAAGGGGAGGAGGATAAGGTGAAGTTGCGTCTTTTGACAGATCAAAATTATTTAAAGCCGATTACAGATGTTGTTGGTTCTTATAATATAAATGGTCTGGTTAATTGTATGGAAAGAAGATCAGTCAAAGATGTTTTAAAAGATGGTGCGATTAATGCCGCAGGTTCACTTGCCGGAAAAGCTTTTGGTGTTAAAATGGAAAAGTCAAACAACACAGAGAAGTATTATTTTGCTGTTGAACCATTTTATATGCATTACATGGAATTTAACTATGAAGGCAAACTAACGGAGCACATAAAGTACGATCGTAAAAAAGTGAAGCAGCTGATTTTATCGAAAGCAAAATTTTCTGATAATTATACCGGTGGACAATCGGGTACACGCAGGCTGGAATTTAATTATGAAGGGGAGCCGCAACGTTTCTTTTTATACCAGGGCTTCATGCAATTTCCTACAGGTGAAATTAAAATCGGTTTTAGTGTCGATAAAGAAATGACTTATGTAAATAAACTATATTCGGAGCCTTTGTGGGAGATTTTAAATTAACGCCAAATTAATGATAGAGAATATAAAAGATTTTCTTGATGGAAATGCTAATTTAATTGAGAACTTTTTCTATTTATTTCCCTTGTTTGCAGTTTCAATTGCTTTTATTATTGAACATTTCCAAAGTAAACGACGAAAGCGAAAAGCGGCTAAAAATATTAAAAACGATAAGATTGAAATCGTAAATAATTTATTATCAAGATTTGATTTGTTTAAGCAAATTGCTGATGCCTTGAATGGCGATAAGTTGATTGGCTTTACCAGTTGTTTACCTTTTATTGATGAAAAATCAGAAAATAAATTAACAAGTATATTTTTGGCTGATCAAAATCGTGAATCAGATGCATATGATAAAAATGATAGCGTCACCTCCACTGCAGGCCGAAATCCGAGATCTTTTTTAGTCCATAGTGAAAGAGCGCTTCACTACGTTCGTTTTTCATTTTTAGGTACCTTAATTGATAAACAAGACTTTGATTTGGAAGAGATTGAAAAGCCGCAGTTCGAAAATGCTTTTGCATATAGAATATTAAGGTTTATCTATCAAAATCAACAGTATAAATTACCTGTTTATAGAAATATTCGGGAATTTCCTGCTTTTCATTTAGATACTGATGAAAGTGATTTTTTAAACTTAACTTACGCCAATAAGATTTATAATACAGCGTTTTGGGAACAAATAAATTTATGGATTTCAGAGGAGCAATGATATTGTTCTGTTTAATTTTCCTTTTGTCCTGCTCTTCAAGAGTAGAAGAGAGTCCTGATATTGATCGGGAAACAATGGTGAAAATACTAGCAGATATTCATATTTCGGAAGGAGCTGCCCAGCAAAAAAGCCTTAGTTCTGATACCATTCTGTTTGATGATTCCTCTACCTATTTTCCGCATATTTTAAAAACGCATAACATCGATGAAGCAACTTTTAAAAAGTCGATGGATTACTATATAAGTAAGCCGCAGATGCTCGATAAAATGTACGCAGATATCATCGAAATGCTTACTAAAATGGAAAGCGGAGTTTATTGAACTAAGCTCCTTATGCTTCATTTAATTTTGGTAAATTAGCCTCTATAAAGTATTAACCAATGAATAAAGTTTTTGATAATGCCAAGCAGGCAATTCATGACATTAAAGACGATATGACTCTAATGTTGGGTGGATTTGGCTTGTGTGGAATTCCTGAAAATTGTATCACCGCGCTTGTTGCAAAGGGTGTTAAAGGATTAACCTGTATTTCAAATAATGCCGGAGTCGATGACTTTGGTATTGGTTTGATGTTACAGCAGCGACAGGTGAAAAAAATGATTTCTTCTTATGTAGGAGAAAATGCAGAATTTGAACGACAGTTATTAAGTGGTGAGCTTGAAGTTGAGCTAACACCTCAGGGAACGCTTGCTGAAAAAATTCGCGCCGGCGGAGCAGGCATCCCGGCATTTTTTACTGCAACCGGTTACGGTACCGAAGTAGCGGAAGGAAAAGAAGTAAGAGATATAAATGGTAGACCTTATATACTTGAAGCGTCATTAACAGCAGATTTTTCATTGGTAAAAGCATGGAAAGGGGACAAGCACGGTAATCTGATCTTTAAGGGTACAGCCAGAAACTTCAATCCTATGATGGCAACTGCAGGTAAAATTACTATTGCCGAAGTGGAAGAATTAGTAGAACCGGGAGAGCTAGATCCTAATATGATTCATACCTCCGGCATATTTGTCCAGCGTATTTTTAAAGGCGTGAATTATGAGAAACGCATTGAACAAAGAACAATAACAGAAGCATAAATTATGGCAT
>JAHDHT010000033.1:6203-16762 GCA_020631175.1 Chitinophagales bacterium
AATTATGAGAAACGCATTGAACAAAGAACAATAACAGAAGCATAAATTATGGCATTAGATAAAAACGGAATTGCGAAAAGAATATCGAAAGAATTACAAGACGGTTATTATGTCAATTTAGGAATTGGTATACCTACCCTGGTAGCGAACCATATTCCCGAAGGAGTTTCTGTTACCTTACAATCTGAAAATGGATTGTTAGGCATGGGTCCTTTTCCTTATGAGGCTGATGTAGATGCAGATATGATCAATGCCGGTAAGCAGACCGTTACTACTTTACCGGGTAGTTCATTATTCAGCTCTGCGGATAGTTTTGCTATGATTCGCGGCGGACATATAGACCTTACCGTTTTGGGTGCGATGGAGGTTGCTGAAAACGGCGATATAGCAAATTGGAAAATACCGGGTAAAATGGTGAAAGGAATGGGTGGTGCAATGGATTTGGTGGCCGGGACGGATAACATAATCGTTGCCATGATGCATACCAATAAAAGAGGGGAATCAAAATTGTTGCCTTCTTGTACTTTGCCCTTAACCGGAGTGGGTTGTATTCGTAAAATTGTTACCAACCTTGCTGTTTTAGAAGTTTCAGATCGTGGATTTGAATTAAAAGAAAGAGCACCGGGTGTTTCAGTTGAAGAAATAAAAGCAGCAACAGCCGGTACCCTCATCGTTGAAGGAGATATTCCTGAGATGCAACTTTAAGCTGATAACTTTGTTAGCCTGTTATGGCATTAGTTTTTTTCAATGAAGCAATTGTCGATTCTTCAGATTTGAAGATCGGATTATCTAATCGTGCTTTTCGTTATGGCGATGCAGTTTTTGAAACGATAAAGTTACGATCCGGTTTTCCAATGCATTTAAAGTATCATTATTCAAGGTTTATATTGGGGATGGATGCTTTTAAAATGTTGATTCCCGAGCAATGGTCTTTTCAATTTTTAATGGATCAGATTCGATTGCTGATGAAAGAAACCAATATCTATGAAGGAAGTGTTCGCCTGCAGGTTTTCAGGAAGGATGGAGGTCGTTATTTGCCAACAGATAATGAAGTCGATTTACTCATTGAAATTTCAGATCAAAAGTCTTCAAGTAAACCTGAATATAAATTGGGTTTATATGAAGACTGGTATAAGCCGGTTTCCCGATTTTCGCCTTTTAAGACTTCTAATGCCGCTTTATACGTGCAGGCAGCAATCTATGCTAAACAAAATGCGCTGGATGATGTCATTATATTAAATGATCTAGGAAGGATTGCAGATGCAGTAAGTTCTAACATCTTTGCAGTCGTTAACAAACGGATAATTACGCCTCCGGAAAATGAAGGTGGTGTAGATGGAGTTTGCCGAAGAGTATTAATTCAGATTGCTAGAAAAGAAAAGATTGAGCTCTTTCAGGCTCCATTGAGCCGAATAGATATAGACGATGCCGGTGAAATATTTCTCAGCAATGCTACCAGAGGAATTCAATCTGTCAGTTCGTATAATGGCAAAAGCTTATCTAATGAAATTGCTTTGCAATTTGAAGACTTCCTTGAAGATTTAGAAAAAGAACAAGTTTCGGCTTTAAGGAAAAAGTATGGCGCAGCAGTATAATATTTTTTGGTTTCGGAGGGATTTACGATTAAATGATAATGCGGGTTTATTTCATGCATTAAAAGAAGGCAAACCGGTAATTCCTGTTTTTATTTTTGATCGGAATATTTTGGACGATCTTCAGAATAAAAGTGATCGACGTGTTTCATTTATTCATAATGAATTATCACAGATACATGAAGAGCTTTGTCAAATGGGTTCAGCTTTAAAGGTTTACTATGGTAAACCGGAAAAAATCTGGAAAGAGATCATCAGTGAGTTTGAGATAAATGCAGTTTTTACAAATCATGATTACGAACCTTATGCGCTCAAACGAGATAATGCAATTGCTGAATTTTTAAAGTCTAAAAGTATTGCCTTTCATACCTATAAAGATCAGGTGATTTTTGAAAAGGGAGAAGTATTAAAAGGAGATGGAAATCCATACACCGTATTCACTCCATACAGTAAACGTTGGAAAGCAGCGCTTGAGGATTCATTTTTAAAGCCCTATCCAAATAAAAAGCATTTTGGCAATTTCGCTTCTTTGGAAGGAGAAAAGATAATCTCTTTAGAGGAGATGAAGTTTAAGCAGGTTGATTGGCCTGTTCCGGATAAAAAAATCAAAAATAAACTGATTGAAGAATATGGTGAACAAAGAAATTTTCCGGGAATACGAGGCACTTCTCAATTAGGTGTGCATTTGCGTTTCGGAACGATCAGCGTAAGAGCTTTAGCTAAGCAAGCTCATGGTTTGGGAGAAACCTTTTTAAATGAATTGATCTGGAGGGATTTTTATCATATGATTTTACATCATTTTCCGCACGTAGTCGGTAATGCTTTCCGGGCAAAATATGATCGAATTCCATGGCGGACAGATGAAAAAGCGTTTGAAGCATGGTGTAAAGGCGAAACAGGTTATCCGATGGTAGATGCGGGAATGCGTGAATTGAACAATACAGGCTATATGCATAACCGTGTTCGTATGGTTGTAGCCAGTTTCCTTACGAAACATCTCTTGATTGACTGGAGAAAAGGAGAGGCGTATTTTGCAGAACACCTGAATGATTTTGATTTAGCTGCCAATAACGGTGGCTGGCAGTGGGCGAGCGGTTCCGGTTGTGATGCAGCTCCATATTTCAGAGTCTTTAATCCGGAATCTCAGTTGAAAAAATTCGATAAAGACCTTACATATGTTGGCAAATGGGTGCCCGAATTTTTAAATGAAGTAGAATATATTAAACCTATTGTAGAGCATAAAGCTGCCCGATTGCGGGCTATTGCAACGTATAAAGAGGCTTTAGCAGGGGCAGTATAATTGTAGTTTGCTTCACTTGAATGGCAGCCAAAAATCGCTGGTCTTGATAAGATAACCTATTTAGTATACTTTCGTATAGTATATTAAGGGCACTATTCGATGAATCGCTTAACCAATAAGACTTCAATAAAGCAGGAGACTACGCTTCAGGACTATAAAGATCAGGTCATGAAGTTGCATAATAAATCTCCCGAGCAATTTTATGCTTTAAGTCTCAAGGCCTTAAGTCTGGCGGTTCAATTAGAAGATACTCCTCAAATCGCTTTTTTCAAATATTGTATCGGTTATTACTACCATCGGATATCATCGTTTAAAAAATCATTGCGCTTTTTTAATGAAGCTATTACTTTACTAGAAGGATATAAGCCCAAGGAACTTGGATTGCTGGCGAAGATTCAAAATGCAATAGGAGCTGCTTACCGCAAAAAAGGAAACAATGCTAAAGCCTTAATGCATTATTATAAAGCGCTGGAATTTGAAGTTACTTCAGTGGATGGAATGGCTTATAATAACATTGCCAATCTATTTAAAGAAACAGGTGATTATAAAAAATCAAGAAAGTTTTTTAAGAAATCTGCGAAGATTCATAAATCAATTAATAATTACAATTTCCTTGCTTATAATTGGTTTAACCTTGCTGAAATCGAAATGAAAATTGGTAATTTCGAAAAGGCTGAACAGTATTGCAGAGATAGTGCAAATATCGCAAGAGAAAAAGACCAATCTAATTTATTAGCAATAAGTCTTGCCCGCTTGGGAGAAATTAGTGCTGAACAAAATGATATTGAACTTGCTGAACAACACTTAAAAAAAGCTATTGAAATTTTTCGTTCGCACAAGTTTTATCATGAATTAAATCATTACCTCATTCAATGGGGTAAAATTTGCCTTAAAGCCTCGAATTATAATAAGTCAATAAAATTATTTCATGAATCTTTAATTATTAGTCGTGAAATCGGATTTGTTCCGGAAGAGAAAACGGCCCTTTCGAACATCCATCAGGCTTATGCTGCAAAAAAGGATTATACTAAAGCATATAAGTATCAGCAAGAATTAGTTGCTCTTCAGAATAAAATTATTAAAGACAAAAGCAAACAAAACATAGATGATGTTATTAATAAACAAAAATCAGAAATAAGAGGATTAAGAAAAAAGACAGACTTAATCAAAAGACAAAATGAAGATTTAAAACAGTATGCATATATAGTAGCGCATGATCTTAAAGAACCCTTAAGAAACATTTGTTCTTTTGCTGATTTACTAAAAAACAGATATCAAGATGAATTTGATAAAGACGCAACAGAATATCTCAACTATATTTCTGGTGGCGCAAAACACATGAATGAATTGCTTTCAGGGCTGTTGAAATTAAATACAATAGAAAACAAAAAAGATAAATGGGAGTCCGTAAATATTCCTGAACTCTTAGAACGCATTATTTATACGCATAAGGAAAAATTAAAAGAGAAAAATGTTACAATTAAATTTGATAAGACTATACCTCAAATAAATGGATCTAAAGTATACTTAACACAATTATTCCAAAACTTAATTTCAAACGGAATAAAATTTAATGATAAAGAAAAAATTCACATTACCATAAAAGCTATTAATAAAGAAGACTACACTATATTCTCAGTCGAGGATAATGGAATAGGAATAGAAGAAGAATACTTTGATAAAGTCTTTAACTTATTTCACCGTTTGGATAAAACAACGCAGACCGGATCAGGTATTGGCCTTGCAATTGTAAAAAAGATTATTCAAATTCATAATGGTGAGATATGGCTCGAGTCTGAAAAAAATCATTTTACTCGATTCTTGTTTACATTAAGAAATGCATGATGTTTATACTTTCCAGTTTCCTTCCATTAAAATAACAGCTTTACTGCGCATTAATAAACGATTACTTTTTAAAATTTCAACGTCCATAAAACCCGTACGCTTCGAAGCCTGAAAACTATTCAATACATTTTTACTGAGTTTATCAGCCCAGAATTTTGACATGAATGTATGGGTGCCGCCTGTTACCGGGTCTTCATCAATACCGCTTGCAGGCCAGAAAAATCTCGAACAAAAGTCAAAAGTGGTTTTTTCATCTCCTTTAGCAGTTACTAAAACGCCCGCAAGATTTTCTAAAGCAATTAATAATTCATTAAAATCCGGTTCCATTTCGAAAACAGTTTTAAACTGATCGATTTCAAGCATTGTGATATTGGTTTCTTCATTGTAAGAGGAAGATAATACCTGACTTTCATTAATATTTAAAGCCTTAACTATTTCTTCTTTACATTCAATCTCATTTAGATTATAAATTGGAAATTCCATTTGAATTTGGTCACCAGTTTTTTGAATCAATAATTGTTCACCACGAATGGTTGTAAATTCAATCTTAGTAAGTGCTTCATTTAGCCGAAATAAAACTTTTGAAGATGCCATTGTAGCGTGACCACATAATGGAATTTCTTCAGCTGGAGAAAAATATCTAATGTCATAATTATTTTCATTTCGATGTACCACAAAGGCAGTTTCACTATAGCCCATTTCAAATGCAATGTTGAGCATTTTCTCTTCCGAAGGAAATTTGTCTATTAAGTAAACTGCAGCCGGGTTTCCTTTGAAGGCAGCATCAGTAAAGGCGTCTACAATAAAAAAATTCATAATCGATTTCTTTCAAAATTTTTTTCAAAAAAAAAGCAGCATCCTGAAAAAGAATGCTGCTTAATAATTTAAATTATTTTATGCTTATAATTTAAGCAGCTTTTCTGTATAAGTCGAAGCAGCACCATTAATCTGAATGAAATATACACCCTTTTCCAGCTGCTGTAAGTTTAAGGTTTGAATATTTTCAAACTGATCGAAAACAACTAGCTGAATTGTTTGTCCTGCAGCGTTTAATAATTGAATGCTATTTACTTCCGAAATTGCATTTCCTAAATTAATCTGAACAAAATCATTTGCCGGATTTGGCTGAATATTAATTTGTTCTGCGAATGTATTTTCAATTGATGTTACATCCTCTTCTCCGAAAATGTTAATGTCATCTACATACATGTTATTTTCATAACCGTTAATACATCTGATCTTAATAATAGCATCATCACTCCATAAGTAATCATCTAAACCTACTGTATGTTTTTTCCATTCATTATCTGCCGGAACAAATGGATCTGTTGTATTATCTGCAGAAGCTAACAATACGCCCCATCTTTTATAAACCGATTCAAATGAAACACCACAGTTAGTTGAAATTAAAACCTCTAATGTATCAGAACCATTATTTGAGTAACGGGCATATGCCGTATAGAATTCTAAATCAGCAATACCAAAAGAAGTTAAATCAACATTTGGAAAATCTAAATCATCATAAGCACCTTCCAATCCATAGTCATAACATTGAATAGACATTGAATTCGTTCCGGTTCTTGCAACATCACTTTCAAGCTCCCAAGTAAAATCGTCATTATCATTATTTACTAAATCGAAACCTGAAGGAGGGAAGAAGATGTCTTCAAATCCTTCTGTCACCGGAGGCAACTGACCTGTTACATTTCCAACATCAAAAGTTAATTGAAGACTGTTATCTGCCTGAGCACCATCATTGGTTCCATTAACACTTTCGATTACAATGTTTAAAGTATGTTGCGTTAAACTTAAAGCAACTTCAGGTAAAACAACTTCAACAAAATCAAATTGCTCTAATGTTCCTGTCCAGTCATAAGTAGAAACATTATATCCATCCACATTCGTTTGAACCGTAAATGAAGTAATCGTATTGTTTCCAAAATTTCTTACTTCAATGGCTGGATTAAATTCACCATTACATGTAATACCGGTTTCAGTTGGATATAAAATCTCAATAAGCTGTGCATCATTATCAGCAAGATCTACCGGAATACAAGCCAGACTGTTAACCATACCTGCTCTGAATCCACCACCTGTAAACAATGGAATCATTCTGTCTTTTTGTCCTTCTGTAAATAAAGCCATACAAGCATCATTACTGTAGTCCATATAATTTTGAACCATATCATTTTCATCTACAGGAGAATCAACACATGTATTTTTTGTCGGACAACCATTAGTAGAACCGTTCGCATTAGGTGTGTCACCTACAAGGTCATCCTGTCCGCAATCTCCATCACCCCAAATATGTCTTAAATTTAACCAGTGGCCAACTTCATGCGTTGCCGTTCTTCCATTGGTTCCACCGGCAATCTGACCAATTCTACCTGTATATAAATAATCACATACGATACCATCAGTCAATGGCGAACCACCAGGAAACTGTGCATACCCTAAAAGACCCGGAGTAAGATCACAAACCCAGAAATTCATATATTGATCATAAGGCCATGCATCCGCACCACCAGAATTGGCAAATTTAACCCCATCGTCAGTACCAAAATTTCCCTGAGTTGTAGGATATCTTAAAATTCCATCTGTAGGAGCTCCGGTCGGATCTCTTTGAGCCAGACAAAATTCAATTTCAACATCTGCTGCTCTGTCCTGAAATTCTGAAGGAATGCTGGAAACATTAGAATTTAAAAGACGGAAATCTTCATTTAAAACATCTAATTGAGACATTAACTGCTCTTCACTAATGTTTTCAGTAGCGTTTCCATAAACAACATGAAAAACTACAGGAATCGTGATTACACCCTGTGATTTGAATGCAGCAGGATTATCATTTTTTTGAAGAATGGCATTTTGTGTATGTTCTTCAATATCAGCTATTCGTTGTTCCAGGGCAGGATCTTCTGACATCATTCGGTCTAAAGCCGGCATTGTACCGCATTGTTCCTGAGCTAAAATGTTCAACTGCATTCCAAAAATGCAGATCAATAAAAGTAAATTTCGCATTGTAAACTTGATTATATATTTAAATATACAGCTATATACATCCTTAATGAAAAGTAGTCACAGCTATTTTAGCAATTGTCTTTCTCTAACCTTTTGATTTAAACTCCAAACCTACTTTTTTTCCAAATTTCACAGCAAAATCTCTGATTTCATTAGCTGCCTCCGGGTTATTCGTAGATCGTTGAAAAACGTCTGCCATAGTTATGAAGTTTTGAAAAAAGAAAAAGTTCATTTCATTTACCGTCATTTCCTTCGTCCATAAATCTACCCGGAAGGTATTATTCGATTTTCCATCCCAAAAAGACAATAAAAAGGCTTTGGCTTCCGCGTTTCCCATCGGGTTATCAGTAGATTCCCAGTTGATATTTTCCGGCATGTTCTCCTCATCCATCCCAACATTGATCGTAACTTTTGCATTTCTTTCGACTGCCATAATGTTTTTTGCACACAAAATAGGGATTTTAAAGACAAAGCTAATTTCAGTTTTAAGACTTCAGATTGTTTAAAATTAAGTGATTTCAATTTCATTTTGTCATATGCCTTGCAAACTCATACAAGAACAAGAAAATTTTGAAACGCATTCAGCTTTGCATGCAAATATCATATTAATCACGCAGGAAACTGTTTTCGAAAAGAACGAAAAACGAAAAGCGTCATGCTTACCTAATAGGGGGAATTAAACGATATACTTTTTCAGAAACAGTGATTGCACTTTTTTTAACCATTTAAATTTTTCTAAAATGATGTATTTAAAAACAAAACTTGCATTGGTTGCTATAATGCTTTGTTCATTGTTTACTTACTCACAAAGTCTTGTATGTCTCGAAATTGATGTCGACGGCGAAATCAGTACAATTGTATTGACCGACAACATTTTACAGGATACACAAGATGCACTTGCTGCTGAAGGCTATAGTTCGACCGTTGTTGAATGCGACGAAGATGTTGATTTGCCGGATTTTGAGGATTTGTACGGCTATGATGATATCGATTTCGACGATTATGGCTATGGCTATGATGATTTTGATTTCGGAACATTCGTTTGTTTAGAGCTTTCGGATGGATCATTCACTGCGGTTCCCGATTTCGCATTGGCTGATATTCAAGCACAATTAGCAGATCAGGGATTAACGGCTGAAGTAATTGATTGTAATGATGTTCCGGATGATTTTGGCGGCGGAAACGGTGGTTATGATGGTTATGATGACTATGATGATTTTGATTGGGGTGATTATGGCTATGGTTATGATGATTTTGATTTCGGAACATTCGTTTGTTTAGAGCTTTCGGATGGATCATTCCTCGTTGTAACGGATAATATGTTAGCTGATGTTCAATCTGATCTTGCTGATCAGGGGATAACTTCTGAAGTGGTTAACTGTGAAGATGTAACCTTTGAATGTGACAGTATCGATTCTTATGATGATTTCGATTGGGGTGATTATGGCTACGGCTATGATGATTTTGATTTCGGAACAGTGGTTTGCTTAGAACTTTCGGATGGATCTTTTGCTTCAGTTCCGGATTTTGCAGTAGCTGATATTCAGGCTGTTCTAACTGATCAGGGCATTACTTCAGAAGTAATTGATTGTGATGATCTTCCTACAGATTATGGATACGGTTATGATGATATCGATTTCGATGATTATGGCTATGGCTATGGCTATGATGATATCGACTGGGATAACTATGGCTACGGATATGATGATTATGATTTCGGCAATATCCTTTGTCTGGAAATCATTATAGATGGCGACACCAGTGTAATCGCATTACCTGATGTATTCTTATCGGATGTTCAGGATGAGCTTACAGCGGAAGGATATGCTTCTGAATTAGTAGAGTGTAGCGGAAATGTTGATTTCCCTGATTTTGACGATTTCGATTACGGTGATGATGACGGAAGTGATGATGGTTCAGATGATGATGATGACTATGGATATGGTTATGATGATATCGATTTTGATGATTTCGACTTCGGAACGATTGTTTGTCTTGAGCTTTCGGATGGAAGTATAATCGGTGTTTCAGAAAACATTTTGGCAGATACACAACAGACTTTAGCTGATTATGGCATTAGTTCAACTGTTGTTGAATGCGATGAAGATGGATTCGGTTTAGTTGAAGAAGAAGATTTGGAAGGAATGCTTGCTGAACGTGAAGTTGTTATGGAAATCGCTGAAATGGATATTTATCCGAATCCGGTTTCGATTTCAAGTCAGGTTTCGTTGAATTTTAACAGCACCAAGGGTCAGCAATTAACCCTTCAGGTAATGGACCCTTATGGATTAACGACAATCAAGCGTAATATTCGAACAGAAAACGGTAATAATGCTGTAAGCTTAAATACCTCTTCATTAACACCGGGATTATATACGGTTAGTTTATATGATGAAAACAAGGTTTATACAACACAAAAATTGATGATTAAATAAAATATCGTTCAATATTCAATCATAACAGAACGCCTGCTCAATTGAGCAGGCGTTTTTTTGTATTAAATGAAATTGGTTGTGAAATTGCCGCTATAAGCGACATTTTAAAAGACTAAAGTGAATTGTAAATACGGTCTTATTTCTAGATTACAATTCGTATTTTTGCCTGCCTTTTTTGAATACGGGCAGATTTAACATGATAGTATTAAAATTCGGAGGTAGTTCTGTAGCGAACGCCAGCAAAATAAAACAGGTATTATCCATTAGTTCTCACTATATGGATCAAAATGATAAGCTTTTAATCACTGTTTCGGCATTAGGAGGTTTAACGGATGACTTGATCATGATCGCAGAAAAAGCTTCTGCACG
>JAHDHT010000033.1:16862-19529 GCA_020631175.1 Chitinophagales bacterium
CGAAAATTAATAAATACCAATGCTGATTTTGGAAATGCAAAAGTAAATTTTGACAAAACGAATACTGCTTTTCAATCGGCTGTTTCTGAAAATGGAATTTATATAATCGGCGGATTTATTGCATCCAATGATAAAGAAGAAACGACCACACTTGGCAGAGGAGGTTCTGACTATACAGCGGCTATCGCAGCAGCAGCATTAAATGCTGACAAGTTAGATATCTGGACGGATGTAGACGGAGTTATGACAGCTGATCCAAGAAAGGTGAAAAAGGCATTTACATTAAATGCGCTTTCTTATGAGGAAGCAATGGAATTATCGCATTTCGGAGCAAAAGTAATTTACCCTCCAACGATTCAGCCGGTTTATCAACGAAACATTCCTATTTTCATTAAAAACACCGGTAATCCTGAATTTAAGGGCACGATTATTCATAACGATAGTGAAGATGAACAAATCGTTAAAGGAATCAGTTCGATTTCAGATATAGCTTTATTACGTGTACAGGGTACGGGTTTAATTGGAGTTGCAGGTATCAGCGGTCGGCTTTTTAGCGCACTTGCGGATAATCATATTTCAGTAATCTTGATTACACAGGCTTCTTCTGAACATTCTATTTGTTTTGCTGTAAAGCCGGAACAAAGTGAAAAAGCAAAGAAGGTTTTAGAACAGGCATTTAGCTTCGAAATAAAGTCCGGTAATATCGACGAAATAGTTGTTGAAAATGGATTAAGCATTGTTGCTGTAGTAGGAGCGGCTATGAATAAAACGACAGGTATTTCCGGTCGACTTTTTAATGCACTTGGAAAAAATGGTATCAACATTGTAGCCATCGCACAGGGATCATCAGAATTAAATATTTCTGTTGTCGTAGAAAAGAAAAATGAAATTAAGGCATTAAATGCACTGCATGATGCGATGTTCTTATCTAATTTAAGAACGCTTCATTTATATATGATTGGTACTGGTTTAATCGGTAAAACATTAATTCAACAATTACAGGATCAAGGCCCGATACTTAAAGAAACGAATGCTTTAGATGTTCAAATTAATGCTTTAAGCAATAGTCGACAGATGATTTTATCTGAAGAAGGCATTAATCCTTCCGAGGCAATTGAAGCTTTAGAAAAAGAGGGTACAAAAGCGAATCTTAAAACCTTAGTCGATTTTGCAATCGAGCAAAACTATCCAAATAGTATTGTTGTAGATAATACAGCAAGTGAAGCTCCTATTATTTATTATAAAGAAATATTGGCGAATAGTATTTCAATTGTAACGCCAAATAAAATTGCTAAAACAACGCGAACTGCAGAACATGAAGTATTATTAAAAACAGCAGCAAAAAGTGGTGCACGGTTTTTATATGAAACAAATGTTGGAGCAGGTTTACCTATTATATCGACTTTAAAAGATTTGTTACAAAGTGGCGATGAAATAATTAAAATAGAAGCGGTTTTATCCGGAAGTCTTTCTTTTATTTTTAATAATTTTTCAACCGATCAAAAATTCAGTGATGTTGTAAAGCTAGCTAAAGAAAAGGGATATACAGAACCTGATCCACGAGATGATTTAAGCGGAAAAGATGTGGCGAGAAAAGCCTTAATTCTTTCAAGAGAAATTGGTCAGAAAATTGAATTGGAAGATATTGAAATCCAGAATATCCTTCCAAAACCTTGTATTGATGCAGGCAGTGTAGATGCTTTTTTTAAAGAATTGGAAAAGCAAAACGATCACTTCTCATCTTTAATTAAATCAGCAGAAGAGGAAGGAAAGGTTTTACGTTTTGTTTCAACAATCACTCCGGATAAAGTTAAAGTTGAATTGATTATGGCGGATGCGGAAAATCCGTTTTATGCATTGTCGGGTAGTGATAATATGATTGTTTTTACGACAAAACGCTATGCAGACCGTCCTTTAGTAATTAAAGGGCCGGGAGCAGGAGCAGAAGTTACTGCTGCAGGGGTTTTTGCAGAAATAATCAGTATTGGAAATTATTTAAGTTAAAGAAATGGAACAATCAATTAAAATATATGCTCCGGCCTCTATCGGTAACGTTACAGTTGGCTTTGATGTATTAGGTTTAGCGATTCAGGAACCAGGCGATGAAGTTATTGTTGCTTTGAATGAGAGTCGTACAGTTAAGATTGTTAAAATTGAAAATGATGGTGGTAAACTTCCAAAAGATCCGGATAAAAATACCGCCGGTATTGCGGTAAAAGCAATGCTAAGGAAGTTAAACTCTTATCAGGGTTTTGATTTATTAATCAATAAGAAATTACCTCTTGGTTCAGGAATGGGAAGTAGTGCAGCTTCAGCTGTTGCTGCTGTTTATGGGGCTAATAAGCTCTTAGGCGAACCGTTTAGTAAAGAAGAACTTTTACCTTTTTTACTCGAAGCCGAATCTGCTGCTAGTGGATCCGGACATCTCGATAATGCTGCTCCGTCTCTGTTGGGTGGATTAGTATTGGTGAAATCGAATCAACCTGTCGACGTTTATCAATTGCCATTTCCGGAACAGATATGGGTAACACTTGTGAAACCCTCTGTTGAAGTACTTACAAGTCAGGCGAGAATGCTCTTGAAAGAACAAGTACCTTTAAATAATGTGGTAGCGCAGTTTAGCAATCTTGCCGGTTTTATTGCAGCATTATATCGTGATGACATTGA
>JAHDHT010000033.1:19629-25735 GCA_020631175.1 Chitinophagales bacterium
ACCAGAGTAAGTAAAGAAGGAGCGATTGCCTTAAGTTAATTAGCACATGAAATTTTATTCTACCAATCGTAAAGCACCTGAGGTTGATTTAAAAAATGCCGTTCTAAATGGCTTAGCTCCCGATAATGGTCTTTATATGCCTGAAGTAATTAATCCTTTTAAAAAGGATTTTTTTGAAGATATAGAGCAATACGATTTTCCAGATTTGGCAGCACAAATTTCAAGACAGCTATTAAGTACTGCGATTGATTTAAATAAACTGGATGAGATTGTAAAAGCAGCTGTAAATTTTCCTGCACCGGTTATTCAGGTAAATGATAATATTCATACCCTCGAATTGTTTCATGGTCCTTCTTTAGCTTTCAAAGATTTCGGAGCACGCTTTATGGCCAGGTTGATGAGCTATTTTGTGGAAGGTGAAAATCGAAAACTTCATATTCTTGTTGCAACAAGTGGAGATACCGGTGGGGCAGTAGCATTAGGTTTTCACGGTATGCCTAACATACATGTAACTATTTTATATCCTCAGGGAAAAGTAAGCCCTTTACAAGAAAAGCAGTTAACAACACTGGGAGGAAATATTACAGCTCTAGAAATTGACGGAACTTTTGACGATTGCCAGGCAATGGTTAAGCAGGCTTTTCTGGATACGGATTTAAGAAAGGAATTGATGATTAGCTCCGCAAATTCGATCAATATTTCGAGATTAATTCCACAGATTTTTTATTACTTCGAAGCTTACAAACAAGTAAAGAAATCAGCTGAAAAACTGATGATGTGTGTTCCATCGGGTAATTTTGGAAACATAACTGCCGGTTTATTTGGGCTGAAAATGGGTTTACCATTCGATCAATTTGTTGCAGCTGTTAACAACAATGATGGTTTTCATCGCTACATGGAAACGGGTCATTTTGAAGCTAAACCTTCAGTTCAGACCTTAAGCACGGCTATGGATGTAGGCAACCCAAGTAATTTAGCTCGCATTAATGATATATATAAAGATGATGTTGCTTTAATTCGAACCGATATTCATTCAGCATCATACGATGATCCATCCACCCAAAGAGTGATCAAAGAAGTTTATGATCAAAAAGGATATATACTTGATCCGCATGGTGCAGTTGGTTATCTGGCTTCGAAAGCATTTGCTGAAAAGCATCCTGAAAGCTTATGTATTTTCCAGGAAACAGCTCATCCTTCCAAGTTTAAAGAAATAGTAGAACCGCTTATTGGAAAGGCAGTTGAAATACCCGAACAATTAAGGGTATTAATGGATCGTGAAAAAGAATCCATTAAAATGGATGCAGATTATGCAGAGTTTAAGACTTATCTCAATAGCCTTAAAACACTATAAAATAAGGGTTAATTAACGGGTTCCTTTACGAATTGCCTGTCTTTCAGCTACAAAGGTTTCAAACTTAGTTTGCTGCTCAGCATTTAAAACCTCTTGAATCTGAGATTGACGCTGTTTTTCAAGACTTTCTTTTTTGTCTCTGAAAACATCTTTGTTTCCATTATTCTGACTTACCAAATCGAACAGTTTTTGCATGTATTCTCCATAAATTGATTGTACCTGAACCTGTTGATTTTCATCAAGTTGTAACATGTCTGTTAAGTATTGAGTCAGGTAGGCTGCTCTTTGTTTTGCCGCTCCGTCAGAAGGCGTTGTTTGTGCTGTAAGCGTAAAACTGAGGGTGCAAATACAAAGAAATAAAATCAATTTTTTCATGCTATAAATATATTAGAATCGTAAAGATAAGGATTCACAATAAAAAAACCGGATATCTTAGATACCCGGTTTTCGTCATTTATTATAGATTTTTAGAATCGTTCTATATTTTGAGGCTGATTACTTCTCACTTTTCCTTTTTTATTCCCTCTTTTATCTTTGATTCTATCCTTCATCTTTTCTTTTCTTTGTTCAACAATCTCCGCAAATTTTACTTTTTGCGTTTCATCGAGATATTGATTTACACTTGAAACATAAGATCTGAATATTTGCTGACGCTCAGCTTTCATTCCCTGTCCACGGTTTGTACGCTCCTGAGTAGGCTTAACACTTTGCTGACCTCTTTTACCTCTTTCGGGGCGATTAGCTTTCATTTCCTCACGCATTGCTTTAATATTGTTAATGTAATCAAGGTTAACATTATAGATCGCATTAGACTGTCTTTCAGTAAGATTCAATGATTTTACCATTCTTTCTGTCATTGAAGTAGCTCTTGCCTCAGGCGATTTATTTTGTGATGCTTCATCTGAAGTTTCATAAAAGATATCATCACTTGTATTTTGTTCTATTGTTTGAGGGCTCTTTGTGGTTCCTGTTCTGTCTCCAACCTTTGTTTGCGCCTGTAATCCAAGGCTGAAAATGAATGCAAAGGCTAAAATGCTTAATACTGACTTTTTCATTGTTTTAAATTTTGTTTAATTGTACGCAGTCTATGACTGATGCTAATTTATTAAGTTTAATCTATGAAAAGACTATATATTCTCTTTTTTCTGTGCATATCTGCACAAGCGCTAATGGCTATGCATGATGTTAAGCTGAATCAAGGTAGCTGGATGGGTGCTTTAGATATTGGTAAAGAGCAAATTCCGATCAATTTAGAAATCAAGTATGTTAAAGACCGAATTAATATATCCATCCATAACGGAGAAGAGAAGATTGAGGTTAAAGAAGTAAACAAAAAAGGGCATAGCTTGACATTCAGGATGCCGCTTTTCGATAATCTGTTTCAGATCAATGAGTTTACCGAGACATCAATGAAAGGAGAGTGGATTAACTATGCGAAGTCTGAAGATTATCGCCTGCCATTTTCTGCTGAATGGAATAAGGAAGTAAAAGATAAATCTGAACCTGCTTTTGATATGACCGGTAGCTGGATGGTGAGATTTAGTCCGGATTCTGAAGATGAATATCCTGCATTAGGAGAATTCAGGCAAATTGGTAATGCACTAAGCGGAACATTCAGAACCGAAACCGGAGATTATAGATATTTATCCGGTCATGTTTCCGGAGAAACCTTTGTGTTGTCCTGTTTCGATGGAGCGCATGCCTTTTTATTTAAAGGCATTAATTATGGCGATTTTATCGAAGGAGAATTCTGGTCAGGTAATCACTGGTATGAAAACTGGATGGCAGAAAAGAACAACGAATTCACACTTGGTGATCCCGATAAGCTAACTTACATTACTGATACAACTGAAGATTATAATTTTCAATTTTCTGATCCGGATGGAAAAACAATTGATTTAAATGATAAACCTTATACAGGTAAAGTTATCATTCTTCAGATCATGGGAAGCTGGTGCCCTAATTGTATGGATGAAAGTATTTTTTATACAGATTTATATGATGAGTTTCATTCGGATGGATTGGAAATTGTTGCGGTAGCTTTTGAACGTTCTGATGATATGGATAAAGTAAATGCGCTTTTAGAACGATATGTGAAACAAACCGGAATACAATATCCGATTGTTTGGGGAGGAAAAGCAAGTAAAAAAGTTGCTTCAGAAAAATTCCCTATGTTGAATAAAGTAATCTCATTTCCAACTTCCATTTTTATTGATCGGGAAGGAAAAATTAGAAAAATACATACTGGCTTTAACGGTCCGGCTACATCTGTTTTTGAAGATTATGAAGATTCAACTAAACGTTTTATTGAAATTTTACTGAAAGAATAACTTGTCTGATCTAAAAGAAAATATAATTTCTTCTGCTCGCAGAATGTTAATCGAGGATGGTATTGAACAGTTAAGCATGCGTAATATTGCCATCGAATTAGATGTTAGCGCAACTGCTTTGTATCGACACTTTAAAAGTAAATCAGATATATTAATTCAACTTGCTGAAGAAGCCAATGAATTATTTATGAGTGGATTAACGAAATCTTTAAGTGCAAAGAATGCGAAAGACAGATTAACTAATTCATTATTAGTTTTACATCAATTTTCAAATGAACAACCGGAGTATTATTTAATGTTGTTTCAACAACATTATTTTGACGACATTAACTTTTATGTGACCATAAGAAAATATAAGAAATCAATTATTCGCTTTATTGATGATCGGGTGGATGAATGCATTATTCAAAAACAATCTGATAAATCTGCAGTAGTTTTAAGTGGGTTTCACTTGTTTTCGGCAATGAACGGTTATTTGTTAGAACTTCTTGATGAAAAGAAATATCAATACGAAGGTGATGAGAAAGCTGAGTTGAATAAATTCATTGAAAAGTTAATTAATTAAATCTAATAATTGGTTTTATTCATCTGTAAACCACAAATGCAATCTTATTGTTTTCTGGACTTAAAGCTATTCTGTAAAAATTAAAATCTTCATCGAATGTCCATACTAATTCCCAATCTTTCGAAGCTGGTTTTTTAATGTACAATGTATTTCCACTTCCACTTAAAATACTTCCATCCTTTAGATAAGTGAAATAAACAGCATCATTTAAGCAAGCACATTCCGTTTTTGTATTTGTCGTTTTGATGTCATAGGTTTTAATCAGACAATTACTTGTATCACTATTATCTATAAATGTAAATGCATTTTGCCCCGGAACTTTGTGAATTGCTGTTCCAATATTTTCCTGAATTCTTTTAGTATAATCCTTTTTTAAATAAGCTAAATGTAAACTATGTGGGTCGCCAACAATAAATAAAGCCAGTTCTTTATCATTAATCCAACTATGATATCCGATGCCTTTAACCGACGGCATTAAAACCTTAGCATCCCGGCTTCTAATATCAATTTCCCATAATCGCTGAGTGCTCCCATCTTCCTCTATGCGAACCGTTGAAAAAGATCTTTCTCCCTTTAGCAAGGTAGGGGAGAACTCACTCGCTTTACTTGCTGTAATCTGATCGGTTTTGTTTTTAATGAAATCATATCTATAAATATCAGATTGCAGCGTGTCTCTGAATGAGGTAAAATAAACTCTGTTAGCATCACGAGAAAAGCATGGTTGATTATCATATCCATCCCGATCCGTAATATTCAATTCATTACTTAATTGCAGATTGCTATTTTGATCAATCACTAAATCAAACACTATGATGTCTGTACTTGTTTGTGCAAATGAAAATTGAACTGTTATTAATAAAATTAACAGACTACATAAATGCTTCATTGTTAATGATTACGTTTAGTTTGTTAGGAAGAATGGTAAAAGTGGCAGGAGCATGACCGGCATATTCACCGTCAGTTTGAATCAATAATTCTTTCCCCGCATTTAGAATTACTTCTTTAGTTTTGTGGAAGGATACTTCTTTATATTTGGCAATCGTACCATTATAAAAACTCTTCAATTTTGTAAGCATTCCGATAGGGGAAAGGCTGTCGACGATGGTTAATTCGAAAAGACCGTCTTTAGGGTCGGCTTCAGGCGCAGGTAACATTCCGTTTCCAAAAAAACGACAAATAGCCACCGATGAAAAAGTAACATTTACATTCACTTTATCTTCAGCAAATTCAATTTCAGCAGGTTGACTTTTATAACCAAACATTCCGTTCAAAATGCTCCATAGGTAAGTCAGTTTATTCGTCTTTTTTCCTTTCTTTCTGTCCTGATCAAGATTATGAGCAATTTTACCATCGAAACCGAAACCGGCAACATTCATAAAAAAGCGTTTGACCGGTTCACCATCTAAAATACAATTGACCTGACCTACATCTTGTTTTATTGATTTATTCGAAGCAATAATGTCAATGCTCTTTTTATAATCACCAGCCGGAATCAACATTGTTTTCGCCCAGTCATTACCGGTCCCAACTGGAATATAGCCCAATGTAACATTAGAATCCGGATGGTTTTCAATGATGCCATTAGCGACTTCATTCAAGGTTCCATCACCTCCAATAACTAAAATATCTTCAAAATGCTCTTCGACCAACTGACGGCTTAATTGAACGGCATGTCTTGCAAATTCTGTAGTAAATAACTGAAATTCAAAGCCTTTATCGAGCAATAGCTGCTTAATTAATGGCCAGTCTTTCTTGCCTTTACCAGAACCGGATTTGGGATTGAGAATAATGCCCCATTTTTTCATCGAAAGACAATTTAAGGAAAATTGAAGACTTATAGTTTTAGTCCATAGAAGC
>JAHDHT010000034.1:0-2396 GCA_020631175.1 Chitinophagales bacterium
AAAGTTACTTCAAGCAAGTTAATATGATTCGAGTATAAACCATAAATCGGCAAATTAATATCCGTTCCTACAGCATCAAATGCATGAACATAATCTGAATCAGGACCATATTTCCCAACAATTCTAACAGAAGCCTTTCCTTCCCGCACGGCTGATAAGCTTAGCATCACACTTAAAGGATTATAGCCGGAAGGGTTTATTTCAACTTCTAATTCAATACTTCCTCCAGATGGAAATTCAAAGCTTGTTTCATCTGTTAAAACGATGGTGCTCGTCCAGGTTTCTTCATTATAAAGAACTGACTCAATTGCATCCTGACAAAACTGATACATGATTTCATTATCAAAATGAAAAATATAATCTGTTTCAGTACTATCTACATTTATCAATAAAGGTTCTTGTTCCTGAAGCGCAAGCATATCCTGACTTATAGTAAAGTCATCACATTCTAATATAATAACATCAATTGGATCTTGCGGACCGGGATCAGGTTCTGGACTGTCGTCAACATCTTTTTTACATGAATTAAATAAAAGAGCTCCCAATAACAAGAGACAGAAAAGATGTTGAATACGAAGCATAATTAATTAAATTCCAAACTGCTGAAAATGATGATCCATATGTTTATAAAACTGAACCGACCATTCTTTAGCACTCATTTTACCGAAAGAAACGCTTTCTTTACCCTCGAAATAAGCAACACCGTTTTTTTCGGTTTCCTTAATATAATCAATGAGTTTACTTTTTTCTCTTTCAAAATCACGTTCTCCTGAAATTACAAACTCATCTGCTGTTCTTCCATTTTTTGGATAAGGCTTTTTGTCTGTTGTTACCATTCCCTTTACAAAAAGCTTCAACATAAACTTGGCAAATGCACCATTTTTTACCGGTAGTTTACCGTAACATATATCATAGGCCACATTTAAATGCGCCAGCATCTGAGATGCATTCATTTTACCCCAAACCGGTTTCGTTTCGGGAGTAAGTTTACTTAAACGCTCTAAGGCTGTTTGGGTAGTAGAGGCTTCAAAAACGCTAGGGTAAGGCATAGACTTTTAGGTTAAATATTTTATTAATGCTTTAATTAATCCTTTTCCGAACTTATAAGGCGCATAACGGAATGGCGTATCCATTTTTAATTGATTTTTAAAAACCGCTTTTTGATGAGAGAAAGCATCAAAACCGAATTTGCCGTGGTAAGAACCGAGACCACTTGCCCCTACTCCGCCAAATGGCATTTTATCATTTACCATATGCATAACACAATCGTTCACACAAGCACCACCAGAAGTCGTTTCATTTAAATAACGTTCTGCTTTATCGTTATCAACGGTGTAGATATAGTTCGCTAATGGTTTGTCGCCTGAATTAATATAATCAATTACTTCATCGAGGTCTTTGTAATAATATACCGGAAGCAAAGGTCCAAATATTTCTTCGCTCATTATCGGATCGTTTAAATCTGATATTTCAATAACAGTAGGTTCGATATAACGATCTTCTTTATTGGTATCTCCACCGTAAATTAATTTAGCTCCTTCCAGTTTTGCACTGATTCGATTGTAGCTTTTTGCATTAATTATTCTTCCGTACGATTTACTTTTAGAAGCATCCTTCCCAAAGCTGTCGATTATCTTTTTAATTAAAGCAGGAATAAATTCGTCTTTAATATTTTCATGTACGAATAAATAATTCGGAGCTAAACATACCTGACCGGCATTTACAAATTTTCCCCAAACGACTCGTTGAACTGCATGCTTCAATGGAATATTTTCATCGATCACACAAGGACATTTTCCACCCAATTCCAAAATGACAGGTGTTAAATGTTTAGCTGCTGCTTCATAAACGATTTTACCAACAAAAGTAGAACCTGTAAAACAGATTACATCAAACTTTTCTTTTAACAAAGCCTGACTCACCTCAGGTCCACCGTTATAAATAGAAATATATTTCGAATCAAATGTTTCTTCGATAATTTTGGTCATTATCGCAGCTGTGTTCACCGAATATTCAGAAGGTTTTAAAACGATACAATTACCTGCAGCAATAGCTGCAATCATTGGTGAAAACAATAATTGAAATGGGAAATTCCACGGTGCAATGATCAATGCCAATCCATAAGGATCAGAATAAATACGGCTTTTACCAATTTGCATAAAAAGCGGCGTAGAAACCGACTCCGGATGCACCCATCGATTAAGGTTTTTCAAAGTCTTATCGATGTCTTTAAAAACCATCCCAACTTCAGTCGTAAAAGCTTCATAAGGATGTTTGTGTAAATCCTTGTTCAAAGCATCACAAATATCATCTTCATATTTTTCGATTACCAGTCTCAGCTTCTTCAGCTGATCTCTTCTATATTCAACAGGTTTAGTGATGCCCGAGCGAAAAAA
>JAHDHT010000034.1:2496-5350 GCA_020631175.1 Chitinophagales bacterium
AAACACCTCGCTCCTCGCTCCTAACTACCTCGCAACTCTTCACTCGCCCTTCATAAATAAGTTTCAACAAAGCATGTAGCTGACACAGAAAGCGCGCCGGTATAAAACAATGCAATCCACATTTCGTATTTTCAACTATAATTATCCTGTAAAACACTAAAACATGAACCTAAAATATTTTCCTGTATTGATTTGCATACTATGTTGCTCAAGCTTGTTTGCTCAAATCGCCGATTTTCCGTTTAATACCAATATTAATGATATAGTCAATGGATATAACCCCACGGCTAACGGTAACCCTTCCATCATTACAGATGGATTGAATCAGGTTCTTGAATTAGAAGGGGATGAATATTTAATTATGCCGGATCAGCTGCATGAATCTTTAGACATTAATCAGGATGTTGAAGTGCAAATAAGATTTAAAATTACTGATATATACGACGGAGACCCGGACCCAAATACAGGTCAATTTGGATTGGAAGGAAAAAGAATTCTTGTTAGTAATAAAGTAAATTTAATTGCTGATTTAGGCTTCAATATTTCAGTCTCTGAAATGGATGGAGAATATAGATTGTTGATGTCTTTCGGTGATAATAGTTTTGAAGGCGAATGGATTTTCAATGATGTTATTGAAGAAGATGAATGGGTAGATTTAAAACTAATAATGCGACTCAATAATGAAAGCCCGAATGTGGTTTACAAGCTAAATGGAATTTATAGACATTTCCCGATAAGTTTTATTGACGCAGAGATTTTTAAGACCTCATTAAATACACAACAAATATGGTTAGGTACCGATCAGGATAATAATGAAGGTACACTGGAATACGCATTCGCCAAAACTTCAATAGATTATTTCAAAATATACAATCCTGTTTTTGTAGGTGATATTAGCACGTTCACATCAGCGCTTAATTCCTTAACAGCTCATGTTGATGGTTCTGTCACATTAAGTCAGACTCAACAGGAAGATTTACTCAACACGATTGTAAACGAATGGGACGATAACATTCAGACTATTTTCAATTCCGATATAATGAATTATATCAATGCTTATGAAGCAGCATTCGGATCGGTATTTCAATTTTATGCACAATATATCGATCCGGCAGAATTGTCGGTTCCCAGAGCTTTGCAATTTATGTTTATCCAATATGCTATTGACAATCTTTACAGCAATGCTAATGTGGCTAATATGGATGGAATTAGTTTTATGGATCATACATTATTGCCGGGAATTGTATCACCCGCTGCACCACGGGTCAATCAATCTGTAAATGTAGATGGTGACTTCAATACCGATCCTGGATATTACCTTAATCAGCAAGATTTTGTAATTCGTCCGACCGGCTTTTATGCAGCTCCGGGAGAAATTGTTGAAGTAAGCGTACCTGCTTCATTAATAAATCAAGGGGTGAAAATTCGCGTTGGTGCACATGCACCGGACTTAAGGTTAGACAACAGAGGCTTTCATCGATTTCCAACTATTGCAACAAATTTCCAAGTTAACAGCAATATAGTTTCAGTAGCTAACCCAATGGGAGGAGCGATTTATATTCTTTTTCCGGATGGATCAAATTTTGGCAGCACAATGCTTCAATTTGATAATGCCGTAAAGTCCCCATATTATTCTACTAAGACAGGATTTTCAAATGCGCTTTCTACTTATCAAGCAGACCTGAATAATGCTTATGTTAATTGGGTGGATGTTGAATCGGATAATTTTATGGCCACCTTTCCGAGAGCCCTTGCAGAGATGTTTCCGGACCCTAACGCCTATCTCAATCCTTTGAATGATATCATTGCTACATTTAACGTGGTAGCGGGGAGACCTGCATCAAGAATAAGGTCAGAATACATTTTAAGTGAACCACAATCCTACACACAAGGCACATTACCGGCTTCCTATCCAATGTCGATTGTAAACGGGGATCTTTCTGAAGCAGATCCATTCTCTCTGCCGGTTTCTGCTTTAGATCCATATATCTATATGGAAACATATGATGGATCTACTATGATTCATGAACTAGGGCATTTACATAATATGCCGACCATAGATGATGAATTGGAAACAAATATTGACATCCCAACAGTGATGGCATTTAATGTAGTTTTTGGTGTTTCATTAGATACAGCACTCTATTATGCGCCCGGTTTTCAGAGATTAACACGTGACCAGGCTGCTTTAGATTGGATATTAGATCCGAAATTCAGAAGAAACATAGCCTCTCGTTACGATGATGTTTCATATCAGGCAAGAGGCATTGCGAAATATGTGGATGTTGCGGCTTTACTGTCATGGGATTCACTGGGACTTATTCATCAGTATTGGTATGATCTGGCCTTGCAAGCACCAGATCCGGCAAATGGAATTGAGTTTGTGTCTGCGGATGAATATATTCAGGTTGCATCTGATCAATTAGGTTTCAATTTCGCACCCTTATGGGAATTATGGGGAAGCATTCCGTCTACTTCATTAGTGAATCAATTAGATGCTTATGACAAAGAGAATAGAATCAAAGAACGCATTTTATATTATCGTTCATTGGTTCCATCGAATGCAGCAGAATTTTTAAATACATATAATTCAATTACCCCCAACCTCGAAGATCATCACGTAGAACGATATGATGAAGCCTTAGCTGTTTATGATGAACAAGTTGCAGATTCAATTCTTGTGAGAATCGATGATATACTTTGCAGATATTTTGATACGAATTGTAACCTTACTTCTATAGATTTATTTTTAGAACAGGATGCCATTTCGTTATTACCTAATCCTACTACCGGTTTAGTTGAAATTGTCGGATCACTAAAAGATTATAATATAAAAGTAATGGCACCTGACGGC
>JAHDHT010000034.1:5450-11574 GCA_020631175.1 Chitinophagales bacterium
ACTTTAAGTCCATAGGTATAAGGTGTAAGTCGTTAGTCGTACAAATAAGCATCTGTCTGTGCGACAAAGTACCGTGCTACTTCAAAATCTTGAATTTGAATTTGAGTTTGACATTTGAATTTCTCTTGACACTTGATACTTGAACTTGCCTCTTGAACTTTCAAACCCGCAGCAGGGATTGTACCGGAAATACTTTTGCATAAAGCCTTAGCCATGCTTAATGCATTGTAGCGACCAGCGGAAGCTGCAAGGCATTTTAGCAGGGCTTGGGCTTTAGGGAAAAGATTGCAGGGGAAAGCCCGCCCGGCTGCCCAGATCATTTTAAGCTTAAGTGTAAATTTAAGAGGCTTGTAATTTAATGGTTAAAATTGAAGAGTCAGCCGTATTAAGGCATTGTCAATGATCAAACGCTTAACTGAAGACTGTGGACTAGAAACTGAAAACTAATAAGGAAAATCAACGTAAACTGAACCATAAACTTAAAAACAGGGTTTTGCTTAGCGAACAACCTGCTCCCCTCTCCAATCATCTAAGGTTCTGAAGAACCTGTGTATGACTTTTTACATTTATTTTAAATTTTAAACAGATATTGACGCGATGGCGAAGAAGAAAAAGAAATTAAAACGATATAGTACGGAAACTGTGATGAAAAAAGTGTTGCTTTATTTCATCTCGAATCCGGATAAAGAATTTACTTACGGCGACTTGATCAAGCACTTTAAAAAGAAAAAAGTGATGAAAGAACAGGTCGTTGAATCGCTCGAAAAATTAAGCCAGCAAGGCAAGCTTCGAAAGAGCAATAGCAAATTATTTAAACTTAAAAAAGGAAAGTCCTCGAAAAAACCAATTGTTGGTTATGTGGACATGAATAAAAGCGGAAACGCTTATGTAATTACCGATCAACATGCTAAAGATGTTTTTATTAAATACGGTAATTTAAATCAGGCTTTTAATGGTGACAAAGTAAAAGTTGAAATTTTCGCAGAACGGAAATCCGGAAAACTGGAAGGAAAGGTTGTGGAAATTTTAGAACGTAATCAAACGGAGTTTGTAGGTCAGATTCATATTTCGAAACAGTTTGCATTTGTGCAGCCAGATCGAAGCATTACGCCGGTAGACTTTTTTATAGCTCCTGAAAATACGATGGATGCTAAACATTTGGACAAAGTTGTAATACAATTATTAAACTGGCGACCCAAGGATAAAAGTCCGACCGGAAAAGTAGTTAAAGTACTCGGCAAACCAGGCTTGAACGATGTTGAAATGCAGGCGATTCTGGTAGAGAACGGTTTCCCTCTGAGCTTCCCAAAAGAGGTGATGCAGGAAACCAACAAAATCTCTGATAAGATTACAGAAGCAGAAATTGCCGAACGTCGCGATATGCGCGAAGTGCCTACTTTTACAATCGATCCGCATGATGCAAAAGATTTTGATGATGCTATTTCGATGCAGCAATTAGAAAATGGCAACTGGGAAATCGGTGTGCACATAGCAGACGTTAGTCACTACGTTAAACCGGGAACGGCATTAGACAAAGAGGCTTATAAAAGAGCAACTTCAGTTTATTTAGTAGATCGGGTTTTACCGATGTTGCCTGAAAAAATATCGAACGTTATTTGTTCTCTAAGACCGAATGAAGAAAAGTGTACTTATTCTGCTGTGTTCGAAATGGATGAAAACGCCAAAGTAATTAATGAATGGTTTGGGCGAACGGTCACCTATTCGGATAAGCGTTTCACTTATGAAGAAGCGCAGGAAATTATTGAAGGTGCTGAAAGTGAATGGTCTGAGCAACTGGCTTTGTTAAATGACCTGGCTTATAAATTAAGAGCACAAAAATTTGATAATGGTGCAATCTCTTTTGAAACGGCTGAAGTAAAGTTTCGATTTGATGAGGAAGGAAAGCCGATTGAGGTGTATACGAAAGAACGAAAAGATGCACATTTACTAATTGAAGACTTCATGCTATTGGCAAACCGTTCGGTAGCCGGATTTATTCAAAAGCAAAAAGCGAAAACAGGAAAGGATATACCCTATGTATACCGTGTGCATGACTTACCGGATATTGAAAAACTGGTAACCTTCCAGCATTATGCTTCAACGTTCGGACATGAAATTCAACTGGATAATATGGATGAGTTTTCGAAAAGTCTGAATAGCATGATGAAGAAAATTGCAGGTAAACCGGAGCAAAGTTTACTTTCTTTCTTAGCAGTACGCAGTATGTCGAAAGCGAAATATACTACGACAAATATTGGTCATTATGGATTAGGTTTTGAAAACTATACACACTTTACCTCTCCTATTCGACGATATCCTGATGTATTAGCGCATCGATTATTGGAATCCGTTTTAAAGAAGCAGCCGATTGCTAAACGCAATGCTTTACAGATGCAATTAGAGCACAGTTCTTTGATGGAGCGTAAAGCGATAAAGGCAGAACGTACAGCCACAAAGTTTAAGCAGGTGGAATTCTTGCAGGATAAAATAGGTCAGGAATTCGAAGGAATGATCAGCGGTGTTAAGCATTACGGTATTTTTGTAGAATTGCTGGAAAGCAAATGTGAAGGCCTGGTTGGCATTGAAGATTTGCCCTATGATCAATATGTTTACAAAGAAGCGAAGCAGGCGATTGTTGGTTTGTTGAGCGACCGTACCTTCAAGCTTGGTGATGTGGTTCGGGTAAAAGTAGAAAAGACTAATCTGGAGAATCGCACCATTGATATGGTAATGGCAGAGAGCCATGATGAAGAAGAGTAATTGATTCTTTGCGCAGAATTGCTTAATTTTCAATTTACTATGAGCGATCTGCTATCATGCTATGAAAAATGTGTAGCTGCCTTTCCGGAAGTAGAACGAAAAGGTAAAACAATGCCTTATACCTCTTTGAACGGACATATGTTTTCCTTTTTATCTAAGGATGGTTCAATGGGTTTGCGTCTTTCTGCAGATGACCGTGATCAGTTCATCAAAAAATACAATGCTCAAATCATGGTTCAGCATGAGCGGCAAATGAAAGAGTTTGTGCTTGTGCCCGAAAAAGTCTGGGCTTCATTGCGCAGTATGAAATCATGGTTTCAGAAGAGTTTCGACTATACGGCTTCATTAAAACCTAAAAAGTAAAATTATGCATCCTATTTTAAGAAATATTCTTGGTGTAATTATCGGATTATTTGTTGGTGGCGGAATTAATATGGCTATCATTATTTTTGGAACCATGCTGATTCCCGGTCCTGAAGGAATGATTGCCGGTGATCCTGACAGTGTTCAGGCGCATGCACATTTATTTCGTTCGCATCATATAATTGTTCCTTTATTGGCGCATGGCTTAGGCACATTAGTTGGAGCTTTTCTTGCTGCAATGATTGGTGCGAGCAGAAAAATGATTTTAGCAATGATTGTAGGAGCTTTCTTTTTGGTGGGAGGCATTATGATGGCCCAATATCCTTTCCCGATGTGGATGAAAGTGGTTGATTTAGTAGTGGCATATATTCCTATGGCATGGTTAGGCGGTCGCTTAGGCGGTGTCGGCAGAGCGGTTAATTAATGTATTTATTTCAATCTGAACGACTAGGATTCCGGGCTTGGAAGGAAGACGATCTGGATTTCTTATGTAAAATGAATGGTTCGGAAAAAGTAATGCGTTTTTTTCCAAGGACTACAAATCGGGAAGAGAATAAAATATTTTTGAAAAGACTTCAGAAGGCTTTTCGGGTGGATGGATTTACCTTTTATGCTTTAGACCGATTGGAAGACGGTGTGCTTATAGGCATGACCGGTTTTTATTTTACTCAAATTATAATTCCGAATGCTCCTGATATTGAAATTGGCTGGCGTTTGCATGATGATTATTGGAATAAAGGCTATGCTACTGAAGCGGCTTTAAGATGCTTGCAATATGGTTTTTCAGCTTTGAATTTAAAGGAAGTGGCTTCTTTTACTGCTTGTATTAATAAACCTTCCGAACATGTAATGAAGAAGGTCGGGATGAAGTTTCGATGCGAATTTAATCATCCTAAAATTGCCGCAGGAGATGATCTTGAGCGGCATGTTTTGTATACTATAAACCGAAAGCAATATGAAAACAGTATTTAAATTTGTTGATGAAGATGAATTAAGGCCTGTGCTTGACCGACATTTTAAATCCATTTATGCAAATGAATTTAACTTTAATACGCATCTTGTATTTGATGATTTTGAAAAAGAAAAGACTAAAGAACATTTTCAAAATCTAAAAGAACTTTACCGATACAAAATATTGGCTATACAAGACGGTATTCCTATAGGCTGGTCTTTTGGTATTCAATCAAGAGCAGATCATTTATATATGACCAATTCAGCTATATTGCCTGAATATCGCAACAAAGGTGTTTATTCCGAAATGCTTGATCATATTGTTAAACAAGCCAAAAAAGATGGTTTTCAACGTATTTTCAGCAATCATAAAATGGGCAATAATGCTATATTGATTCCCAAGCTGAAATATGGTTTTGTTATTAGTGGTTTTGAAATTGATGATCAATTCGGACCCTTGATTCAATTAAGTTATTACACCAACAAAAGAAGAAAAGAATTACTGGATGTTCGGTTTGGAATGCGGAAACCGGATGAAGAGGATTTAAATCTAATTCCATAATGCACGTACCTCAAAACAAAACAGAATTATTGGAAGCAATAGAAAGCACTTTCAAAAAATTAATTAATGAGTTTGAAGGAGTTGATGAAAGCTTTTTTTATCAGCCATTGATGCCGGGACATAAAAAAGACACTGAAATTTCATTACATAATTTAACTGCTTATTTATGTGGATGGATGGATTTAGTTTTGAAATGGAATAAAGCTTTTGAAAATGGTTCAAAACCTGTTTTCCCGGATGAAGGATTTAAATGGACTGAACTAGGAGAATTAGCTATAAAATTTTATCGGGATTATGAACCTTTGTCGATTGAAGCATTATTGAAAAAGTTGAAATCGAATTATGCTTTAGTCTGTAAGTTGATTGATTCCAGAAGTAATAAAGAAATCTATGAAGTTCTTTGGTATAAACACTATTCGATGGGCAGAATGATTCAGTTAAATACAAGTTCGCCATTTAAAAACGCAAGAACAAGAATTCGTAAATGGAAAAAAACGAATCAAATTGCTTAACTTAAAGAATGCTGCAAACGATTGACAACCTTCTTTTAAAAGCCCACATTATTATTGGTGCAATTAGTTTAATTGCATTTCTAATTCCTCTTTTCTTAAAAAAAGGCGGCGAATGGCATGTCAAAATTGGATGGATTTATGTTTATACAATGTGGTTTGTGGTGATTACCGCATTTATCTTAAGTATCATTAATATTTTTCAGGGGCATTATTTAGCTGCACTTTTCCTTGGCTTTTTATCTGTTATAACCGCTTCACCGCTTTGGCAAGGTATTGCAGTATTAAAAAATAAAAAAGAAGTCAGTGAGCGTTATTTACGTATTTCCAAATATTGGGCAATTGCTGTATTCATTTTAAGTGTAGCGAACTTGACTGCGGCTTTTATGTATGGTTTTAAAGGGATGTCGAATTTATCTCTAATTTTCGGAATTATTGGATTAGTGGCTTCTGCAGATTTATGGAAAAGTGAGACTAAATTAATTGAAAGTACAAAGTGGTATACCGAACATTTGAGTAGTATGATTATAGCCGGTATGGCGGCATATACTGCATTTTTTGCCTTTGGTGGAAGAGCCTTTTTGGGTGATATTTTTTCTGGTTCTTTAATGGTTATTCCATGGGTAGCTCCCACTTTGATTGGTGTAGTCTTAATACAACTTTATAAGCGCAAGATTTTGAAATAATTTTTCATTCATTAAAAGCAATGCTACAGAATCTTTCTTCTTTCAAAGCGAAGTGATGGAATCATATTGTTTGATAACAACTACCTTTCACGAATTTAACCAAGCCTTAAACGAAGGCACTTTTTCCCTTGAAACAATAACTTCCAAATTAGTAGAAGGATTCAATTCCAGCTTCAATCGGCTATTAAAATAACTGTGTATTTTGGCTACTGCTGTGTCTTTAATTATGAATTTTCTACTGATTCTAAAAAAATCATTTGGATCTAATTCTTGTTGAAGCTGATCTAATTTAT
>JAHDHT010000034.1:11674-14328 GCA_020631175.1 Chitinophagales bacterium
CTGATTCTAAAAAAATCATTTGGATCTAATTCTTGTTGAAGCTGATCTAATTTATCATCAATTATAAATTGCTGTCCTACATCGGAAATTAAAAATGTAAGCCCTTCATCGGAGTAAAAATATTGGATACTTTTTGTATTTACATATTGATATTGATCACCTTTTTTCAGTAAAAACCGTTTTTTAAAAACAGAACCCTTTTGAATGTTCTTTATCTGGTTCATAATTTCAGATAAATTATTATCCTGTTTACCAAAATTATCTTCAAACTTATTCCAGGCTTGCTGTAATTCTTTAGGGTCTACCGGTTTCAATAAATAATCAACTGCATTATATTTAAAGGCTTTAATTGCATATTGATCGAAAGCCGTAGTAAATATTATTGGGCATTTTACTTTTACCTGATCTAAAATATCCATACTGTGTCCATCACTTAACTGAATATCCATAAAAACCAGATCCGGATGATCGAAATTGTTAAACCATGCTACTGCATCTTCAACAGAATCTAATATATCAACGATCTCAATTGATTCACTCAATTTTTGAATCAACCCTTTCAGGCGTTTACTTGCCGGTAATTCATCTTCAATAATCAGAACTCTACGCATATCTACTTAATTTACATTAAATAAAGGAAGTGAGACAATATACTCCGCAGCTGTTTGAATTATTTCAGGTTCTTTACCTCCGAGTAAATCATAGCGCTTTCTGATATTGTTTAAACCTGTTCCGGTAGACGCTTCTTTTACTGTTTTTAATTGCAAATTATTTTTCACCAGAATATTATCATTCCGACCTCTTTTTATCTGAATAAGTAAAGGCTTTTTGAAGGAAACAATGTTGTGCTTAACGGCATTTTCAATTAACATCTGAAGCGATAAAGGTACGATATGATCAGCCGCTATAAATTCATTCTCATTGAGTTCAAACTGCAATTTATCACCAAATCTGATTTTCAACATAAACATATAAGATTTGATGCAAGCCAATTCTTCATTTATCGGTATCAATTTTTTCTCATTAATTTCTAAAATGTAACGATACACCCTTGATAAATGCTGTACATATTCAACCGCCTCATCCGGCTCTTCAGGAATTAAACTGCTCAGTGTATTTAAACTATTAAATAAAAAATGTGGCTTAACCTGATTTTTTAAATTGTTGAGCTGAGATTGTAAATTTTCATTTCTTAATCTTTGCTGTATTTGAGACGACTTTTTATATGCGTTAAAAAAGTAACTAATATAATAGACACTAATAAAAATACAACAGTATAACAATGCGCCTACAACAAAACGCATACAAACAATTTTGTGAATAGGTTCTCCTTCAAAAATAGTCGGACCGAATGAAAAAATAAACCCCGTTATTGCGGTAAAAACCATATGAACGAAAAAGTTAAAACCAAATAATTTTTGCTCGTCGAATTTGTTTCTTTGATGGTCTCTCTTTTTATAATAGTAAAAGATGAGCAAATTTCCTCCACACAAAATAAGTGCTGTAATAACTCCAAACACACAAGCAAAAAATAAACCGTCGACGTACAGGGAAATATCATTAAAAAGAAAAACAAAGGGAAAAGAAATACCTGTAAATAAAACCGCCAGTATAAAATACCACTGGTGATTAAATCCGGTCAATTCTTTTATTTGTTTGTTTAATATCACTTAATGGTATTTATGGTTAAAAAAGAGGGACGGTTACCCGCCCCACCAATAAATTTAAAACAAAATTTGATAACGTACATCAGGGAAAAATCCTCTTTGATATGTAGTTCTGATTTCACCACTTTCTTCATTGAATGACTTACTAAATTCATTTCTTGAATTGGTGAAATTTTGCAGATCTACACTAAAAGTTTGTGAAAACCCTTTTCCATTTTGTCGGAATCCGATTTTTAAATCCGGTCGGAAATATGGATCAAATTGTGCTTCAAATCGTTGTTCATCATCTCTTATTTCCTGACCTGCAGCTATCGACGCATCCAAATCAATTGGCGTATATCGTCTTCCGCCTGCATATGTAACTTTTCCATCAATGGTAAGCGCAAACTTATCGTTGATATTAAATTCTTTTCCCGCTAAAGCATTAAATACATAATTTGAATTGTAGAAAGTATTTCTTGTTACTTCATCAAATCCTTCATAAGTACTGTCAAATATAGAACCGGTAAGCAGGTAATAGAATCCTTGATTTAGAAAGCGCTCGAGTGTTAATTCTACTCCAACATTTTGTCCTGTTCCTTCATTAACTAATCCCGCTCTGTTCGGAAATCCAAATCCTGCTCCGAAATTCACCATAGAAAAATCACCATCTTCAGGATCTACAGCTAAATTGAATAATTGCTGATAATATACTTCTGTTTTTAATCTTGTATTCTCCGCAATTAAATAATCAGCGGCCAATACGTAATGATTACTTTGTACAAAATCCAATTGTTCATTAAGCGCATTTACTTCTTCTGTTTCAAATCTTTCTTTGCTGAAATATGCCGGTAAAGGTTGTAATTGTCCATGTCGGCCAAAACCGGCACTTAGAGTTAATCTTGGTCCGACTTCATAGCTTAAATTCACTCTTGGTTCAATTGACGTACTTTCATTTAAACCGAAAAACATTCCATGTAAACCGGTATTTAAAGTCAGTTTATTATT
>JAHDHT010000034.1:14428-19798 GCA_020631175.1 Chitinophagales bacterium
GCAGCCGAATAACTTAAAGCTAATTTTCCAGATGTATTTTCATTGAAAAAGTAAGTGTGATTTAATCCGACGATTGCAGTTCTTGCTCCTGCTCTTAAGTTTTCATCTCCTTCCGAAAATAAATTGTCTTCTTCCAGTTCAGCTTCAAATAAAATATCACTAATTCCTGCTAAACCCCAGAAACTAAATTTCCCTAATTTTTCAGTTGGAATATTTACTTTAAAATTAATATCCTGATACTGAGGAACGGCGAAACCGGTACCGAAATCTATACCAAGTGCATTAAAAACGCCCAGGGTAGAGTATCTATAGTTAACTAAAAAAGAACTTCTGTCGGTTATACCTAAGGGTCCTTCTATCCCTCCTTCAAACCCATTGAAACCGATTTGGCCTAAGAATTCAAATTTATCCGGATTACCTGATCTTAATTTTAAATCGAACACAGCTCCTGTTGCATTCCCATATTCAGAAGGAAATGCTCCGGATAAAAAATCACTGGTTCTTAAATTATTTGAATTCAACATAGATACCGGTCCGCCTGTAGTGCCTAATGTAGACCAGTGGTTAGGAGAAGGAATATCCACTCCTTCCAATCGCCATAAAACCGTTGAAGGAGAGTTTCCTCTAACAATAATATCGTTTCGATCATCTGCTGAACCAGCTACACCTGCATAGTTTTGTGCCATTCTCGCAACATCACCAGTTGAGCCACTGAAGCGGGTTATTTCTTCCATAGAAATTGAACGGGCACTAACTGCCGCCATTTCATTAACCGCTTTTCGTTTGTCTTTTCGATCTGTAATTACAACTTCATTAATCGTACTCAGATCTTCTTCTAATTCAATATCGAGAATCAGTTCTTTAGCCGATACTATCAATACATTTGAAATGGTAATTGTTTTATATCCGATAAAAGAGAATTGAAAAGTCTGTCTGCCTACCGGGATGTCTTTTAACTCAAACCTTCCATCCAGATCAGTGGAAGTTCCTACAAGTCCATTTTCAGAAACCCATACCACATTTACTCCAGGAAGAGGATATTCGGCCTCTTTGTCGATAATGGTACCTTTAACAGTTTGAGTGAATTCATTACTTGCAGAAAGCAAGATTGGAAATAATACGATTAAGAAGATTAGTACTCGTTTCATTTTTGTTTTAATTGATTACGATACAATTATAGATCGTTTGGTATTCGAAAAACAGTACTTTCTTTTGAACTGTAGAATTAGGCACTTGAATTGTAATTTATTGAAGTATAGGGCTAATTTCCCTTAAAATACGTACTTTTTGACTCTTTTTGGATGGATGGAATAAAATTGAATTATGCGATATACGAACATGTTAAGAATTAGCCCGTTTATTTTTCTGCTTCTTTTTTGCTGCTCTTGTGCACAGCTTGGTAGTCTTCAAACAGCCCGGGTGCTGGAAGATGATACCTTCAGATTGAATGCAAATATTTATGCAGTAAATGCTGATTCAGGTGACAATGAACTTGGTGTGGCAACTTTACCTCATGCAGAGGTTGGCATTAGATATGGGCTTGGATTAAATACTGATATCGGACTTAAAATTTCTTCTTCATTAAATATTTTACTTGATGTAAAGTATCAGTTTGTTGGGGATTTAGATAGCCGATTTGCTGTTGCTGCAGCACCCGGATTCGCCTGGCAGTTTACCAGTTTCGATGAGGATACGCGGGTTTTAAGAGTCCATTTACCGATTTACTTCAGTTTCCATCCGAATGAAAGGGATAGCTATTACGCTACCTTTAAAAATGTTTATCAATTTGTAAGTGACAGTGACGATACATGGTTTCCGGGAGGAAATGTTGGATATATAAGACAAATTAATCAACGTTTTTCGATAGCAGCTGAAGCTTCATATTTCAATGCATACTTATTGGATATTGATAATAATTCGGATGGATGGAATAACGTATTTTTATTTGGACTTGGATTTATTTTTGAATTGTAAGATAAATTCATAAAAAAATGCCTTTATCCAGATTGGATAAAGGCATATCATATTACGGGATAGTAAATATTTACTCTACTGGAGGTTGTTCGAAAAGTTTTAAGGCTTTCTGAACTCGAATGATTAATTCATCCATGTTAATTGGCTTCTTAACAAAATCTTCAGCACCTAGCTGGAAAGACATCATAATCACTTCACGCTGATCTAATGCTGAAACAATTACAATTGGAATGTCTTTATTGATTTCTTTAATGGCCGTTAATAATTCGATACCTGACATAAATGGCATCATGATATCAGAAACAACTAAATCTAACTCGTTTTTTTGTTCCTCAATAATTTTCAATGCTTCCTGAGCATCTGCTGTACTTATTACTTCAAAACCTTCTTTCGAAAGGAAGGATTTCATAGCTTGTAAAATAATTACATCGTCGTCAACTACTAATAATTTCATTTATTCTGTTTTTATAAATTTTCTAATTCTTCTTTTAAATCTATGAAAGCTTTTCGACAATAGCGATCAACTTCTGAAATTCTTTCATCCATCGTATCTTCGTTAGATCGGTTAAAGCCATCATGTTCAAGTGATTTTATTGTGTCTTGTACTTGTTTAATTCCTAAATAAGCGATAGTTGATTTCATTTTATGTGCTACCGACTTAAGATCATCCCATGATCTTTCTTCATAGGCTTTTCTAAGATTTACTAATTCTCCCGGAGTATCATTTAGTAGCGTTTCTATCATTACTCTTAAAGTAGCAGCATCGTTGTCTGCAATTTGTCTCAGATACTCAAGATTTATAACTTTTTCTTTTATTTCGCTTTTAATATCAGCAGGACTTGGTTCATTCAAAACGGCTGTCAATTCTGAAGTGTCAATTTGTCGTAATACTGCTTCAGAAACCTGTCCATTACTTTCTTCTTCGTCTTTATTTGAATAGTTGATTTCCAGATCATTGGGTATCTCTTCCGATTCATCCGAGAAAACACTATTCAAAAACTTTACTGTTTTATTTTTAAGAATATTTGGATTGATAGGCTTTGAAATGAAATCATTCATCCCGGCTTCATAACAGTTATCTACTTCTTTAGAGAATGCATGAGCTGTCATTGCAATAATTGGAAGGTGTTTCTTTTCTTCTGAAATTTCTGCTCTTATTTTTCTTGTTGCATCCAATCCATTCATCACCGGCATTGAAATATCCATCAATACGATATCGTATTTATTCTCCAATGCTTTATCCACCCCAATTTGACCGTTCTCAGCAATATCAAGTACCAGATTCGGAAATGCCTTGTTTAAAAGATCACTGGCTACAATCTGGTTCATCTTATGATCTTCTACTAACAAGATTTTTATTTGTCTTGTGATATCAAAAGTAGGTTGATATTCGACCTCTTCATCCATTATAGGTGCAGCATCTTTATCTTTTTCTTCAATGCTCTTCCGGAAAATTGAGTTAAATATAAAGGTAGATCCTTTTCCTGGTTCACTTTCTACAGAAATAGAACCTCCCATTAATTCTACCATTTGTTTGGCAATACTTAAGCCAAGCCCTGTTCCACCATACAGACGGGTGGTATCCATACTTGCTTGTGTAAAGCTTTCAAAAATGGTTGCTTGTTTTTCTTCTGTTATTCCGATTCCCGAATCCTTCACTGAGAATTTAACATCGATTGTTTTATCAGTTTCAGATATGAGTTCAAGCTTTAAAATAACTTCTCCGTTCTCTGTATATTTTATAGCATTACTTACTAAATTAATCAGCACCTGATTCAATCGTAATTCATCTCCTACTACTACATCCGGAACATTAATGTCTATCATTTGGAAAAGACTTGTCTTTTGCTCCTTAGCTTTATAGTTTAAAGATTTTATTAATTCTTCAATTAGCTCTTTAACTTTGAAAGGCCTTTCTTCCAGGTCAAGTTTTCCGGCTTCAATTTTCGAAAAGTCGAGTATATCGTTTATAATTCTAAGTAAATTCTCAGAAGAAAGTTTTAATGCATTAACGTATTCAATTTGTTTATCTGTCAGATTAGTATCTTTTAAGAGATGCGTCATACCTACCACAACATTCATTGGTGTTCTGATTTCGTGACTCATGTTTGCAAGAAACTGTTGTTTTAATCTTGCAGATTTTTCTGCTACTTCTTTTTCCCGGATTAACTCATCTCTTTGCTTACGTTCAGTAATATCGCGAATGATGCCATGATATCCTATAATCGTACCGTCGATACCTCTCCATAAAGTGGAGGTTACCATACAATCTATAGCGGTTCCATTACTTCTTTTTAATTTTATATCATAATTTACTACCGATCCCTTTTTCTCAATTTCTTCTTTAAAGATTATTCTTGCTTCCTCGTCTGCGTAGATTTTAGTAGCATCTAATAATTCAAATTCATCTTTCTCATATCGTAACAATTTTAAAAGTGAGTTATTGAACTCAACGAATTTACCATCAATAGTAGTAATATAAATCGCATCCTGAGACTCTTCGAAAATTGTTCGATAACGTTCTTCACTTTCGAGTAATGCTTCTTCTGCTTTTTTATAATCGGTAATATCCTGCACAGTACCAATTAATTTCAGGCCTTTTCTGTGAATGTTTGTTTTTACTCTACCTTGATTTCGAACATATTTAACTTCATTATTGGCAAGATTCAATCGATGCTCAATTGCAAACTCAGCTTGGTTTTCAACAGCATGATTTATTTTCGATTTTACTTCTTCAAGATCAACCGGAAATATTTTTGAATAGTATGAATCAAGGTCTGGTATTATTTCACTTTTTTCAAATTCAAAAAGCTGAAACATTTGATCAGACCAGAAAGTCTCTTTTCCGTCGAGTGTCATTTCATAACTCCCCAACTTGGCGATCATCTGCGCTTCCTGTAGTTTTTGTTTACTGATTTCAAGATTTTCAGAAAACTTCTTTACCTGTTTTTGAAGATGATTACGCTCTTTAGCGTATAGTATAGTTTTTACTAATTGAGGAGCTTCAATAGATCCTTTTACAAGGTAATCTTGCGCACCTTTCTTAACGGCATTAATACCAAATTCTTCATTATCGAAACCGGTTAATAACACAACTGAAGCATCAGGCGCTGCTTTTAATAAATTATCAAGCGAATCAAGACCTGAACTATCCGGTAATGAAAGATCGAGCAATACAACATCTACCGTATTTTCTGTTATGTAGGCAATACCTTCCGCTAAACGTACTTTATGTTCGATCTCAAATTCTATATCGTTTACACTCTTCAAATAGATTTCCACGAGTTTAGCATCGCCCGGGTTATCCTCAATTAATAATATTTTTATTTGTTCACTCAATTATATATAATCAATATTTGGTGGAAGCTTTACAATATTCAACCAAAAGTTTTTAAT
>JAHDHT010000034.1:19898-25672 GCA_020631175.1 Chitinophagales bacterium
ATCATATGTTTTTAAAATATCTGACTCTGCATTTGAGGTTGTTAAAACAACTACCGGAATAGTTTTTAACTCCTCATGAGATTTTATCAATGTTAAAACCTCTTTCCCATCTTTTTTAGGCAGATTAAGATCTAATAGAATTAAATCAGGCTTTTTAGCCCCTTCATACTTACCTTGTTTGGTAAGGTATTCTATGGCATCTGCACCATCTACAACTGAACTTAGATTGCTATTAACATCGCTTTCTTTCAATGCTTCTTTAGTCAATCTAACATCGCCCGGATTGTCTTCAACCAGTAATATCTCAATTACTTTTTCAGGCTCGTTTAAGTGTTCGCTTTCCGTTTCTGAATTTATGTTCATACTTAATATCCCTTAAACAGAATACGTTTCTTTGTGCATTTTGTTTCGTTAAATTAACAATTTTCAAATGTATTCAATATTTGAATTACATTAAACAATATTATAATTTATAATAGATTGGAATAGAAAGTATTAGGGATTCAAATATCTTTTAATCCCTTCTCGATAGAAAAAGAAAATTTCGCACCTCCCATAGTTGAATCATTAACTTCCAGCTGCCCTTTGTGAATATCCGCAATTCGTTTACAAATAGCCAGTCCTATCCCTGTTCCGGAGTATTCGGCAGAACTATGTAATCGTTTAAAAATTTCGAAGACCTTTTTCTTGTATTCATCGGGAATTCCGATGCCATTATCTTCAACACAAATTTTGTAATGACTTTCTGTTTCGGAGGCTGAAATCTTCACTTTAACCAGATCACTATTATTGAATTTAATGGCGTTATCTACTAAATTCTGCAACAAACGCATTAGCTGAGATCGTTCTCCAAATACTGTCGGCAGATTTTCAACTTCAAACTCAACATTTTTTTCTTCCAGCTTAGGTCTCAAGTTAAGTTTAACCTCATCAAGTAAGTCATTAAAATCAAACTCAACAAATGGCTTTTTACGGCTTTGAACTCTTGAGAAATCAAGTAGATCATTAATAAGAACTTGCATACGCTTAGCACCATCAACAGCAAAGTAAATAAATTCCTTTGCTGATTCGTCAAGAGTTTCAGAATATCTATTTTCCAGCAACTGTAGGTAACTGGCGACCATTCTTAAAGGTTCTTGCAAATCATGAGAAGCCGCATATGCGAATTGCTGTAGTTCTTGATTCGATTTTTTTAATTGATCGGCTAATAATTTTAATTTATTATTTGATTGTTCAATTGCCAGTGAAATTATTTTTCTTTCTGTTATATCTACCGCAATAACAAGCAAGTTTAAACTTTTTCCATCCGCTGAGGGAACCGGAGCTTTAATCGTTTGAAAATATTTTGTGTCTCCGCTTATCGGGTCTCTCATTGATTGTTCCGGAAAATAAATCATCCGCCCTTCTTCTATTACCTGTTTATCTGATTCATAAAACTCATTTTTTTCAAGAAACTTAGATGAAATATCATAGTCATTCAATCCGATCATTTCTTCCGGATTTTTCCCATATAACTCTGCCGTTGCTTTGTTCGCTAAAATAATGGTTCCTTCTACATCCTTAACTAAAATGTAATTCGGATTTGTGTCAATAATTGATTGAAGGAAATCAGTTTGAAGTTTAACTTTTGTAATGTCTTTGCCTACCGACTGATATTCTATAAAGTTTCCATTGTTATCATAAATTGCACGTTCATTCCAGGCAATTATACGATCACCGATTGGTGTTATATCATCTTCATTTGTTACCGGACTTTCAAAAGTAAGTTTGGCTAATCGATCTTTAACATATTTTACAGCATCTGGTGTTGCATTTTGATCTTCATAAATATTATATCCTGAAATTGTGTCTGACTCCCACCCAATGAGATCCATATACGCTTTATTGGCAAAGCTGCAATTTCCATTAATATCAAATCGAACAATTAAATTATCCTGATCTTCTACAATTGCTCTATATAATGATTCACTTTTCGTTAATTCAACTTCAATTTTTTGACGGTTTAATTCAATTTTACTGGCTGCATGTATTCTTGAAATATTTTCCGAAAGTAAATCAATTACTTCAAGTCGTTGATCATTTTCATCTATCTTAAAAGACCGACTGCTAAAAAAACAAATTACACCTGTTATCTGGCTTCTGTAACTTAAAGGAGATGCCATTAAACTTTGAAAACTATTCAGTGATTCAAAAGTAGATTTAAAGCCTTTATCTTCATCATCAATATTTGTAAAAACCGTTTTACCAAGCTTTATTGATTGATGTGCAATATAACTTTCGATAATCTGACCTATTTCAAAGTTCGCATTGCCTTCTGATGAATAAGCATTTAAGATAGTAACTGCATTATCATCTGATAAGTCCAATATAAATCCGGCTTCCATATCAAAAACTTCGCATCCGGCCTTTAAATATGCCGAAATCATTTCTTCAAAGCTTTGAAATTCACGACTTTGAATATTATGAAGCGTTTTAAGATTACCAATTAGGTTGGTTAACTTATTTTGAATATTTAGCAGTTTTGTTTCTGATCTTTTTAATGGTGTTATATCATTGGATATACATAATATTTTTTCTGCTTCACCTTTTTTATTAAAAAGAGGTGTTTTATATGTCTGGAAATATTTTTCCCGATTTTCATCTATCCCCCCGGTTTGATTGTAAAAGGATTGAGAAACTTTTTTGCTTCTTACAATTTCATCTTGTGCCTTAATTTCTTCAATTGAATGATCATAAACAGAAAAAGCTTCGGGACCATTTCCAATTATTTGATCTTTACTTTTTTTGTGAAAAGCACAGAAAGCATCATTCACCAACTCATATTTTCCGTCCTTATCCTTAACGAATAAAATATTTGGAGTGAGATTTATTACTTTATTTAAAAATTCGTTCTTCTCAAATAGTTCATCTTCTATTTTTCTAAGTTGATTTACCTCTATTAAAAAGATTGAATAAAAAATGTGCTCATCAAAACCGATACAATTCAGGTAACAAATATAATTTACCAGGTCTTGATTCTTATTGATTAACTGTATATCAAACTGTTGCGATTTATCAGTTTTCGTTGATTCAATTTTTTCCTGAAATAAATCAATAAACTTCTCATTAATTAACCTATTAAAATTTATGCTATATAATTCAGACTTATTATAGCCTAATTCTTTACTTAATGACTTATTTACATGTTGGATTTCACCTATTTCATTAATCCATAAAACAGGTATCGGGGAATTGTTACTTGTATACTTATTAAACTCAAAAAACTCATATTGTTTTTTTAACATCGCAAAAAAACTAACTTCTTTTTTTAATAGCTCACTATACTTTTCTACTGACTTAATACTATTTTTGTCTCCTGTAAAACAGATTGTAAAATTTGATTCGTCTGTAATTGAAAAATCAGGAATACTAATATCAATCCTTAAATCTTTTGGATTATTAGTGAAACCTTCATCATTACCGTTTACATAATAAACTTCGAATACATTATTTAAAGTAAAGTTGGTTTTTAAAACAACCTGCTTACAGTCAAATATGGTTTTGATTCTATTAAGAAGATTTAAAATCAGTTTTGTTCTTCTTGGCTTTTTAAATTGAACATACTCAGCATTATATTCAGCAAAGGCCTTGCTTACTGCTGTTTTTAAATGACTTTCTCCGTAACTTTTATTTTCCTGCTGAAAAAGGATTGCCGATTCACCTTTTATTTCTATTTCAGATTTCAGAAATTCAGATTCTGAAACAAAATCCAACACATCTTTTGTATTAAAATCCCCTTCTGAGGTATTCATAAGAAGTTGAAATTCAGGATTTAAGTATAAGATTTCAGTTTTATCCGTAGAAACTACAGCAATTGCCGATTTAACATAGTCAAGATAGTGCAATGTATCATAGGCAGGATACAACTTTAGGGCTTCGGTATTGTTTGGAAAGTAGTTAATAAGAAAAAAGCTTGGACTATAACCTAATATACGAATATTTCTTATCTAAGTTTCGCATCTTTGAGCAATGAATATGAAAATAGAAGAATTAAAACAACTATTTGATAATCAATTATTTAAAGAATTAGAAAACTACTCTGATTCTTTACTTTCATCATCTATTTCTTATTTACTTAAGATAGGTGGAAAAAGACTAAGACCCGTTTTGTGTTTGGCTGGAAACCAACTCTTTAACGGAGACTTAAATACAGCAATGCCTTCAGCACTGGCATTAGAGTTTTTTCACAATTTCACCTTAATGCACGATGATATAATGGATGAAGCCGAAACAAGAAGAGGAAAACCCACTGTTCATACTAAATTTGATGAAAATACGGCTATTCTGGGAGGTGATTTAATGATGATAAAAGCGTACGAATATTTATCTAAATCCCCTTCAGACCTGTTTTCAAATTTATTTAATCGATTTAATACAACAGCTGAAGAAGTATGTATCGGTCAGGAAATGGATATGGATTTTGAAGACAGGAATGATGTTAGTGAAGAAGAATATATCCAAATGATCAGTTTAAAAACTTCTGTATTGTTCGGTACAAGTTTGGAACTTGGTGCAAGAACTGCACGATGCTCTCCTAAAGACGCAAATAGTATTTACAATTTTGGGAAAGCAATGGGCATATCTTTTCAACTAATTGATGATTATTTAGACAGCTTTGGAAATGCCGAAACCTTCGGAAAAAGAATTGGCGGAGACATTATTCAAAATAAGAAAACCTATTTAATGATTAAGAGTCTAAATAATTTAAATGCAAATGAAAAATCGGAATTAGAAAATTGGATTTCTCTAAAAGAATTTGAAGAAGAAGATAAAATTAAGGCTGTTAAAGAATTGTATCAAATTGCAGGTGCTGATAAAGACATAATTGATCTTTCGAAACATTACAATAAAATCGCTATCGAAGAATTAAATAAGATCAATACATCAAATAAAACATTAAAAGAAGAGCTAATTAAATTATCAGAATCTCTGTTAAAAAGGGTCGAATAATTTTAACGAATAATTTTTAAGCTCCCCATTTGTTTTCCCGAAGTTTCTCTTAGAAGTAAAAGGTAACAACCTTTTTCAAGATGAGATAAATCAATTTTTTGGAAGGATTTTTCATTTAACATATTATACACTAATTGCCCTTTAGTATTAAACACCTCTAAATTGAAAGTTACGTTTAGGTCATTCTTTAAGATCAGAAACGATGAATTATGCTGATAAAGTAATTCAAATTCATTCATTGTACTCTCAACTGAAACAGCAATTGGTTCATAGAGAATTTCAACTTCTTCCTGTACAAAGCAGTTGTTAGCATCTATCAATGTAAGTTGATAAATACCTGCAGATAAATTATTCAGTGAGCTATCATTTGAACCATTTGACCAAACAAAATTATACGGACTTATTCCACCACTAACAGATACATTTATAGAAGCATCAGAATAGCCTGTATCTGCGCTTGTCAATACTTCAGTTTGAATTAAATCAGGTTGTTTAACTTCGGGATTGAAATTATAAATGTTTCCTTCAAAGTCTGAAATTAAAACTCCGTAGGTATTGGCTTGTACACCATTTATTTGCGGTTCTAAAGATCCTGTCGTCCAGAAAAATTCGTATTCATAATTGTCATTTATAACAAACTCGATACTACCGTCTGAACCGCCATTACAAGTTACATCTTGAATAATTATTTCATTTTGATAAGATGTAAATGTTTGAATTTTATTACAGCCGTTTATATCCGTTACTGAAACATTATTCATCCCGATTCCCAAATTATCAACCTG
>JAHDHT010000282.1:0-2948 GCA_020631175.1 Chitinophagales bacterium
CGGGTTTCCACTGCAATCAGGGTTAGTTTGCCGGGTGCCGGCTTCGAATCATGTAAGGGCGAATTAATTCGACCTTACTTAAATGTTTTTTAATCGATTTACCGCCTCTACAAAATCATCAACATCATCCACCCAAAACAAAAGAGAAGTATAGTTCTTTTGTAAACCGTACAAACCGGAAATCTTCAACGCCTCTTTTACTTCTATACGAACATTGTGTTTTTCCAATTCACCGAACGGACATAATGTTCGTTCAAGCTCATTGGCCTCATCGATCTTCTTTTTAAAAACTTGTATCGATTCTATTTTATTGATCGGAATGTTTGTTTCAGTGAGAATACCATATTTTAATTGCAATACATCGTCTTCTATTTGATAGGGCCTTTTTGGAAGAGATCGTGCAATGCCAAAGATTTGAATAGCAGAATAAATGCTCAGTAAACTTAAAATCCATGCTACAGTAACACTCCACATTGCTAAAACAATATGTAAAACAATCGTTTCAATGGCAATGATGAAAATTAAGGCATAAAGTAAAGAAGCACTGCCGCTCTTTTGATAATAGCTAAATTCATTCGAGCTTAAAGATTTCTTTTTCCAGTTTATAAATCCATAATAAAAAACAGCAATTTCCATCACCGGAAAAGCAACAAGACGAGGTGGAAATATTTCTTGACAAACACTTTTTAAAGCATCATAAAAATCAGCTTCTGTTTGTTGATGTGCATTAAATAGTCGAATCGTTTTAACTACTTTATAAATGATGAATCCTAAAACGGATAATTCGACAAAAGGTAAAATCCAGAGCTTAAAGAAATTCAGATAATCATGACTTTCAGGTGGCAGGAAATTATAACCACAAATCAACCCCAAAAGCATTACCGGAACAAAAGTGTAATTCGGAATTTTCGTTTTTCGAATGACTAAGAAATAGACAAAGGGAATCGTAAGAAGTAAATCAAGCGTAAAAGCAAAACTTAAAAGACGGTTGGATGCATCTGCGAAATAATAAATGAAAATAAGCAGCGTAAGTAAAAGTGCTACGGGAATGAGTAGTAAAAGGTTTCGACTTTTTAGATTTTTTACCATATTTAATTATAAAACAAATTAATTAAATATTCAGTTCTGTAAAGGCGAATTCATTCGCCAAAAAAAATGGGCTGACTGTAAAGGCTAATTCATTCGCCTTTGAAATTTGCAGTAATTCAGTTGTTTGCAGTCGATTCTACCAAAAACAAAAGCCTCCCGAAGGAGGCCTTATAAGGGTAGTGCCCTAATTAGAATATGTAAAAGCTTTTTAAATCAAATTTATTTTTTTTGACGCATTCTCATCAGGGAGTAGCTTTGTTATATAGATGCATATTTATAATTTCCGTTGCATCTTTTTGCAATTATTTTTTAAAATTTTCTACACGCTCTTTTAAAGCCTTATTCATCGCATCAAAACCAGACTTTGTTTCACGATCTAATTTCTTTGAAAAAGGTCCAACCAGTAATCCTTTAAAGTGCTCGCTGTGCTTAAAAAGAACGGTTCCGTCACCGCGATCAATAATCTGAAAACGATGGGTGCCGTCGAAAATGCCCGGCATTAGTAAACGGCCAATCCACTTTAACTCGCTGTTTTTTTCAGCAATTAAAACAGTTGGCTTGAATGTCATTCCGCCCGCATTTATTTTTAACTTTTCGCCTTTTTTTGTCTTGCCTTCTACTTCAGTTATAAATGGATTCCATTCCGGGTAAGCTTCAAAATCACTCAATACTTCCCAAACCTGTTCAGGACTTGCATTAATAATTATTTCGGTATGAATCTCTTTTTGAGCGATTAACTGAATGCTGAAAAAGGTACTAAGGGCGATTGCATTTAATTTTGTCATGATCATTTTGATTTGTTTCACGACAAAGATGCAGCCTCAAATTAGATGCTGACTTGACATATATCAAGAACTTAATTTTTTTCTAATTCTGCTAAGCGTTTCCGGCGACATACCTAACATGCTTGCGATATATTGAAGCGGAACGATATTGAACATTTCCGGCGCTTGTTCAAACCATTGCAAATATTTTTCTTCTGCTGTTAAACTGATCTGTTCAAACACCCGATTTTCTAAAGTGATAAAACATTTAGCGATAAAAAGCTTTTCTAATTGATGCCAGCTTGGAACGACATCTGCAATGCGATGATAATCCTGTTTTGAAATACTAAAAAGATGGCAATCCGTTATAGCCTGAATATTAAAACGCGAAGGTTGATCAAAAACCAATGAAGAAAGTTCTGTAACAAACATTCCATCCATACTGATCCACTGCGTTATTTCTTTCTCTCCACTTTTATCATAGCCATAAATCCGTAACATCCCTGAACGCACAAAACTTAAAGAAACATTTTTATCATCCTTCTTTAAAAAGAAGTCTTGCTTTGCAATCTCCTCTTCCCGAAACAAGTCAGCCACTTTATCGATTTCGCTGCCGGTTATTCCAAAATAGTTTTCTATATAGTTGGCGAGTTCCTGCATGTAGATTTTATTCTAACGAATATAATGTAATATTATCTTCTCTTTTTACCTTCAGTCCTCCTTGTACAAGACGAGCGACAATTTTGTTTTAAGATCCTCCCTACCAAGGGAGGACGAGCAAATATATTTGCGAGCCGTTGTCCAAGAGCTCAGCGATTGGTAACAAATGCAGGAGGGTGTCAATGTAAGGACTGGCAAAGATTTAAGTTTAAACTTAAAAAGACCCCATCCATTCCGAAATCATCTCACTTATCTCAAGTGAAAAGTGCTTCGCCTCATAAGCCGAATCAATCGTGCCATCAAGCCGCCACTCATTATATTTTTCCAAAGAAGGAACTTTATAATAATGATGTGTTGCCTGAGGTACGATTTTCATTGTTCCATTACCGGGATTATAAAAATTAATCAAAGCTGTAATTTCTTCCGCCCAATCAC
>JAHDHT010000282.1:3048-4258 GCA_020631175.1 Chitinophagales bacterium
CCATTACCGGGATTATAAAAATTAATCAAAGCTGTAATTTCTTCCGCCCAATCACTATTAGCCGTATGAATGTCAAACTCACCGGCTAAACATAAAACCGGGCATTGCATTTTTTTATATGCACTTAATACATTTACAGAATTTAAAGTATGGAAATAAGAATAGTGATGCAGTCCTTTATAGGAATCGTCAATAAAAATTTGTTCGACCATTTCTGCGTACTCCGGAACAGTCGCCAGTTCTTTGGGACTTTTTTGTTTCACTAAAAAATCAAAATACAATTGTTGTTTATCTCGGAAGTCGATATCAATGTCTTCATAATCGACACCAAGCATTACTTTTTGTTTCCGCAATAGATCAGAATAATATTCAAACCAGGTTTTCGAAATGCCACCCCAGTTAATAATGCCTGCAATATTTTCTTCTTCTCCAACCAGCGGTGCAGATATAGTGCTCAATGATTCGCCAAACAAATAAATCTGTTCTGAATCAATAGCAGGATTTGATTTCAGACTTTGCAGCGCTGCCTTAAAAGCATCCACTTCATAAAAATAATCCATTTCGCTGCAATCAAGTGTTCCATAACTATCACCCATGCCCGGTTTCTCCATCCGAAAAACAGCAATCCCTTTTTCTACCAAAGATTCCACCAGTAATTTAATCGTGTGTTCCGGCTCCATACCAAAGTCATAAGAAGCACAACCGATCCCGGGAAGAAATAAAAGCACAGGAGCTTGTTTCACATTTTTCGGGATAATGAGAATACTCCTCAAAAAACCATCATCATAAGCCACGCTTCCATACTCGACATTCCCTTTTTCTGAAATTTCTTTCGGCTTGCCAATAATATTTCCTTTCTTTTTCAATTTCTGTTCACCACGTAAAACTTCTAATTGAATCTTATCTCCTTCCCTCAAAGGTTTCAAAATGGAAATAAATTCCTGAGCCGAAGCTGCTGTTGTTTTATTAGTATTCAGAATAATATCTCCTTCCTCTAAATTCAAATCAGAAGCCGTCGAATTTTCGTAAACTTTTAATACTTCGATTCCTTTAGCTTCTTCGTTGTATTGCAGCTGGATACCAAGAAAGCCTTTTCGTTTTAGTTCCTGGGCCTTGGTTTGGGAGATCATTAAGAAAAGGCACAGGATTATTATTATGTTTTTCATTAGATGCTTCTTTTTAAATAGCTTTTAAGATAGGATGGAAAAAT
>JAHDHT010000283.1 GCA_020631175.1 Chitinophagales bacterium
TATCTGTTAAATGCGTTTCACCGGTATTCGTAACTTCAAATGTAAAGGTTACATCGCCAGGCGTATCAATTTCAAAACTATCCCCATCTGCTGCAGTACCTGCAGTTTTAACGATAGTAATACCAGGAGCACCAAATAATATATCTACTTCAGCATCATCTTCATCTTCCGGTGGAATTAACTCAGGAATTGGATTTCCTTCCGGGTCTACCGGTGTTCCTGTTGCTGAAGCATTGTTTACAATATCTTCATTAACCATTAATTCAACGGTACAAGAAACGGTTTCACCTGGAGCAAGTGGCCCTGCTAAATCAGCACAAAAAGTTGCATCAATTATAGTATCATCAGCAGGATCTGCCGTACCCATATCATCAGTAATAATTAAATCGGCTAAATCAACGGTTCCGGTATTGGTTATATCAAATGTAAACGGAACTAATCCTCCAACATTTACCTGAAAAACTTCTCCGTCAGCAGCATCACCTGCCATTTTTACGATTTCTAATGCCGCAAAATCTACAACGATAGGTTCGATATCATGATCATCTTCATCGGTACCATCAACTGTACCACCTTGATCTACTTCATTATCAACAACTCCTGATTCATTATTTGGATCATTATCATAATTGGAATCAATATCCGGTAATGGAAAATCAAATATATCTAAAGCACTTCCAATTTCTGCCGCATTCGTTAAGGTTAATCCATCCGTACCAGAATCAATTACAAATTTTACTTCAACCGTTAAAGACGATCCGATTAATAACGGTCCTTCTATAGTACGTTCTGCGATTCCACCATTATCTGTCCAGTTATCATCAGCAAGTGTTAATCCATCCGGGATATAATCATTAATAAATAAATTATAAGCATCAAATCCTCCCTGATTATAAATGGTAATTTCATAGGTTAATGTATCGCCGGGTACAATTAGTTGAGATGTATCGGTAACGATGATTTTATCTAAAGCCAAATCATTAAACTCAGAAAAACAATCGAATGATTCTATATCTATAGCGACACCTGTCGGATCAATAGCGGCTAATTCTGTGGTTTCACCTGTTTCCGGATTAACATAAAAGAATCTGTTCGAATCTTCCGGAATCGGACCATTATTACCTGTTGTTCCATATAATTCACCATAATATGAAAAACCTAATCCTTCCATATCATCTACAGGGAAATTTCCAATTACCTGCTCTACAGTTCCATCCGTTTTATTAATTATAGTAAGTACACCGCCTGAACCACCTTGGTTAGAAATTACATAAAGTACACCTGTATAGGGGTTTAAAGCGATATCATCTACATCGTAAACCAGAGACATCAATGTATTATCGATTACTTCTTCAACAGATACATAATCAATTCCTGCTCCGAATGCATCTGGAATTACCAGTCCGGTAGCCGGATCAATTTGCACTAAAACATCGTTGTTTCCATCTCCGGAAATACGATGCGAGCCCCATAAAATCATTAATACAGGATCAAAAGTTAATCCATCCAAATCAGAAATATCAATCTCTCCATATTGAGCACCGTTAGCTAAACCGGCAGATCCGATTGCTGTAAATAAGCCGGTTGTTTCATCTATGGTACCCAACGTGCCATTATCTGTAGCGTAAATAATATCGTTAATTGGGTCTAAGGCTATTGCCTCAATACTTCCTGTTCCTGTTTCGCCAACATTTGTCCAAAGTTGGGTTTCCGGATCATAAACTAAAAAGTAGTTTGGTGCTCCTTGTTCTGCAACCGCATAACAAGGATTTACAGATAAGACCTGAGCTTGCGCATCTCCGGTCATGTGGATTGAAAAAATAACAAAAGCGACTAAATAAGTTAGTCCTTTCATTGCGGGTTTAATCAAATTCATTACTAGGTTGTTTTAATTTTAATTTTTGGTTAAAATCTGGCTGTGTGTTTTTTAGAGTGTGGACTCAATTATCCGGAACTGAAAAGTTCGCAGACTAACCTTGACCGAATTACAGGGTGTAATTTGGATGTGACAATTGTGTGTTTCTTAGAAGAGTAAATGGTTTATGAAACATCCCCCATGTTTCATTTTGCTTTCGATAATATGATTTATATCGATTAAAAAAAGTTGCATAAAATTTGAAACCTATTTCAAAAAAAATCGTAGATATTTGATCTTCAAAAATAGCTTTTTGTAAACTTCAAAAATTTGAGGGCATACTTATTGAACAAATCAATATTTTACACATAAAAAAAAGGAGATATATAAAATATATAACTCCTTTCCTAAATATGTTAAAAAAATTTCTGTTTATAGCGTACCTCTACGTTCCTGCTCTCTTTCTATTGCTTCAAACAAGGCTTTAAAATTTCCTTTACCAAAAGATTTCGCTCCTCTTCGCTGAATAATTTCAAAGAAAACAGTTGGCCTGTCTTGTACAGGTCGTGTGAAAATTTGAAGTAGATATCCTTCATCATCGCGATCAACAAGAATATTTAATTTTTTAAGCGGTTCAATATCTTCTTCTATCTCTCCTACCCGATCGAGCAGATCATCATAATAGTTATCCGGTACATAAAGAAATTCAATACCTCTTTTACGCATTTCTCCTACCGTTTTAATAATGTCTTTTGTCGCAATCGCAATATGCTGAACACCTCCGGTTTTGTAAAAATCAAGATACTCTTCAATCTGTGATTTTTTCTTTCCTTGTGCCGGTTCGTTGATTGGAAATTTAACATAACCATTTCCATTACTAACCACTTTCGACATCAAAGCAGTGTATTCAGTCGAAATATCTTTATCATCAAAGGTGATTAATAATTTAAATCCCATTACATCTTCGTAGAATTTAACCCATTCATTCATTTGACCTAATTCTACATTGCCCACACAGTGATCAACATATTCAAAACCAACAGGATTTACTTCCATTCCTTCAACTGCTTCATAACCCGGCATAAAAGCGCCGGAATAATTTGACCGTTCTACAAATTTGTGAATTGTTTCTCCGTATGTATGTATGGCAGCAATAGTTACTTCGCCGTGACCATCTTTTAATGTAACCGGCTCCATTGCGGCTTTTGCTCCTCGCTTGGTTGTTTCTTCAAAGGATTTTTTTGCATCATCTACCCAAAGGGCTAAAACTTTAACACCATCCCCATGTAATTGATGATGATTTGAAATTTCATGATCTCCATGAAGAGCTGAAGTTAAAACGAATCGAACTTTGCCCTGTTGTAAAACATAAGAAGCTCTATCTTTTAATCCTGTTTCCGGACCTGCATAAGCTACCAGTTTAAATCCATAAGCCGCCTGATAATAATAGGCCGATTGTTTAGCATTACCTACCCAGAATTCGATATGATCCGTTCCGTTTAAGGGTAAAAAGTCTTCTGTTGAAACTGCGTTTTCTAATGTTGCTGTATTTTCCATTAATAATTTTTTATTCGGTTAAGTTTGCCATTTCTTCTAAAGAGTTCTCTTTTTGAACCCAGCATAAATGATAATCTTTTATTTCATATTTTAATGCATCTTCAGTAATTCGTAGTGGTTTAAAGGTATCTACCATTACAGCCAGTTCTTCTGTACCTTCTTTTCCGATTGATTTTTCTGCAGCGCCGGGAGTCGGACCGTGCGGTATGCCACCGGGATGCAAACTCATTTGCCCACGATCGACTTTTCCCTTACTCATAAATTGTCCGTCTACATAATACATGACCTCATCTGAGTCGATATTACTATGCGCATACGGTGCGGGTATAGACAATGGATGATAATCATATTTTCTCGGAACAAAAGAACAAATTACAAATCCTCTTGCAGAAAAAGTCTGATGGATTGGAGGCGGCATGTGAATTCGACCGGTTATTGGTTCGAAATCATGAATACTTAAAGCATACGGATAATGAAATCCATCCCATCCTACGAGATCGAAAGGATGATATTTATAGATGTATGGATAAATGGTATGTTCTTTTTTGATCAACAACTTAAATTCACCTGCCTCATCATGCGTTTCCATTTGCTGTGGAGTTTTTATATCCCTTTCGCAGTAAGGCGAATGTTCTAATAGCTGACCCAATTCATTTCGATAACGCTTAGGGTATACAACAGGTGAAAAAGATTCAATAATATAAATTCTGTTGTCTTCAGAATCAAAGTCCACCTGATATATGGTGCCTCTCGGAATAACGATATAATCTCCATATTCAAATGGAATATTTCCATACATTGTTTTTACCGTTCCGCTTCCTTTATGAAT
>JAHDHT010000284.1 GCA_020631175.1 Chitinophagales bacterium
TTGTTTTTAGCCATAAGCAAACTCAATTAACGAATCGCTATCCGGCTTTCCGTTTATACGCGCTGCTTTGCCACTTGCTTCAGCTAAGCCTTTTCTTGTCTTCCGCTGTCAGCCTTCGAAAAAGCAAGCTTCAGGAAGTGCCAAAACAACGGGTATCACTGCAATCCGGGCCACGACCACATGCTCTTTATACAACATTGACTTTTATCGAAACATCTCGTAATTTTGTGGCAATCTTATTAACCTTAAAACTAAATTCAATGAAACATTTTATTGTAATGCTATTGCTATGTTTCGCAGTAGCTCAACTGTCTGCTCAAAGCGATTGTCGACCGTATCTACCGAATCAGGTTGGTGATACTTGGGAACTCACTCATTACAACGCCAAAGGCAAAGAAGAAGGATCATCTACTTATGAATTAGTCGATGTAAAAACAGTCGGCAACAAAACGACCTTCAACGTAAAATTCCAATATCAGGATAAAAAAGGAAAGGAAGTAATGACATCCGAATACGAAGCGGTTTGTGAAAACGGACGCTTTGAAATTGATATGGATTACATGATGAATCCTGCTTTATTGGCAAGTTATGAGGGTATGGAAATGACCATGGATGCTTCCAGTATGGAACTTCCTTCATTCGACGCTTCAGCCGGTACGCAACTTGAAGACGGGAATATTAAAATCGATATCGCTGCAATGGGTGGAATGGACTTAAACATGGAAATAATTTTTATGAATCGAACCGTTGATGGTAAAGAAAAGAAAACAACTTCAGCCGGTACTTTTGATTGTTTAGTGATGTCTCAGGATGTGGAAGTGAAAACGATTATGAAAATGAAAACTTCTTCGAAAGACTGGATTGCAGAAAATGTTGGAGTAGTAAGAACAGAATCGTATAACAAAAACGGTAAGCTTACTGGTTACACTGAGTTAACTTCTATTAGTAAAAAGTAAATTTTTAACAGACTTATTTATGGTCTGTTTATATATTTTAGCCTTAGTTTCATTATTTTGAATAAATTCTATTAATGCGACTAAGGCTAATTTATTTTTTACCCCTGCTTTTTTTGTCTTGCTTTCAAACAAGAGTTACTCAATTAGAAGCTCCCCTTGTTCAATCCCTCAATGATAAGGATCTGAATGCTTCTCTTTCTGCTTTTATGGATAGCAGCAGATTTATCGGTTTAGGACTTGGATTAATTAAAGAAGGAGAAATAGAATTCGCAGATGGATTCGGTTTTGCAGATGTTAAAGAACAAATTAGTTACTCAGCCAAACATGTTCAACCGATTGGCTCAGTCAGTAAATTATTTATTGGACTTGCTGTTGCTAAGTCAATAGAGCAAGGTTATTTTAATTTAGATACGGAAATTAATTCAATACTGCCCTTTGAAATTAATCATCCTTCTTTTCCCGATCAGCCTATTACAATCTTTCATTTAGTAACCCATACATCCGGTATAATCGACGGCGAAAATTATTGGGCAAACAATTACTTCATAAAAGATACATCAGCTTCGGATGATGGTACTCAATACTTGCTTGAAAATTTTAATGCAATAGAAGGAGAGCCTGAGTCGATTGCTGATTTTATGAGATATTATTTTAAACCGGATGAAAAATGGTATGCAAAAGAAAATTTTAATTCAGATGCTCCGGGTGCGGCATATGAATATTCAAATATTGGTTCTTGTTTAGCGGCCTACTTAGTCGAAATAAAAAGCGGAATGTCTTTCGAAGAATATTGTCAGAAACATTTTTTTGACGTTTTAAAAATGGATGCAACATACTGGCAAGTTGCGAAAGCCGGCTTTCCAAAAAGTACTTTGTATAAAAATAAAGAAACAGCAATACCTGAATTTAAACTGGCTACTTTTCCGGATGGCGGCTTGCATACGAATGTAAATGATCTCTTATTATTTATGCAGGAAATGATGCTGGTTTATAATGAAGAATCTAATTTGTTCAATACTTCAACGAGCCGCTTAATGATGGATAAAAAGTTCGAAGTACCTCCCGAAAATCTTTCCAAAGAAACAAACAGCGGCATCTTTTGGGATTGGATGAAAAACGGCAGAGTAGGGCATAACGGTGCAGATCCCGGATTGTTTACCATGTTATCCATGAATCCTGAAACTAATTCCGGATATATTATGCTTTTTAACAAGGATATGCTGAGCGAAGAAGACTGGAAAAAAGACTACAAACAGTTTTTGAAATTGGAAAAGTATTTAATTGAATTGGGATATTGATTATTAAGTTTCTAGTAATTAGTTTTTAGTAGCTAGTAAATCATCGACTGAAGAAATTTTTTGCTTCTCTACTAAAAATGTCCCGCCTGCAGATCAGAGTATTTATGCTCGAAGGCGACGCTGCGAAGCAGTTGGAGGGTTGAAAACTGTCCCGCTGGCGGGACCTGAGCTAGCGCAGCGGTCAGAGGGTGGAGAAATTCATACAAATAAATCCCCGCACACCAACCGCAAAAAATCGCAAAACAAAAATGCAATCAACCTTAATATTCTATATTTCCAAAATCCAAACAAAACGAAAAATCTTAATCCCTTAATGGTTCAAAAAACAAAACAGAAATTGCCTCAGCGCTCTGTGCGGTAAAAAAGACTTAACTTAGTACAATGAATGAAAACCATTTATCAAGACCAAAACGCTTCCTCTGCATGTTTGTACCATTTTATGGTTTGGCCTTATTAATACTTCATTTAACAAGAGGATATACAAAAGGAAATTTTGATTTGAGTAAAATACAGTTAATACAAGTTAGTAGTTATACCTTCCTCGGAATATTATTATGGATTACAGGATTTAAAACGCTACTAAACGCATAAGATAATATTAAACTAATAATTGAATAAAAATATTATATTTGACCAAACCCTTGTTAAATGTACCTGCTATTCTTTAAATCACAGAAGAGATTTGTCAACTTATTATTTTCTTCTGATTTCCTTAGAAAAATATTGATTACGTTTTTAGTGCTATTTTCTTCAATTAGCTTATTCGCTCAAAGTACCGGAACATTAAAAATAAATATTGTCCCCTCAACAGCGCTATTTAAAATTGATAATCAAATTTATAAGGCATCCGAGCAGAAAGAGTTGAAGTTAAATGAAGGAACATATATTATTGAAATTTGGGCTCCAAAAATGGCGCTCATTACAGATACAATTCAACTAAAAGCATATGAAACGTTAACCTATATAAAAGGAATGAGAGAGACTTCTACCGACTATGATTCATTTGCTAAAAAAAGAAGAAAATATAACATTAAAAATACAGTAAGATATTCTACATGTGCGCTCATTGTAGGTGCGAATGTTTTTTTAAGTACTGAATTACTTGATCCAACTGAGAAAGCAGAAATTGAACAAATACGTCAAAATGCTTTAGATTCAATCGAGGAATATGAGAATGCAGTTACCGAAAATGCAATAAATGAATCCAAAGCAAATTATGAAGAATTTAAAGCGGAATATGAAGAACGACGCGATAAATATAATCAGCAGAAAGCCTTGAAAATATCCGGATTATCTGTAGGATATCTAGTAAGTGGTTTTTTTATAGTAAAGCTTTTATCTAAAAAGTATGAAAAACCGGTCTTTAATGAAAAAAATCCTTTTGCAAGAGTCAATGTAAGACCTGAAATAGGATTGAATAATTCATTTACATTAAACACTTCCATTAAATTTTAGTCATGAATAGATTTTATTATTTAGTGCTCGTTTTGCTTGTGGCTTTTGCATCATGTATTGAAGGAGAGATTCCTGAATTACCGGAGAATCTCTTAGACAATGGTAATCAATTTAACAGTGGAAATATAACTTACTTTGAATTAACAGAAATCGAAACTGAATTTTTTTCAAATGATCAACGAAACCTGACAATACGATATAATTCTTTTTACGATTCATTCACTCAGATTCATAAAGACTTAGTTACCGGAATGAAAGTAGAAGGGGATGGAGATTTCTTTGAGTTTGACGCTGATAGAGAGTTTTTTTATGTAACCGAAAAATTTGTTGGGCAGAATATCTGTTATCTTTTATATTTTGAAACTGAAGGTTGGGGAGATGTCGGGGAGACCTTATTATGTTTTGATGTGCCTAAGTAAATTATAATTATTTATTAATTCGTTTACCTCTAAGTTTCACTCCTCTAAATCCCATCAAAGCATCAAAGCTGCCATTTTCATTTTCAACAAATTCAAAAACAT
>JAHDHT010000035.1:0-2583 GCA_020631175.1 Chitinophagales bacterium
GTCGCTTTTCGAATAATGATTTCTTCGTTTAAAATAGAAGCCACATCTTTAACCGGTACATGGGCCGTTACTAAGGCTACCTTCACCGTTCGACTTACCATCATCATTAATGATTCCGCATTTTCATCGGCGGCTTCTAAAAATTCGGTATGACCTTCATATTTATTTTCAAGTATTCGAAATGAAGATTTATTTAAAGGTAAAGTAACCAATCCTTCCAGATTAAATTGCTGATAATCTTCAACCGCCTTTTGTAATGATGCAATCGTAAACTTATCAAGCTTCTCATCATAATTACCCATGTTTATCTTCACATCATCATCCCAGCTTTTGAAAATATTTACCATTTTCTCTTTAACATCCTGATGGGCAGATACTGTCTGATAATTAAATTGATCTTTTCTTAACACCTTTTTATAATACCCCATAATAGCAGGTGTTGCATATAAAACAGGTGTGCAAATATCGAAAAGACGTTTGTCCGAAAAAGTCTTAATCATTATTTCCGGACCAATACCATTGATGTCTCCAATAGTAAATCCGATTCTTAATTTGTTCTTTTTCATTTTTTTGATTTAGCAATCATTTTAGCCACTTTATAGAATAATCTAACACCAACTCCACTGCCATTTTTTAATCGGTAACCATCACGCTGATACATCCATCCCATAGCAGCAATATCAAAATGTAACCATGGGTAATCGGTGAAGTGTTGTAAAAACTTACCGGCTGTTATAGCTCCGGCAAATGCACCTCCGATGTTTTTAATATCAGCAATATCTGATTTTAACATGTCTTCATATTCATCCCAAAAAGGCAATTCAGCAACCCTTTCATGTACATGATAGCCTGCTTCTCTCACTAGGGATTTCATTTTTTCATCAGCTGTTCCCATCATACAAACTCCCTGCTGACCAATCGAACGCAATGCCGCACCGGTTAATGTTGCAGCGTCAATAACCAACATCGGTTTAAATTGCTTTGCAAAATGTAATGCATCAGCAAGTAACATCCTTCCTTCCGCATCTGTATTTAATACTTCTACAGTACTTCCGCTATGCATCGTAATTACATCGCCGGGAGCATAAGCATTTCCACCCGGACGATTATCAGTAGCGGGAACTAATGTAATCGTATAGACTGGTAATTTCGCAGCGGCAATAGCATAAGTTGCACAGCCAACCGCAGCTGCTCCACCCATGTCACATTTCATATGATCCATGCTGTTGGCAGTAGGTTTTAAACTTAGACCTCCAGTATCATATACCACTCCTTTACCAACGAAAACCAATGGTTTCTTATTAACCGCATTTTTTGGTTTGTAAGTTAAAACCGTAAAAGATGGCGGATCAACACTTCCCTTATTTACAGCCAGTAAACCACCCATCTTTAAACTTTCAATCTTCTTCTTGTTGAAGATTTCAACCTTCACATTTAACTTACTGTGAATTTGTTTTAAACTTTTGGCTAACTGAACGGCCGTCAAAAATGATAAAGGTTCATTTACAAGGTTTCTTGCATGATATACAGCAGTCACCACATGTTTTAACTCCTCAATACTTGCTTTAGTAATTTCAGTCGTTTTAAGCAGAATTTCCGTAAACGGATGCTTTAACTTTTTTGCCTCTTTTTTATACTTCAAAAACTGATAAGCACTTAGCATTAAGCCTTCAGTAAATGCAATCAAAAACGATTCATTCCAGTTATTAGAAATACTAACTGTTTTAGCTCGCAATTTCATTACAGTATCAAATGCTTCACTGCCGGCTAAACGGCATTTTTCTAAAGAATGCGCTTTTTTTGAATCAAAATTTAGCTGTATGTATAATGATGCCTTATCTCCGGTACTAAAAAGAAAATATTTCTGATCTTTTTTAATTCCTTGATTTATAAGTGCTTTTAACTTCTTATCACTGATTTTTGAAGCTTCTTTAAACAAGACAATTTCTAAATCAGCGGTTTTCTTTTGGGCGATTCTGGTTAATTTTATTTGCATCGAGTTAGTCTGAATTTTGATTTAAGCTGCAAATTTAACGATTAATCATATTTATTGTTGAATATTAGACTATTGCTGCGATATTATTCATAAAATGTATGTTTCTTACAAGCAAGAGAATAGATACCTGAAACATTAATGGCAAAAATTAAAAAGAAAAAATCTTTAGGGCAGCATTTTCTGAAAGACCCGGAAGTATCAAGATTGACTGCAGAAGCAATTGATAACGAACAGGCTACTGCATTAGTGGAAATTGGACCGGGTGAAGGTGCGCTTACAGAATACCTTATTCAAAAATGGGAAAAACCATTTTTTCTGGTAGAAAAGGATGATCGCTTAATTGAACGCCTGAGTCAAAAATTTAACCAGGAAAATCTGTCAATAATCCACCAAGATGTTTTAAAACTAAATTGGACTGATGCATTTCCAAAACCCTATATAGTTGCCGGCAACTATCCATATTATATCTCAAATTTAATTTTATTTAAAGTCTTTGAACATAGGGATGAAATTGTTCAGATGGTTGGTATGTTTCAAAAAGAAGTGGCGGATAGAGTTTGTTCCCCGAATAAAAGTAAGTCGTATGG
>JAHDHT010000035.1:2683-13130 GCA_020631175.1 Chitinophagales bacterium
CAAAGGTTAATTGGTTTTGGATGTGAAATAAACGTTTACGACAAGTATAAATCAGGATTCGGAGAAGAATCAATAAAGGAAGTTGCACTTCGGGACATTTATGACACAGATATTTTAACATTTCATGTGCCATATAATCAGGAAACACATTACTATTTCGATTTTCAGTTTCTGGAAAAAATGAAAAAGCCGTTTTATCTGCTAAATACTTCAAGAGGCAAAGTGGTTCAGGCCGATGCTGTTTTAAAGGGGCTTGAATCAGACAAAATTATCAAAGCTGCTTTAGATGTGCATGAAAATGAAAACTTCAAAGCAAGCTCAAAACAGCAGATTGCAGCCTATTTTGATCGTTTTGACCCAAATCGTGTCATTTTAACACCGCATGTTGCGGGCTGGTCCGATGCTTCAGAGTTTAAAATGGCCAACATTCTTTGCGAAAAAATCCTGAATTTTTTAAGCTAAACAGGCTTAAAATAGCCGCACTTTGTCAAAGGAATCACAAGAATGATTTCAAATGTCAATCCTATGTCAAATTGGCCAACAAATGTGAACGCAAAAGCAGGCTTATTAATTTTATGGATATATTTGTTTTTGGGTGTGATTTCTATATTTTTGTCGAATTAATAAAGAATTAACACTCCCTAACCTAAACTTTTAAATAATGTTAATCCTAAGCATATGAATAAATTTTTGACTCTTTTCATTTTAATGCTCTTTTCCGGTCATCTCCTGATGTCCCAAGGTATATCAGGTGAGATACAGGGAAGAGTTACTGATGAAGCAACGGGGGAGGGTATTCCTTTCTGTAATGTTACCATGACAATCAATGGTACACTCGCCGGTGCTCAGACAGATTTCGACGGTTTTTATTCGATTAAACCAGTTCCACCTGGTAGTTATGATGTAACCGTTTCATACATCGGATATCAAACAAGTTTAACTCAGGGAGTTCTTGTAGTCGCCGATAAAATTACTTTCCTCGATATTCCTTTAGGAACTCAAAGCGAGTTACTGGACGAAATCGTAATTAAGGAATATAAAGTTCCGCTGATCAAGCAGGATGAGACTTCAACAGGTACAACGGTAACCAGAGAAGACATCGATAACCTTCCTACAAGAAATGTAAGTAGTGTTGCATCGACATCAGCAGGGGTTTATCAGTCAGATGAAGGTGAAGACCTTAATGTAAAAGGTTCTCGTTCTGAATCTACTGACTTTTATATTGATGGTATCAAGGTGAGAGGTACTTCTGCAGTTCCGATTCAGGCAGTTGAACAGGTATCTGTTTTAACAGGTGGTGTTCCGGCTAGATACGGAGATGCAACAGGGGGTATCATTAATATCACAACTAGAGGTCCTTCCAATCAATTTGCAGGAGGTGTTGAAATTTTAACATCACAATTCTTAGATCCTTATGGCTACAACCTTGCTACTGCAAGTCTTTCAGGGCCACTTCTTAGAGTTAATAAAGGAACTGATGCAGAAAGACCAATTTTAGGTTTATTCCTTGCTGGGGAGTACTTAAGAGAAAAAGATGATGATCCATCTGCAATTGGTAACTGGATACTTAAAGATGAAGTGACTGAAGAGATTACTAATAATCCATTAGTCGTTTTACCTTCGGGAGGTTTCGCGAGAGCTACTGAATTCTTAACTGCTGATGATCTTGAAAACATTAAGTACAAAAGAAATGTAGTTAAAGACGCAATCGGCGCTACAGCAAAAATCGATTTCCAACCTATAAGAAATATTAATGTTACGATTGGGGGTACTTTTAACTATCAGGATAGAAACAACTGGATTAACTCATATGCTTTAATGAACCCGGAAGGAAATGATCAGACTATTGATCAGACATATAGAGGTTATGTAAGATTCACTCAGCGATTCGGTCAGTCTTCTCTAGATCAAACTGAGTTAGAAGCTTCTGAGCAATCATTATTCTCTAATGCTTTCTATTCTATCCAGTTAGATTACACCAAAGATTTAGAAACAAGACAAAATGATCGTCATAAAGACAACATCTTCGATTATGGATATGTAGGTCGATTTGATGTAGCAACACAAGCAGCTTTTAATGCAGGTTCTGCTTTAGGAGGTGTTAACCCAACTTTAGCAAGTTTAAATGATAGCGGTGTTACATTTACTCCGGGAACTCAAAACCCGGCTTTAGCAGCGCACACAAGTCAATTCTTCGATTTATTAGGCGGTAATACTGATATCGTTCGTTCTGTTTTCGATATTGAGCAAAATGCAGGATTGATAAATGGAACAAGAGTTGCCAGTTTACAATCTGCTTATTCTATCTGGTATAATCCGGGTCGAATTGTAAATGAATACAGAAAAAATGAAGACGATCAATATCGTTTGGTTTTCAATGGTTCTGTAGATATCAAGAAAAGAGGTAGCTCTGATCGTAACAAACATGCTGTTGAATTCGGATTCGAATATGAGCAACGTGTGGATAGAGAATTCAGAGTATTCCCGGTTGGTTTATGGAATATCATGAGATTAAGAGCGAATCCGCATATTGAATTCGATAATACGCCACTTCTTGTAGTAAGAAACCTTGAAGGTGAGCAAGTACCATATACCTATAATGACTTTTTAACAGATAACATTGACCCGGCTAATGCGGATACTATTACAGCCGCCGCTTATGCTAATTCAGGAGGAACTGTAGGTAATGAAGATTTAATCGTTTTTGATAATATAGTTGCAGATGATCCGGATCGTATCGCCCAGTCTATAAGATCTCAGTTAGGAGCTTCAGCTAATTCATTAGTTAATATTGATGCTTTAGATCCGGATTTCTTTAGCCTTGATATGTTCTCAGCTGATGAGTTATTCAATGGTGGTCAGGATAATATGGTTGATTACTACGGTTATTCATATACAGGAGAGAAACTTACAACTCAGCCTGCATTTGCAGATTTCTTTTCGAGAAAAGGGGAGAATGGTGATTTTACAAGAGATATTCCTGCTTTCCGTCCTATTTATACAGCGGGTTATGTTCAGGATAAATTCTCTTATAAAGATTTAGTATTCAACATTGGTGTACGTGTAGACCGTTTTGATGCAAACCAAAAAGTATTAAAAGATTCTCGTTCTCTTTATGGAGTGCGTTCTGTTGAAGAAGTAGATGGTTCATTGAACTCTGATAATAACGGTGCTCACCCTGCAAGCGTAGGAAGCGATTGGTCTGTTTACGTTAACAGTGCTACTGATCCTACTAAAATTACAGGTTATAGAGATGGCGATAACTGGTATAATTCTGCAGGTGAATTCATTGAAGACCCATTAGAATTAACGGGTCAAACAACCAACCCGGTACCTTATGTTTCAATTCCTGATGGTGCTACAAATAATCCTGTTACTTATATCAAAGATGAGTCTTTTGATTCAAATGTATCTTTTGAAGATTATGAGCCGCAGATTTCTGTTATGCCAAGAATTGCATTCTCATTTAACATGTCTGAAAATGCTCAGTTCTTTGCACACTATGATCAGTTAACTCAAAGACCTCAAACAAGATTAGTTGCTACTGCTTTTGATTACTACTTCCTTCAGGAAAGATCTACAAGAGTAGTTAACAATCCGAATCTTAGACCAGAGAAAACAATCGATTATCAGGTTGGTTTCCGTCAGCGTTTAAGTAAGTCTTCTGCTTTAACTATTGCAGGTTTCTACAGAGAGTTAAAAGATATGATTCAGGTTCAACGTTTTGATTTTGCTTATCCTACAACTTATACCACTTTCGGCAATCAGGATTTCGCAACTATTAAAGGTCTTGAATTTACCTATGATTTAAGAAGAACCGGAAACTTAAAATTATTTACAACTTATACCCTTCAGTTTGCTGATGGTACTGGTTCTGATGATGCTTCAGGATTTAATGCTGTTGATTTAGGAAACGGACAATTAAGACAAATTCGTCCGTTAAACTACGATTCAAGACATAATATCGTAGCGCAAATCGATTACCGTTTTGATGATGGAAAGAAATATAACGGACCAAAATTATTTGGAAAAGATATTCTTTCAAATTTCGGAGCAAACGTAATCTTAAGAGCAAGATCAGGTGAGCCTTACACTAAGCAAAGTAACCCTACAAGAGAGATTGTAATCGGTGTTAGAGACCGATCTTTATTAGATGGAAACATAAATGGTTCAAGATTACCATGGAACACAAAAGTCGATCTGAGATTAGATAAAGACTTCGTTTTCCAAACAGGTAAAAAGGATGGAAAGAGCCCTAAAGATAATATCGTAAGTATCTATCTACAGGTGCAAAATTTATTTGATCAGGATAACATTCAGTCTGTGTATTCTTTCACAGGAACACCGGGTGATGATGGATGGATTAACTCTACTTTAGGTCAGATTGATTCTGAGGTTCAAATTGACCCTCAATCATACATTGATTTATACAACGTAAGAGTTGATGATCCGGATAATTATAGTCGTCCAAGAACTATCAGATTAGGAGCTGCATTTAATTTCTAATCTCAAAATTTGAATTGTAATATGAAAAATTTAAGAATATTAACACTCGTAATTTTACAATTGACCGCTCTGTCTCTTTTCGCAAAAGAGAATGTGGGTTTTGAAGGTCAGGAAGCTGCAAGCGCTTTATTAAAAGCATCGGCTTCAGATTGTAATGCACCAACTGCCGAGATATTTTTGGATATCAATAATATTTCCGCAGGATTACTAAATGGTGGTGATCTTTGGTGGAATGGATCTTCTGATCCAAGATATGAAGTACCAAAAGGTAGTAACAAACACTCCATCTTCGCAGGAGCTTTATGGATTGGTGGTATCGATCCAAATGAACAGCTTCGTGTAGCGGCAATGACCTATCGTCAAGATGGAAACGATTTCTGGCCTGGTCCTTTGGATGCGGAAGGAAATGTTACGCAGCAGGTATGTAGCGATTTCGATAGATTCTTCGAAGTATCTGTAGAAGATATTGATTCTATCAGAAACCTATTTGATGCTGATCCTGAATTAAATCAAATTGATCCTGGAATCATTCCTGAATCTGTACTAGGATGGCCGGGTAGAAATAACCCTTACTTCCTAGGAGTAAATGGTTTCGGACTTCCTTTAAATAAAGCATTAGCTCCATTCTTCGATGTGGATGGTGATGGTGTTTATGATCCTACAAGAGGTGATTTCCCTTCATTAGGTGATTGTAAAGGTGAACCTTCTGATGTAATTCCGGATAAAATGATCTGGTGGATATACAATGATAAAGGTAATATTCATACAGAAACGCAAGGTTTATCTATTGGTCTTGAAATAGGTGTTGTTGCATTTGCTTATGCTACAAACGACGACATTAATAACATGACATTTTATAAATACTTCGTTACCAACTTCGCTTCTACAAAATTAGATAGTACATATTTCGCTCAATGGGTGGATCCTGATTTAGGAACATTCAATGATGATTATGTAGGTTGTGATACTACAGCTAGTTTAGGTATTGTATATAATGGAGATGCTGATGATGAAGATGCTGCTGGTTACGGAACTGAGATTCCAATGTTAGGAGTAGATTTCTTTGATGGTCCGATTGATGAAGCCGGAAATGAATTAGGAATGTCGGCATTCATTTATTACAACAATGATGCAACAGACTTCGGTAACCCAAATAATGCAACACATTACTATGGATATATGGCCGGCGTTTGGAAAAACGGTGCGCCGGTAACTTTCGGTGGAAATGGTCAGGATGCAGGTGGAACACCAACTCCTATCATGTTCCCGGGTGATCCAAGTGATCCAACAGGATGGTCAGAATGTTCTAATAACAACCCGCCTGCTGATAGACGTTTCTTACAGGTATCAGGTCCTTTCGGTCTTGAGCCGGGTGCTGCACCAAATGATGTAATTGTTGGTGTGGTTTGGGTGCCAAATGTAGATTACCCTTGTCCTTCCTTCAAGAAACTATTAACTGCTGATAGAAAAGCTCAGGGTCTTTTCGGTAACTGTTTCCAGCTTGTAAACGGTCCCGATGCACCTACAATGGCAATTCGTGAATTAGATCGGGAAATCATTTTATCGATCTATAATGAATCTACTTCCAATAACGTAAATGAAAGTTATGATGAATTTGATGCCTTCTTATTAGGTACTTCAGATCCTACCTATACTTTCCAGGGATATCAAATTTATCAATTAAGAGATGCAACAGTTTCTTCATCTGAATTTACAGATCCGGATAAAGCCAAACTGATTTTCCAGGTTGATAAACAAGATGGAATAGCACGCTTAATCAACTTTACAGAAGATCCGGATTTAGGATATATCGGTGAAGTAAAAGTAGATGGATTAGATGCTGGAATTACGCATAGCTTCCAGGTAACTCAGGATGCATTCAGAAATGAGCGTCTTGAAAACCAGAAAAAATATTTCTTCTCTGTAGTAGCCTATGCTGAAAACACACATACTGATTTTGATCCTCTTAGTCCTGATCCGGATGCGCAATTAACGCCTTACCTGGAAGGAAGAAAGAATATCAAAAACTATGTTGCAATACCGCACGTTATCGATCCTCAAAATGGAGGAACTGTATTAAATGCTGCTTTCGGTGACGGTGCTCAAATTCAAACTATTGGCGGAACAGGAAATGGTGGATTATATCTTGATTTAACACAAGAATCTATCAATGAAATTCTTTCAGATGGTTTCAGCCCATATCCAACATATGAAGTAGGTGAAGGTCCTATCGGTGTTAAAGTTTATGATCCTTTCTACTTAACAGGTCATGATTACGAAGTAAGAATGGTGGATACGGATACGGATACAGAAGTATTAGAATTCGATTCTGAATGGAATGCGACTAACCTTGCATTAGGTGAAACTTACCCAAGTGCTAATAATAACTATGTATTTATTGATGATCAGGCTATTCCTGAATTCAACAGCCTTTCTCAAGGTTTTACAGTTTCTGTTAACCAGGTAACTGAGCCAGATCCGGCTTTAGATGTAGATAATGCTACTTCTGAATTCTTAGGTGCTGAATTAGCTTATGAGGATGGAGCAGATGAATGGTTAAACTTCATTGCAGACGGAACAGGTTTCAACTGGATTCGTTCTGGTGTTGGTGGAGAAGATTATCCTTATGATCCGGATGCAGTTTATTCTGAAATTTTAGGCGCAACAGTTGCTCCATATTCATTAGCAGGTGTTCAGGGAACATTAGCTGCTACTGGTGGTCCGAACTTTGGTCCTGCTTATCCGGTAGCTGGTGAAACAGAACCTCCGGTTAATACTTTAGCAAACTTAATGAGTATCGATATCGTTTTCGATCCGAATCCTGAAAACTGGACACGATGCCCGGTTATTGAAATGGCTGAAAACAATACTATTTCATTAGGTGATGCCGACAAGTTTGATTTACGTGATGCGCCTTCAAAAGCAAGAGATGGCTCAGAATCAGTTCTTGAAAGAGGTATGTCTTACTTCCCGGGTTATGCAATTAATGTAGAAACTGGTAGAAGACTAAATATGATGTTTGGTGAAAACTCATTTGTAGGTTCACAAAACGGAAACGACATGCTTTGGAATCCGGGTTCTGCATTATATACTCCTCAAGGACAGTCATTTGTTGATTTCGGTTTCCCACCTGAATTCTTAGCACCGAGTGATATCTGGTTTGCAGGTATGCACTATGTATATGTAATGTTCAGTGAGTACGATGAAGGAACTGCTGTTAAACAACAATTTGACGATTATGCAGCAACAGGTGATGTTTCTATTAAAAGAGATATCTACGAACAAGTTGCATGGTTAACTTTACCATACGCTGGAGCCGGTGTTGAATTAGCTTCTCCGGGTGAAGGTATTGTTCCAAGTAAAGCAACTGTTAAAGTTCGTGTTTCTAAGCCTTATGCTTGGTTCGATAATAATAAAGATGGTGAGTTAGAAAGCCCTGCTTATAAATTCAGCATGGCCGGAAAAGAGCCACAATTTGGTGTAGGTGAAGTTGCGGATAGTGCATTAGATCAAATCAATGTGGTACCGAATCCTTATTATGCTTTCTCTTCTTACGAAACGAATACATTAGATAATGAAATTAAAATCACCAACTTACCGGCAACATGTGATATAACAATCATGACTATCGACGGTACTTTAATCCGAAAGTTTGCCGTAAATGGTGAAGGATTAGACTATACAAAAGGTGATAATTTCATTAACTCTGTTTCATGGGATTTAACAAATAGTAAAGCCATTAAAGTTGCAAGTGGAATGTATCTGATCCATATCAATGCACCGGGTCTCGGTGAACGTACATTGAAATGGTTTGGTGTTATGCGACCAATTGATTTAGATACCTTCTAAAACCTGTTATGATTATGAAAAAAATGATGAAAAATATAGTATTAGTTGCACTTTGCCTGATGTTGGGAGGCTTTACTGCTTACGCAGGAAATACCGACCGGTCCGGGGAAGCAGGTGCATATGAACTTTTAATCAATCCGTGGGCGAGAAGTTCTGGCTTGCATGGATTAAATACAGCCTCAATTTCAGGCGTTGAATCAATGCGTGTGAATGTAGGTGGTTTGGTTTTGATGGATAGAACACAAGTTTTATTAGCAAGATCAATCTACTTTCAAGGATCCGATATCAGCGTGAACGCTTTTGGCTTTGGTCAAAGAGTTGGTGAAACCGGAGTAATGGGAATCAGCCTTATGTCAATGGGATTCGGCGATATTCCGGTTACAACAACCGATTTACCTGAAGGAACAGGCGCAACATTCAGTCCTACATTCTTTAATCTTGGAATTTCTTACGCTAAAGATTTCTCTAATAGTATTAAAGGTGGTGCTACTTTAAGAATTATCTCTGAATCAATTGCCGATGTTTCGGCTACCGGAATGGCTATTGATGCGGGTATTCTTTATGTAGCAGGTAAAGACAATAATGTTCGATTCGGTATTGCTTTAAGAAACGTTGGTACGCCAATGCGTTTTAGCGGTGATGGTCTTTCCTTTCAGGCTACAGAGCCTGAAGATGGAGATTATACCATTACTTCGAATCAGAGAGCAGAAAAGTTTGAATTACCTTCAATGTTGAACATAGGTGCCGCTTATGATTTCTTAATCGGAGAAAAGAACAAACTTACCATTATCGGTAACTTTACTTCTAATTCATTCACAAGAGATGTACTAGGCGCCGGAATCGAATTCAATCTTTTAGAGCGTTTCATGCTTAGAGCAGGATATCGTTATGAAGATGATGTTTTCAGTGACTTTGAACAGGATGGAAGAACGAACATTCACCAGGGTTTAAGTGCCGGTTTCTCAGTAAATCTGCCTCTTAAAGAAGATGGACCAAGATTCGGTCTGGACTATGGTTACAAGTTGACTTCCCCTTATAATGGAACTCATGTGCTAGGTCTGAGGTTAGACTTATAAGTAATTAGAAAATATCTTATTAAATTTATAGATACGTTCTGTTTTCAGAACGTATCTTTTTTTATTATATAAATGTAGTTTATGTCAAATATCAGTTACTACACCAAGGAAGGATTAGAAAAAATGAAGCGCGAACTGGATGAGCTTAAAACAAAAGGTCGTGCAGATATGGCAAAGCAAATTGCTGAAGCCAGAGAAAAAGGAGATTTATCAGAAAATGCAGAGTATGATGCCGCGAAAGAAGCACAAGGCTTACTAGAAATGAAGATAAATAAATTGGAAACAGCTGTTGGCAATGCAAGAATCTTAGACGAAAGTCAAATCGATCTTTCTAAAGTAATGGTCTTATCAAAAGTTACTGTTAAGAACCTTAAAATGGGGAAAGACTTCACTTATACACTAGTTTCCGAAGAAGAAGCAGATTTAAAAGCCATGAAGATTTCTGTAAAATCTCCAATTGGTAAAGGCCTCTTAGGTAAAAAAATAGGTGATAAAGTCGCTATTACGGTCCCGGCAGGTAAAATTGAATTAGAAGTATTAGACATCGGCAGATAAATGGCAAGTATATTTAGCCGAATAATCGCAGGTGAAATACCCTCTTATAAAATTGCTGAAAACGATCATTTCTTTAGTTTTTTGGATATCAATCCATTGCATCAAGGGCATACTTTAGTAATACCGAAACTCGAAGTAGATAACCTCTTCGATTTGCCTGAAGAAACTTATATGGGATTATGGAAATTCGCAAGAGAAGTGCAGTCAGCAATACATAAAGCTATTCCATGTAACAGAGTAGGTGTGGCCGTAATCGGACTTGAAGTTCCACATGCACATATTCACCTGGTACCTATCAATAATATCCATGATATAGATTTTAAAAAGCCGCGGGTTCAGCTGGATAAAGAAGGATTTGAAAAAATAGCTGCACAGATCAGAGCAGCATTTTAATCGAAAAATTTACTTGACCTTTTTTGGATTTGCTTTTACAAAGGCAGACCAGTCTTTATACTGTTTTG
>JAHDHT010000035.1:13230-19613 GCA_020631175.1 Chitinophagales bacterium
CCGCATACATTCGTACCCGGATCAACCCCCAATATTTTTGTAGAAACTTTCAATAATGGATTTTTTACTTTTGTGCCTTAATTATTCTTTTGAACGCTGTTTCACTTAAACGATTATCTTCAATTGCATTAAAGGTACTTATTCTGGTACTTCTGATATGGGCTATTTATATACAGCTTTTTCAACAGCAACAGTTCGAAAATCTTCAGGAAGCCTTTTATGAAAATATTCACACATCATATATTTTAATTATCGCGCTTGTTTTGACTTTAATGCCTCCTGTTTGGTATCTCGAAACACAAAAATGGCGAAACTTAATTCAAATCGAAGGTAAACCCCTTTTTATTGATGCTCTGAAAGGAGTGCTCTCAGGTGTAACACTCGCCTTTTTCACGCCTAATAGAATCGGCGATTATGCCGGAAGAATCTTATTCGTTAAAAACGGATTTAAAGCAGAAGCAGTAAAAGCTTCAATTGCCGGAAGTTTAAGTCAGTTTATTACAACCATAGCGATTGGTTTAATTTTACTGTCAACTACACTTTTCAAATTCAGCGGCATAGAAATCAACTATCTGCAACTATTGATTGTTAGCAGCATTATTTTTTTATCGATTGCGGTTTGGTGTTTTATCAGGTTTGATCAATTGTCAAAAAAGTTGCTTCAATTAAACATCTTTAGAAAATGGAGTTCTAAGATAAAACAGATCAATTCGTATACCGGCAAACAATTAGGGCAGACAATGCTGTTTTCAATAAGCCGATATCTTCTATTTTCAACGCAATATGTGCTGTTGTTGATTTTGTTTGGGGTGGATGGAGATTTGTTTTTATTATTCGGATTGGTCGGAATTAGTTATTTAATTCAAACGATAATTCCATCTTTTGCATTATTAGAATTAGGCATAAGAGGAAATGTAGCGATGTTTTTATTTGGCCAGTTTGGCGCAAATGAATTAGCTGTTTTAGCAGCAACCAGTTTGTTATGGATAATAAATTTATTAATTCCGGCTTTAATAGGTAGTCTGATTTTATTCAGTGTCAACTTCTTCGGAAATGAAAGTTAACTTAATAGGCATATTTTTAATTTGTTTTTTCAGCATCCTTGCTCAGGATTGCCCTGAAGAAAATACTACTTTTCAGGACGGAGAACGCATTACTTTTCGAGGGGCGTATAATTGGGGGCTTGTTTGGTTAAATGCAGGAGAAGCTACTTTTAAAGTAACAGAAGAAACCTTACTTGATCAACCCGTGTACCATGTTGTAGGTGATGGAAAAACATATGAATCCTATGATTGGTTTTTTAAAGTACGTGATAAGTACGAAACCTATATTCATACCAATTCTCTTTTGCCCTTACGTTTTGTTCGAAATGTAAGTGAGGGCAATTTCACGCTCAATAATCAATATACATTCAACCAGGAAGAAAATACAGCACATATAGATTATATTAAAAAGAAAGGTCGCCTCAAAAGGGAAAACGAAACACTTGCATTGCCTAATTGCACACATGATGTTTTATCAGCAGTTATGTTTGTTCGTAATCTCGATTTTCAAAATTATACGAAAGGCGACAGTATATTTTTCAGCATCTTTCTGGATGCAGAAGTTTTTAATGTAAGTATCGTTTACCAGGGTGAAGAAGAAATAAAATTGAAAAAAGGAGATCGATATAATACATTCAAATTTACCTTTGAATTAATTGCCGGAACTATATTCGAAGAAGGTCAAACGATGACCGTATGGGCTACAGCAGACCGAAACAAAGTGCCACTTGTCATCGAATCTCCTTTGATTGTTGGCAGCGCCAAATTTTATATGTTAGACTATGAAGGATTAAAATATCCGATGGAAGCTCTAATTGAAAAGTAAATTACTCTTGTAAAGCGATCATTTGATCTCCGTCTCTTTTGATGCTGATTTTTGCACCCAAATGAAAGCCAAGATTTTGCTTCCCATGACCGGCAGGAAAATTAAAGACAACAGGAAAGTCGTACTCCTTTACAGCATCGTAAATAATTTCTTCCGCATTCTTTCCAAAAGGCACTGTATTATCATGCATGTCGCTCATCCCTCCAACTAATAATCCATCCAATACTTCCAGTTTACCCGATCGTTTTAATTGCATCATCATACGATCGATATGATATAAATATTCATCTAAATCTTCCAGAAATAAAATCTTACCACCCGGATTAAATCCGGCTACTGTCCCATTTATGCTATATAAAACAGATAAATTTCCACCCATTAATTTCCCCTCCATTAATGCACCCCGATTTAAGGGATGAGCTTTGAAAGTGTATGTATTTGTATTTCCAAACAACGCATTTTTTAAACTGCTAAGATTTTCTTCAGAAGCAGTTCCAAATTCAAAAGGCATTATACCATGAACGCTACACATCGCTAATTTCTCCTGAAGAAAGGCATGTAAAACAGTAATATCACTATAGCCCACAAACCATTTCGGGTCTTGTAAGAATCGGGTAAAGTTGACATGATCAATGATACGAACAGTTCCATAGCCACCACGGGCACAAAAAACAGCTTTAATTTCAGGATCGTTTAGCATAAGCTGCAGATCTTTTATTCTTAAAGAATCATCACCACCGTATTGATTATCAACCGCGCCTATGGTTTTTCCATTAACTACATTAAGGCTCCACTCTTCCATAGTTTTATAAAAAGCACTTAAGTCTTCAGTAGAAACTTTTCTCGCTGTACATATAAGACCGACTTTATCTCCGGCTTTTAAGGCTTCAGGTTTTCGCATGCTAAGATTTCGATTGTTACATTTGCAAAGCTAATTCATTGGCCTTTGTTATGAAAAGAAATTTTAAAAGATATACAGTAACTGCAGCATTGCCTTACGCAAACGGTCCGATTCATATCGGGCATATCGCCGGCGCTTATATACCTGCAGATATTTTTGTGCGCTACCTGCGTTTACAAGGAAAAGATGTGGTTTTCGTCTGTGGTTCAGATGAGCATGGAGCTGCCATTACTATACAGGCAAAGAAAGAAGGCATCAGTCCGAAAGAAATTGTAGATAAATATCACCAAATTATAAAATCGGCATTCGACGGAATTGATATGAGTTTTGATATTTATCATAGAACAAGCTCCGATTTACATCATGAAACTTCTTCAGCCTATTTTAAAAAGCTATATGACAAAGGCGTTTTTATTGAAAAGGAATCTGAGCAGTATTATGATGAAACCTTTAAGCAATTTTTAGCAGACCGATATATAAAAGGCACCTGTCCGAAATGTGATTATGATAGTGCCTATGGCGATCAGTGCGAAAATTGCGGATCAACTTTGAGTCCGACCGAATTAATTAATCCTGTTTCCACATTAAGCGGTGCAACACCGGTAATAAAAAAAACCACTCATTGGTATTTGCCTTTAAATAATGATACAGAATGGTTGCTGGACTGGATTAATAATGGAAAATTAAATAATGAAAAATTACATGAACCGGCTGAGTGGAAAAAAAATGTTTTAGGTCAATGTAATTCATGGTTGAAAGATGGCCTGCAACCAAGAGCGATTACGAGAGATTTAGATTGGGGAGTTAAAGTTCCTCTTGCGAACGCTGAGGGTAAGGTGTTGTATGTATGGCTCGATGCGCCAATAGGATATATTAGTGCGACAAAGCAATGGGCTTTAGATAATAATAAAGATTGGGAGCCATATTGGAAGGATGAAGATACCGCCTTGTATCATTTTATCGGGAAGGATAATATTGTTTTTCATACTATAATTTTTCCATCTTTATTAAAAGCGCATGGTGATTTTATTTTGCCTCAAAATGTTCCCGGAAATGAGTTTATGAACATGGAAGGAAAAAAAATAAGTACTTCAAGAGGATGGGTAATTAATATTCATGATTATTTAGAACAACATCCAACTAAAACGGATGAACTCAGATATGTTTTAACGGCAAATATGCCTGAAACAAAAGATAGTGAATTTACATGGAAGGATTTTCAAAGCAGAATTAACGGAGAGCTCGTAGCTACCTTCGGTAATTTTGTAAATCGGGTGATGGTGTTGATGAAAAAATATTACAGCGGCGAAGTTCCTTCAATAAATATTAATTTAAAGATCAATAACGGTGAGACTGAAGGTAACTCAACTGATTTTAAAGCTGAGTTAAAAACTATTCAGGATAAAATAAACCGGGTAGGTGAAAGTATAGAAAAATTCAGATATAGAGAAGCTTTATCGAGACTGATTGAATTTGCTTCTTATGGAAATGGATTGTTACAATTTAATGAGCCCTGGAAAAAAATAAAGGAAGACGAAGAAACAGTTAAAGTAATTATGCTTGCCGCAGTAAATATTGTAGCTGGTCTTGCTGTTGCATCGCAACCTTTTCTTCCTAAAACCGCTGAAAAATTATTTAAGATGCTTTCTTTAAATAGCGAAGATTTCACCTGGGGTAATGCAGCTGAAATAATTCAGCAGAAATTAATTGCAGGGCATCAATTAAATGAACCTGAAATTTTATTTGAAAAAATAGAAGATGAGTTTGTGGAAAAGGAAATAGAAAAATTAAATCAAATGGCACAAAACGCTGCGGCTATGGGTAGTGAGTCGAAAGTTGAAATTAAAGACGAGATTCAATATGATGATTTTTCTAAAATGGATTTTAGAATCGGAACAATAATAGAAGCTGAAAAAGTACCTAAGGCAGATAAGTTGTTAAAGCTAACCGTAGATTTAGGTTTTGAAAAGAGAACAATTGTTTCGGGGATTGCTAAATTTTTCAAAGCAGAAGATGTGTTGAATAAACAGGTAATGGTACTTGTAAATCTGGCTCCAAGAAAATTAAGAGGCATTATGTCTGAAGGGATGATTTTAATGGCTGAAAATAAAGACGGAGAATTAAAATTTGTTTCTCCGGAAGGATTAACTGACAACGGAAGTTCAGTAAGCTGATTAATGACTTATAATTCAATAAATTCGTTGTAAATTTAGAGACGATAATAATTGAATTATGATTAAAAAACATGTACTCCTAACAATTGCATTAATTGCAATTTTATTTTCTGCTCAGGCACAGGATTGTGATGGCAGATATCTCGAAGAAATTTTTGACAATGTCGATGTAAGTACGGTTGTATATTCTGATGTAACAGGATTTACAATGGATATTTATCAGCCGGCAGGAGATGAAGATATTGAAGAACGACCATTAATTTTATTTGCACATGGTGGAAGTTTTTCTGCAGGAACACCTCAGACTCAAACAATGATTAGCATGTGTACTGCTTTTGCTAAAAGAGGATATGTTGCTGCTTCTTATCAGTATTCGTTAACGAATGCAATAAACTTATTAGATTCTGTTTTCATGATTAATCATGTAATGAAGGCAGTTGCAGATGGTAAGTCAGCTGTAAGGTATTTTAGAAAGGATTATGAAGAGAATAATAACACTTATCGAATAGATTCAGAACAAATTTTCGTAGGAGGGAATTCAGCCGGTGCTATTTTAGCAATGCATCTGGCTTACTTACAATACGATGAAGCACCAGACTACATTCAAACTGCTATTGATGCGAATGGTGGAATTGAAGGAAATGCAGGTAATGATGGATATAGTAGTGACGTAAAAGGGGTAGTGAATTTAGCCGGCGGTTTAAATCAGTTATCTTTTATAGATCCAAATGATGTTCCTGTTGTAAGTTTTCATGGTGATGCCGATGAAGTGGTTCCTTATGATTGTAACAGCGTTTTTTGGGGTACATTAGGTAATAATTTGGTAAATATTTGTGGCTCAGGTACTATGCAGCCTGTTTTAGATTATAATGGAGTACCGAATAGCCTTACAACATACCCTGGTGCAGATCATGTGCCTTGGGAGTCTTCGCCGGGAATTTATGAAGAGATCCATACTACAGCCTCTGCATTTTTGTATGATTATATTGAATGTGAGAGCACGATCAGTTCAATAGAGACTTTAGAAGACATGTTTGTTTCGGCCTATCCAAACCCTGCACAAAACAATATTTATTTACAATGGAATGGAGATCGTCATGAAAATGTAAACATTCAATTAGTAAATAACCTCGGACAAGTATTGTATATAAATAATGGGAATAGCTCAAGTATACAACAAATAGAAGCAGCTGGCTTGCCTCGTGGCGTTTACAGTTTGATTATTCGAACTGAAAAAAGTCAGCTTATTAACAAAATTTTACTTGATTGATGCAACTAAAATCATTAAGTTTGCGTTTAGTATAATGAAACAGGTAATGATCCTGTTCATTTTGTTCTTCTCTTTAAGTAATGTTTTTTCATAGTGAGTAGGTTTTGGGTTAATAATATAACCCGCCCTGCCCCCGCCCGGGGGCAGGTTTTTTTATTTTAGGACCTTT
>JAHDHT010000035.1:19713-21578 GCA_020631175.1 Chitinophagales bacterium
AAACTAAGCCTGATGGCAGCGGTACCCTGAGCAGATGATGCTGACCTGAGCAATGTTTTTGGGGGCTGACAGCGGCAAGCCACTGAAAACATATGCGAATGCAGCATGAGATGCTTAGCGTACAAGCGTACAGCAGGACTGCTGATGATGCGAGCGATCAAAGCATCCTTACAAAAAAAGAAAAATTAAACAGCACTTTCAGGCATTTTGGAATCTGATCTTGGATTTACTCTTTTGGCGATCAGAATACTGAATTCATAAAGGAAATATAAAGGTATGCCGATCAACATTTGACTGGTCGGATCGGGAGGAGTTAGTACAGCGGCTAAAACGAAAATGGCAACCAGTGCGTGCTTTCGATATTTACGCATGTCATTGGATGTAATGATATCAAGCTTTGCAAGTATGTAAACCACCATCGGCAATTCGAAAATGATACCGGATGCCAGCACGAGTGTTGAAAGTGTGCCTACATACGAACCGAGTGTAATATCGTTTCGGACGGATGCATCTACAAAATATGAGCCCAGGAAATTGATCGAAAAAGGGGAGAGAACGAAGTAACCGAAAAGTATGCCGGCGAAAAAGAAGAAAGAGGAGAATAAAACAATACCTCTGGTCATCTTTTTCTCATTTTCGTACAGGCCCGGCTTAACGAATTTCCAGACTTCCCAGAAAACATAAGGAAAGGCTAAAATGAAGCCGATAATGAAGGAGCTTTTAAGGTGAATTAAAAACTGCCCTGCCATATCTATATTAGTTATCGTAAAGCTGAGAGATTCAAAACAGAAGGCTTCTCCGAACTTGAGGCTTTGAGATATCTGACATAGCCATTTGTAGGTGAAGAAGTCTGTTTTTGTTGGCCCAAGAATTACTTTTCCGAAAACAAATGATTTGGCGGCAAAGGTGCCAATCATAATAATCCCGATAGCAATGATGGATCGCAAAAGATGCCATCTAAGCTCTTCGAGATGATCGATGAACGACATCTCTTTTTCTTCATTTTGAAAGGCCTGATCTTTAGTTGTCATATTCGATTTGCAAAAGTAATTATTTCTGTGTGAAGGAGCTATTGATTTTGTGTGGAACGGATTTGGGGGTAAATGGTTGATTTTTTAACATTTATCTGACATATTTTTTTAATGTTTCGTACAATTTTCTACTTTAGCGTATTGAAAAATGCGTGGGAGAGGTATCTCTACGCAAAATTGCTATGAAATCTTAGAATAATTAACTTAAAATCAATTAATAAAAACATCAAACAAACTATTTATGAGAAGTTTTACTAAAATGTTTTCATTTGTGGCTCTGTGCGTCTTTCTGTGTATGGGGTCTAACCTTTACGCACAGCCTGCGAATGACGAGTGCGTGAATGCCATAGATATCTCTGCGGCATTTGATGGTACATGCCAGATTGCAGGTCCTTTTGATCAAACAGGAGCAACTTTTGATCTAGCGAATGAGCCGGTTTATCCGGATTGTTTTTCTGATGCTGCCAATGGCTATGGTGATTATCACGGTAACGTATGGTATTCATTTACAGTTCCTGATATTAATGGCGACGGAAGTAACGTATTTTTTGACATTTCAACTCAGGCTGAACCTGCTTGTACTTCAAATCCATTAGGTGGAGATGTTGATACGGAAATGGCAATTTATGACGGATCTGCTGGATGTCCTACAAGCGCAGTTGGAACAGACGGATATATTGCTTGTAATGATGACATTGGAACCGCTGCACCTTGGGTGTCTGGAGTTACTAATGTTGAATTTACACCAGGGAATACGTATTATATCATGATTGACACATGGGGTGCTCAGTTAGCAGGTGAATATTGTTTCTCTGTTCAGCAAACTGGTGTTGC
>JAHDHT010000035.1:21678-25339 GCA_020631175.1 Chitinophagales bacterium
ACTTGTACTTATGATCAATTCTGGCAAGCATTTGTTGATGCTGATGGTGACGGTGTTGGTGAAACTGCAATTAGTTTATTTACTCCAGACGACGGATCTGGTACATTTGTAATTCCTGAAAATGATGAAGCTGATATTGATGGTGATGGCGATACTGCTGAAGCCTTAGTTGATGTATTAGCTTACCCATTCTATTTATATCCTCCTTATACAGTATTTGTATCAAGTGTTCAAATTTGTGTTGACGCTACAGGGGCAATCGAAGCTGGTTGTTTCTCAGCTTCTGATATTTCAATTAACATGTTAGATCCAACTGATCCTGCATGTGATGTTGTTGTACCTACTTGTACTTCAGGAGAGATTGATGCTGCATTAGCAGGTTATGATCAACCTGTTTGTCCTGATGGAACATTTGATTTTGCTTTAGATGGTTCTGAAGACTTAACTGTTCCATGTTCAACTGGTTATCAGGCGATGATGGCTATTTTTGACGATGAAGATTTAGATGGTGACGGATATTTAGATTTATGGGCATTATGGACATTAGGTGATGATCCTGCTTATTATAATGGTACATATAACGTAACAGATATTTTGATTGATCAGGATACTGGTTATGCTTTAGGAGATGGTACCTACATAGTTGTAGGTGGTGCTATTTGTCTTGATGCTGCAGGATATATTGAAGATGTTTGTTTAACGACTTCAGATTTCACAGTAACAATAGATTCTGCGAATCCTGATTGTAACCCTTGTTCAGCTTTACCAGGTGTTTTAGAATTACCTGATGGTACTACTTCAATGTCTCTTTGTACAAATGATGGTGTTGATGAGCCTTCTGACGTTCAGGTTGTAGACGCAGGTGCTGGTGCTAACGGTGCTTGGGTTATTACTGACTCATATGGAATTATTTTAGATTTACCTGCTGCTGGCCCTCCATTTACATTAGACGGTGCCGGTGTTGGTACATGTTTAATCTGGTGGTTAACGTGGGATGGTTATTTAGGTATTGCTCCTGCTGTAGGTGAAGATGCTAATGCTATTTTAGCGGCTTCCGATTGTGCTGCTCTTTCTAATGCAATTACAGTTGTAAGAGAAGAGTGTGATATCTGTTCTGCAGCTCCTGGCGTTTTAGAATTGCCAAGTGGTATGACTTCAATGTCTCTTTGTACAAATGATGGTGTTGATGAGCCTGCTGATGTTCAGGTTGTTGATGCAGGTGCAGGAGAAAATGGTGCTTGGGTTATTACAGATGATGCTGGTACTATTTTAGACTTACCTCAAGCTGGTCCTCCATTTACTCTAGATGGAGCTGGTGTTGGTACATGTTTAATCTGGTGGTTAACATGGGATGGTGATTTAGCTGCAGCTCCTGCTGTAGGTGATGATGCTGCCGCTTTAGTTGCTGCTTCAGATTGTGCTGAATTATCTAATCCAATTACAGTTATTAGAGAAGAGTGTGCTGAAGGTTGTACAGATGCAAATGCTTGTAACTTCGATGCAAATGCAATTGTTGACGATGGTTCTTGTTTAGAATTAGATTGTAACGGTGATTGTGGTGGTGATGCTGTACCTGGTACTGCATGTGATGATGGAGATCCGGATACAGATAATGATACTTATACTGCTGATTGTGAATGTGTAGGTGACTTCGTTGAGGTGCTAGGTTGCACTGATGCTGATGCTTGTAATTTCAATCCTGATGCAAATACTGATGATGGTTCTTGTTTAGAATTAGATTGTGAAGGTGAATGTGGCGGAGATGCTGTTGCAGGTTCTGCTTGTGATGATGGTGATGATACTACTGTTGGAGATGTTTACGGTGCTGATTGTACTTGTGCCGGTGAAACTGTTCCTGGTTGTTTAGATGATACTGCTTGTAACTTTGATCCAAACGCTACTGTAGATGATGGATCTTGTGATTTCACTTCATGTGCAGATTGTGAAGGTACTCCTAACGGTCCTGCTCAGCCTGGTACTCCATGTGATGATGGTGATGACACTACATTAGGTGATACCTGGTCTGGTAACTGTGATTGTGTTGGTGATGCTGTATTAGGCTGTATTGATGCAGGTGCTTGTAACTTTGATGCTGACGCTACTGTTGATGATGGTTCTTGTGAATACACTACTTGTGCTGGATGTACTAATGATGCTGCGATCAATTACGATCCGGATGCTACAATCGACGATGGTTCTTGTTTCTTCAACTGTATGTCTGAAGAAGGTACTATCATGTTCACATTAGGTGGTAACTATGGAAACAGCTCATACATTTGTTTCGGTGACGAGGTAATCGTTGATGCTGATGATTTCATCTTAATGCCTGGTCAGTCTGTATACTACATGTATCATACAGCTTCTGATGATGTTTCTGGTGGTGATCTTCCAATCGCTCCTGAGAATGTTGTTACTTTAGGTAGTTTCCTAGTAAATGATATCGCTGATGAGTGTACTGAAGTATATGTAACTGCATTCGGTGCGACTAACGATGGTGCAGGTGGTCCTGATTTCAGTGATCCATGTATTACTTGGTCGAATACTTTAACCGTAACATTATTAGCTCCTATTACAGTAGCAACTGAAGAAGATTGTGATACTGATTCTGGTGAGTTTACTTATAACTTCTCTATTGACGGTGGTCTTCCTGAGTGTGTAGCTTCTGAAAGCTATACAGTAACGGGCGCTTTCTTCAACGGAGATGTTGCTCACGGTGAAACAGTTTCTGTTGGTCCTATTACAGATGGTGAATCTTATGATATCGCTGTTTCTGATAACAACGGTTGTACTGGTAGCTACTCAAATGATATTCAGTGTGAGAAATTACCTGTTGAATTAATCAGCTACACTGGTGAAGCAGTTGCAGCTGGTAACGTAATCAAGTGGGTTACTGCTACAGAAATTGAAAATGATTATTTCACATTACAGTCTTCTGTAGATGGTGTTAATTTCACTACGATTGCTACAATCAATGGTAATGGAACAACTTCTTCTGTAAACAGCTACGAATTCTTAGATAAGGATGCTGTAAACGGAACAACTTACTACAGATTATATCAAACAGATTTTGATGGTTCAATCGACAACTTAGGTGTTGTTACTGTAACTAGAGGTGAAGCTACCTTCGGAATTAGTGATGTTCATCCGATTCCTGCTACTCAGAATCTTAATATTAACTATACTTCATTAACTGAAGCTAATGCTGGAATTGAAGTTCTTGATGTTCTTGGTAGAACAGTAACTTTCATCAACTCTAACGCTAATGCTGGAAATAACACATTAAGAATCAATGTTTCTGACTTGACTCCTGGTGTATATTTCGTAGCTATTACAATCGGAGATTCAGTATCTACTGCTAAGTTTGTTGTAGAGTAAATACACGATAAAAATTAATTTTGAAGCCCGGAATCTCAACTGATTCCGGGCTTTTTTGTTACTACTTTACGCTTTGTCAAAAAAACTGCTTTTAAGGTAGTTTGACAGACTTTTATTTATATATGATTATATATATTTGTAGGAACTACTTTTCTAATTAAGAAAACATAAACTTCATATGCTAAATCGTTTTACAAACACCTTATTACTGACTTTATGTCTGTTTTTTTATGTGCAGCAGGTTGATGCGCAATGTCCTATCGATTTTTGTGCTGATCCTCCGATA
>JAHDHT010000285.1 GCA_020631175.1 Chitinophagales bacterium
TGTTTGCAGCCAGTTATACATTAAATCGATTTCTTCCTGATATGTAGTGGAAGGAAAAACATTGGGCCATGTTTTAATTTTTAGAATAGGCCATCTCCGAAAATTTCGTTCAACCGCATCCCCCAATAATAATACCTGCTGGTCAAGAAACCCTTTCAACGAGTCTTCATGTAAAAAACGCTGCCTGTAGTTATTGTATAAGCATCTAGTTTCAGATTGATAATTTGGATTATTCATTAAACGTGACCACCAAAATGGAATGTGAAAATTTGAACTGCCGCAATTTTCCAGATATTGGTACATAAAACCAAACTGATTTTGTTGATTGCAATCAAATCCGTTTCCAAGCGATAAATTAAAATCCCATACCGGACCCATTTTTAATGGGGAGGCAATGCCATTGATATCAGCTTCTTTATGAAAAAATGTACTGAGTCTATACCCATCAACATTATAAGAGAGTTCGTTGATTAAAAAGAAATCAATAAATGATTTTGAATCTATGAATTGCTGATAACTAATATCATTCAGACTTTCATTGATCCCGTTTTCGATATCCAGCATGTAATTTTGAATTGCTTGTTGACTTTCAGGATTTAAGTCTAAAAATTCCGGATAGACATATTGAAAATAAATTGATTCTGCAGGATCTGTTGGTGCCGTAAATGAAGAACTCCATCCGAAACCGGAAGAACCATTTATTTTATCAATTTTTAAAAGAAATGCCCCGCTTGCATCTGTGTTTTTTTCCTGAACATTAATATTTAGTCTTTCTTCGTCCGGTTTAATTTTTTCCATTAAAATATAAAGACCCTGATATAAATCATTTACCATTAGTTCTACAAAAACGGTGCGACTGGCATATTGCCCCATTTTACGGGATAGATCATAAATTAATACATTGCGCATCAACGATTTGTCGCTATATGGGCCATATAAAATCCAATCATTTTCTTCCGGTAAGCCAAGTAAAGAAACATTTAAATTATCGCCGTAAGCATCTCTGGTTTCGAAAGCGAATGATTTTTTTGGAAAACGTATTCTACTCGAAGCACCTCTGATTTCGATTCCAATCGGTCCGGAATATGAAGCGTCATCATCAATTTGATTTGCTTCACCATTAGCATCTAACACTTCCATCCAGGCGGTTATTTTTGGTTCGTTTTTAATGACCTGATTAATTGTATTGATTTTAATAATGGGCAGTTGGCTTTCCATTAGTAAAACCGGTTCTTCAAACCAGGAGGGGAGTGGCAGGTAATTTTGACTTGTATCATTTACACCTACACTTAGATCAAATATGCCGGTTAGATCTGTTGAAACTTCACTTTCGTTGATCAGTTGAATAGATAAAACATTTTCGCCATTTACAATTGCTTCTGCAAAAATGGAGCTATTTAGCAGAAAGTATTCAGCTGCTCCTCCCTGATAAATATGTGCTTCCCGGTGATGATCCACCGCTGTATTGTATTCTACCGGAGAAAATGGATCATTAACATTAGAACGGGCCACTTCAATTCCGTTTATCCATGCTACAAAAGCATCATCATAATCTGCATGCAATAATAAATATTGAATGGCTGATGAATCTACAATTTCGAAAGTCTTTCTTAGATAAAGAGAATGAACAGGATCTATAATCGTAAGGTCATCTCCATCCCCATATCCGATTGGTCCTATACCGGATAGCCATTGTGAATCATCGAATGTGGAACTATTCCAGTTATCAGCTGGACCTTGATCTACTGCACTATAGTATTTCCAAAGCTGATTTGATTTAATCAGACTTTCCCAATGATCCGGATGTACCTGAGCATTAAGTTGTTGTGATGATACAACCAGAAAAATCCATATGAAAAATTGCTCTTTCAATGCCGAAATATAAAAAAACCCTCTGTGCAAAATGCTTCAGAGGGCTTTGGTAAATTTATTAATAAGAATAGGTATTAACCACCTTCTCCTTCATATCCGTAATCATCGTCGTCTTCATCGTCTTCATCGTCTTCATCGTCTTCATCATCCTCATCGTCGTCTTCATCGTCGTCTTCATCCTCATCATCGGCAGAAGACCCGCCATCCTCATCATCAGCAGAAGATCCACCATCCTCATCATCAGCAGAAGATCCACCATCCTCATCATCAGCAGAAGCACCATCTTCATCTTCATCATCAGCAGAAGCACCATCATCATCCTCATCATCGGCAGAAGCACCATCTTCATCCTCGTCATCAGCGGAAGCACCATCATCATCCTCGTCATCAGCAGAAGCACCATCTTCGTCTTCATCGTCTGCAGAAGTTTCACTGTCACCCGATTCACCACTGTCACCACTATCTCCGGAAGTTCCATCCTCATCATCGGCAGAACTGCCATCCTCATCATCACCACCTAATTCAGGTAAAGCATCCGCAAGACCAACATAATTAAAATGTGTATCAAAAACATGGATTGCACCATCATCGGTTAAAACAAAATAAGTAACAACTCCATCAGCATCTGTATACACCCAAACAGTGGTAATCTCTAAGCCCTGTGATAGAATATATTCATTAATCTGATCCGGAGCAGGATGAATTTCTTCGATAGAACCTTCCTCTGTAGCAGAAGAACCACTATCACCGGAATCTCCGCTGTCGCCTGAAGTACCGTCAGAAGAACCTCCGTCTTCATCATCAGCCGAAGTACCATCTTCATCATCATCACCCGAACGGGCAAATAAGTAAGTACCTGACTCATCAAAGTAAAGCTCTAATCCATTCGTTAAACGGACCATATAAGCTGCACCATCTTCATTTTCAGCCAGATCGATAATAGCATCAACAGTAATATTGTTGTGATTTTCGACTAAATAATCTTTAGCCTGAGTGGGTAGGTCATTTAATTGAATAGCCTGGTTTGTTGTTTGTACAATTTCCTCTTTTGTACAAGACGATAAAAATATCAGACCTACAAAAAAACTTAAAACGATTAATCTATACATGATTCAATTATTTGTGTAAAGCAAAAGTACCTCAATACATCATTTTTGAAAAATCAAATATTTAGCCATCTTACCCCTTCAAGGCCTGAATAGATCGAACGTTCGCTATAAAATCAAGTTACTTTTAAAGAGCTTGATAGCCATGGCAAGCAGAATAATACCGAATATTCTCCGCAAAACAGCCAAGCCACCCTTGCCCAATATTCGTTCCAGAAAGGGTACCAACTTTAATACTATATAGACTATAATCGAATTAATTATAATACCCATGATAATATCTTCGGTAGGAAATTCAGATTTCAATGAAAGTAAAGTGGTTAATGTTCCTGCTCCTGCGATCAATGGAAATGCAATCGGAACAATAGAACTCGATTTAGAACTGTGCTCATCCGGTTTCATTAATGAAATACCCAAAATCATTTCCAGTCCGATTATAAAAATCACAATAGATCCGGCCAATGCAAAAGAAGCCACATCAAGACCAATCAATTGCAGCATAGATTCACCCAGAAATAGAAAACAAATCATAATAATTCCGGCAACAATAGTCGTTCTAAATGAATAAATATGCCCCACTTTAGACTTAATATCCAAGATCACTGGAATAGAACCGATAATGTCAATCACCGCAAATAAAATCAAACTAATCGTAATGATATTCTTTAGTACAAAATCCATTTTTACCTCCTTCAAATAAGTGAAAAAGGGAGGAAGCTTTTTTGCGCGGACTTGGTTCCCAAAAACAAAAATTTTTAATCAAAAAATCAATCTCACATCTGGCAGCCGAAGGCGATCTCGCCTTTCTTGAATTTGAATTTGAATTTGAATTTGAATTTGAATTTGAACTTGCACTTGCACTTGACACTTGGGCTTGACAATTGCACTTTAACTGGGGCAACGGCCGGGCTGGCGGCTCATACGCACTAAGTCTTCGCACTTTGTTTTTAACCCGTATTATGTGTTAGAAATTTGTTATGAAAACAACAAGAGCAATAAAATCAAGCTGTCTGGAAAAATTAGTATAGCACCGCTATAGTGATTTTGAAGACAGCAGTGAAACGGTTGATTTTGAAGCTATTGATGTTTGTAATAGACTTTCTAATTCATAATCCGGGTTCTAATAATACAACGGCTTTTCTCCGGCAGCCGCTGTATTATTAAAAACGGCAGGCTCATCCTTAGAGGGTACCGCCTTCATCCCTGTTGCAGTATTTTCGATAAAAAAA
>JAHDHT010000286.1 GCA_020631175.1 Chitinophagales bacterium
TTAAAATATGGAATTGATAATAGTGCTTTGAAGGCGCGTCAGTTTCGGAAGGAGGATCTCGATGATTTTGATCTTATTTGTGTGATGGACCAGAGTAATTTCAACAATGTGAGCCGGCATGCGACAGAGGCTCAAAAAGCGAAGATTCATTTGATCATGAATTTCAGTCGGGAAGGCGAAAACAAGGCCGTTCCTGACCCTTATTATGATGATAATATGTATGAGCCGGTTTATCATCTTATTCATGAAGCTTGTGCCGCATTAGTAGAGCAATTTAAGACGGAGAATGCTTAAATTTGCCTGCTAACAATAACAAATGGCAGGCAAGAAAGTCAGTTTACCGAAAGGGATGCGCGATTTCGGACCGCAACAGGTTCGCAAACGACAATATATTTTAGACACAATTCGTGAAGTTTTTGAAATTTTCGGTTATCAGCCGATTGAAACTCCTGTAATGGAGCAGTTGAGCACTTTGAATGGAAAGGGTGGTGCTGAAAGTGATAAGCTATTATTTAAGGTTTTAAACTCGGGAGATTTTTTAAAAAAGGCAGATGAAAACGCTTTGAATGAAAAGGCTTCTTCGAAGGTGATTGCACAAATTTCTGAAAAGGGATTGCGTTACGATCTAACGGTGCCCTTAGCGCGTTATGTGGTGATGCATCAAAACGATATAACATTTCCTTTTAAACGTTATCAAATGCAGCCCGTATGGAGGGCAGACCGTCCGCAGAAGGGAAGGTATCGAGAATTCTGGCAATGTGATGCGGATGTTTTAGGCAGTGAAAGTCTGATTAATGAAATGGAATTGATTCAGATTTTTGAGCGGGTTTTTAAAACATTTAATATTCCGGTTAAAGTACACTTGAGTAGTCGTAAATTATTAGCCGGTATGATGGAGTTGATCGGTCAGGAAGATAAAATGATAGATTTTACGGTAGCCTTAGATAAATTGGATAAAATTGGGGTGGAAAAAGTTCAGGATGAATTGAGAGCGCGTGGACTAAATGAAAAAGCTGTTGAATTAATTCCATCTATTGCTGCTTTATCTTCGGAAAAAGATGTAATGAAAAGCTCATTTATTGCAGCGTTGGAAAAGACATCGAACGGTGCGGAAGGAGTGCGTGAAATTAATACTATAATGTCACGACTTGATTTTGCTTGTAGAAGTATAATTATAATTGATCCTTCACTTGCCCGCGGCTTAGATTATTATACCGGTCCGATATTCGAAGTGAAATCAGAATTGTTTAAAGGAAGTATCGGCAGTGGTGGAAGATATGATAATTTAACCGGTATTTTCGGCTTACCGAACGTATCGGGTGTAGGTATTTCGTTTGGCTTGGATCGAATTTATGATTTAATGCAGGAGCAAAATCTATTTCCTGATTTTTCAGCTGCATCCACCAAAGTTTTACTTACTTATTTTGACGAAGAGAAATTGCCACCTTTATTTGGAATTGTTTCGATGATGAGAGAAGCAAATATAAAGGCTGAATTGTATCCTGCTCCGGTTAAATTAAAGAAGCAATTTAAATATGCGAATGATAAGGGTATACCTTATGTAGTTTTGTACGGAGATGAAGAAGCGGATAGTGGTGAGTTTACCATTAAAGACATGGAGAAAGGCGAGCAATTTAAAATGGATTTTGAAAAATTGTTGGAATTTTTGAAGCAATAAATTATGGAAGCTCAGCATCAAATATCTAATGCGCATTTAAGTATTGATCGGGCGATACGTATGGTTCGCAGCAAGGCGCAATTAAAATTATCTGAATCTTCTCGTGAGGCAATTGAGCAATGTCGTGCTTATTTAGATCAGCGATTAGAAGATGAAGATCAGGTATTTTATGGAATCAACACCGGATTTGGTTCGTTATGTGATATTGTTATTCCTTCCGATAAAATTGAACAATTACAGTATAATCTGGTTCGATCGCATGCTTGCGGGGTAGGGGAAACGATTCCTGAGGAGATTGTTCGATTAATGTTGTTGTTGAAAATTCAAAATCTTTCTTACGGACATAGCGGTGTTCAAACGGATACGGTAGAGGCTTTAATTCATATGTTTAATTCAGGTCTAAGTCCGGTAATACATAAATATGGTTCTTTAGGAGCTTCCGGTGATCTAGCTCCTCTGGCACATTTAAGTTTACCCTTATTAGGTGAAGGGGCTGTTTTTGTGGATGGTGCCGTTCGAAATTCTGCTGATGTAATTGACTTATTGAAAAAAGTTGAATTAAAAGCAAAGGAAGGATTAGCCTTATTAAATGGCACTCAGTTTATGAGTGCTTTTGGATGTTACAACGTCTATGAGGCTTACCGTTTGTATATGCTGGCTGATTTTGTTTGTGCCGTTTCTTTGGATGCATATGGCGCAAAGTCAGGTCCTTTTGATCCGTTAATTCATAAGGTAAGAAACCAATTGGGTCAACAAACTTCTGCTGCTGCCATTAGAAAAATGCTGGATGGAAGTGCCTTGTTTCCTTCGAAGAAAAAGCAAACTCAAGATCCGTATTCTTTCAGATGTAGTCCACAAGTACATGGAGCTTCTTTAGATGCTATTGATCAGGTGAAGAACATTGTTGAACGTGAAATGAATGCGACTACTGATAATCCTTTAATTTTCAATGATGAAAATGAAATTCTATCAGGGGGTAATTTTCATGGCCAGCCATTGGCTTTACATCTTGATTTTTTGAAACTGGCAGTTTCTGAATTAGGAAATATTTCTGAACGCAGAACATTTAAATTATTAAATGGTGTAAATGGCTTGCCTGATTTTTTAGTACATGATCCGGGTTTAAATTCCGGTATGATGATTCCTCAATATACAGCAGCTTCATTAGTAAGCGCGAATAAGCAATTATGCAGTCCCGCTTCTATTGATAGTATCACTTCTTCGAACGGACAGGAAGATCATGTTTCGATGGGTGCAAATGCAGCTACACAATGTTTTGATATTATTCAAAATGTCTGGAGTATTTTATCAATCGAATTTTTATGTGCCTGTCAGGCTCTTGAGTTCAGAGGTTACGAAAAAACTTCTCCTTTTATTAAGAAACATTTTGAGGCTTATAGAGAAAAGGTTTCATTCAATACAGAAGATCGTATCTTAGCAGATGACATTGCTGCCACAACAGCTTTTTTACAAAACATCCAATTAGAATCTATTTACGACATTGAGTAGTCAGCAAAAAAATTATGGTTTATTAGGCCTTGGGATTGTTTTAATTCTTGCTTTGCTGAGCGCATTTATTTATTCGTTTTCTTCAGGGTCTTCATTCGAAGCAAAAAATACATCCATCCAAAATGAAGGAAAAATGGATATGGTAGTTACCAGAAAGTTATTACCAATTCCTGCGATGCGTGTGGTGCATAATGAAAAAGAACGAGCTCCTAAGCCGTTGAAAGTTCGATATCTGCCTCCGAGAATAATGGCATCAAATTTTAGTTCTACGATTGAAGGTGAGCAGGATAATTTGAATTATGACCTGGTTGATGATGAATACAAACAAAAGTATGCAGAATGGAAAGCCAAACATGGCAGTATGGAAAATGTGCCTGAAGAAATTCGGAAGAAATTTCCGAATGGCTATTCAAGAGTGATTACGGATGCTTATTCTCCAAGATTTAAAGATGCAACGCCTGCCTTATTAAGTCGTGCAAGACCATGCGATGGATTTGATATGCCTGTTGGTGCACCGGATGGAAAGGGTTATTATATTGCTCAAATATTTGGTAGTAGCGATCATCTTGGAGAAGACTGGAACGGTCGGGGTGGAGGTAATACTGATTTGGGGGATCCGGTTTATGCTGTTGCGGATGGAGTGGTCTACTGGTCGAAAATAAATAAAGGCAGTTGGGGAAATATTGTGCGATTAATTCACAATATCGGCACCTCTGAAAGACCTGTTTATATTGAATCTTTATATGCTCACCTTGATACTATTTTAGTTTGGGAAGGGCAGGAAGTAGTAAGAGGACAAGAGATAGGAACTATAGGTGATGCCTATGGCCATTATCCGGCACATTTACATCTTGAAATCAGAAAAAAGATCAATACTCCATTAGGTCGTGCGTATACCAGGGATACCGTTGGCTTTCATTACCGACGTCCTTTGCCTTTTATTGAAAAACGTCGTCCGCAAATTTATCGACCTGATCAGGGTTAATTTAA
>JAHDHT010000287.1 GCA_020631175.1 Chitinophagales bacterium
TTGCGCAAAAAGATGCCAGTCGTTTAATCGTATCTGGATTATTTTCATAGTGTTTTCGGTGCGTCAATCTTTTTTGACTGAACATATCCTTAATATCCTCCCAATCGGATTTAGAAAACACACCTTTTAAACTGTCATCAAAATTGATCAAGAGTTTCTGTTGCATTAATACATTAGTTAGAAAATCTGTTGTCTTATGAGTTAATTTCCCCCTGTGGTAATAATCCGAATATAATTCATCGGGCAGTAACTTGTCAAAGAAGGTTGTTTTACCTATACCCTGTTCGCCTGCTAATATTAGACAAACTTCGTTTGCTTGGTCTTTTAAAAACCAACCTCTCATAACCTCTATAAGCCACTTTTCAAATAAATACCTAAAACAGTGCTTGTATTTTAATTGGTTGTTTTGAATTAGTTCTTTTTTAACATTTAGAATTTCGGAAAGCTTTTCGATTTCATCCTCTGACCAATTGCTTGTGAGAATTTTAAATTCTGAATTTTCTGGATCTTCATCCATGAACTTAATTAAGTCGCAATATTTCTGAATGTAATCAACGGAAGGATTATGACTTATGGAAGAGAAGTATTCTTTTAGTAAATCGTATTTTGGTATCAACCAACCCGTTTCAAAAAAGTCTTTCAATTCCTGTTTTGAAAATTTCATTTTTTTCTGATACTTAAACCAAAAATAAAAGTCATTCTTAGTCCTATTTCTTACGGGTATATATTTTGTTTTGTCTCTGTCTAAAACCTCAACTTCATCAGTTATTATATTCCGTCTCAAACCATATTCATTAATTAAAATATCTCTAATTTCAAAAATGGCGTCTTTTGTTACTTGAATTAGATCTGGATCCTGATCCTCGTCCTCTGGAATTTCCCATTTATAAGATTTGCCTTTGAAAATAAATTCCTTTTCTTCAATGATGTCCTTGTACTGCTCATAAAATTGGCTAACATTTTCAATATAAAAGGATCTGCGAATTGCATTAACTGACATGTCACTTATATTCCAAGTCTGGAAAAATTCTTTTGAGTTTTCAAACTGAAAAAAATCTTTTTTTATTTCATCACAATTCAATTTATGCTGAATGATTAAATCATCATGTCCTTTTGGTGAAATATCATATCCATCTTGTGGTTTTAATCCGGATTTAACATGTGAAAAATAAATGTCCAGATCGAATGGCTTAAGGAATTCTTTCCACCGGCTTAATGCCTTACTAAAATCTAACGGTCGTTTATGAAGATCTTTAGTTTCATCGAATTTAATTTGTTTACAATCGCTGTCCTGACAAATTATAATATTATTCGGTCTTAAGGCTTCGATTACATCCGTCAATTCATTTCTAAGGATCTTTACATTTTCACTTTTTTGGAAGGTGTCTTGGTTTTTTCCTGCTAACCAGATTCCATTGGTTCCAATCATTGGAATGTCTAAATGTTTACTTACTGTATGCGCATTTATTGCACCCTCAATAATTCCAATTGTATCAACCTGTTTTCCGTTTTTAAATGCTTCAATTAAAGATCTTGTATATAAAAAACGTGCGTAAGTTTTTCTCGGTGTATCGTATTTCCTTTCGGATCCCCAACGAATTTTGGGAACTGCATAACGGATAACTGAATAAGGTCTTGAATATTTTCCGGCTTTGTATGTGTCAACAAGTCCGCTAAATGTTGGAAAATTAATTTTAAGATCTCCGTTTTCTTCAATTTCAAAAAACTTAAAATCATCAAAAGTTGAATGTCCGTCTTTTCCGGTAACTGGAACCTTAAGGATATTATCCTCTGCTTTCCATCCAATTTCATCCAGTCGTTGTTGACCGTATAATGTTGAACTCATTAGTCTAATTTGAATCTTGTTATCATGTCAGCTATTAAGTCAAGGTTGTGTTTGCTTTCTGTTCGAACGGTGTGTGTATAATGTTCTGGAATAAATGCTCCAGATATTTTTGCAATTACCTTGAAGGACAGATTTCCATCATTTTTTAATTGATAAAAACCTTTGATCAATCCCTGACTTTCGCTGATATAAAAGTTTTGGCTTAGTTCTGGATTTTGTTGAAATGCAACCATTTTTAAACAGTTTGAAACATTTCCTTATTGATCTCGAAATTGCATAGATCCTTTGCTGTTATGTCTTTGAATTTCGGATAAGTAGAAAGGTAGCTTGCAATGGTGACCAAGTTCAGATATTTTATATCTGAATTTTGCTGCAATTTAATGTTCATCCAAATGCTAACAACTTGCCAGTTGGTACCTAAAATTTTTGGAATATCCCTTTTTGCTTTTAAGTAATTTTCATGATTTAACTTTTTTAAATAGATCCCTATTAAATACTTATAAGGAATGTCCGGATTCTTGGCTTTTAGCTTAATTTTACTCATATTAATTACACGTTACTGTTAATAGTTGTATAAAACTACAAATAAATATTGTTTTATACAAATAATTATATAAAAATGGAAGGAAGGTATTTTGAAATGACCCCAAATGAGCGTCTAAAGCTATTTATTGATCACGCCGGAATTAAGCAGATTTACATTGCAGAAAAAAGCAGGTATTCAGCAAACAGGATTTCATCTTTCATAAAGGGTAAAGCCATAATGGGAGAAAAACAAATGAGAATAATTTCAGAATCCGTTGAGGGTCTTACCTACTCTTATTTAAATGGAGAGGATGAAAACAAATACAATGAAATTATTCAGGACAAAGTAAATGATGCTACACTTGAAAATAGAGTTATTAAACTTGAAGATCAGATGCGAGAGGTTTTGAAAAAAATTGCGGATCAAGATCTTCCTTAGCAGCATTCGAAACAGATATTAATAATTTGGTGATGATTAAACAAGATTCATTTATCCTTATTAACTCATCAATTTCTGTTAAAGCCTTTTTGTCTTTTGAATTTACAAGCGAATGTATTTTATCTGTTGATTTATATTTCAAGGCATCAAATCCATCAATCACATCTTTGAAATAATCAACAAAATCATTTTTATTCAACTCATTAACCACCTTTAATAGTTGAAATTGCTCATCTGTAATGTTAACCGGATTTTTAGTCTTTTGATTAGCCGAATTCATTTGAAAATTAATTTGTACGTGAGTAAAATACAATTAATTTGATTTAAGTCAAATTAAGTTGATTTTTATCCTTGTCCGAAAAATGTCAAAGTTTATTAACTTTCAAAAACGCCAGATCAAGCGAAAAATAAGGATAAACAACGATTAAACGAGTTCGAGAAAATCAAAATTGCATACCATCAAAATTGATATTTCATTTTATAATTAGTTGACAATCAATGCATTTTTTTATTTGTTTTTCTCCCTCTCTCTCCGCTGTTTTAAGTTTAAACTTAAATTAAGTATAAGCTTAAAATTCTCAGCCTTTCATTTTTTTTGGCAGCAACAACTTTTTGCAGCTCGAGCAACATCCTCGCGCGCTATCCCCTTCAACGCGCCTCCGATTCAAGCAATCAGCATTTACTTTGTTAGTCTTCCCGCTGGTCAGCCGTCACAAAGCATTGCTTCAGAGCATTCATCGAAGTCGGGTTTCCGGTACTATCGCGGCTGGTTGAAAAGGTATTCTTGCGAGACCGCCTTCGGCTTCGAGGAGCGGGGCCGCCGTCGGCTGTGGGGAGCGGGGCCGCCTTCGGTTGCGAGAAGTGAGACATTTATTTGAATGTCATTCCGAATGCAATGAGGAACCTTATAATTCGAAGAATAAAATGATTTTCGAGAAGATTAAAGCATATTTCAATTAGAATGAATTTCGCACAAACATCATCTCGACCTTAGGAGAGATCTTGTGATCTAAAAAGAATATTTTCCCACAAGAACAAAAAGATCCCTCGTAAACTCGGGATGCCATTTAGGTGTAGCATGTGGCGTCTTTCCAACCGAACTCAATACAATTTAAATTTTCATTAACACCTCCCAGTATTGCTTCGCCAATCGCTTTCAGCTCTTGGAGCAATATCCTCGCAAATATATTTGCATCTCACAAATATATTTGTTCGCCCTCCTCAAGGAGGGATTTTCAAATCAAAAGCATTCGTAATTCTTCATTACTAATTCGTAATTTTAAACGTGCCATATAAAAACGATCTCTTATCTCTTGTCGAAGTGTTAAATCCTTCCGAAAAAGGTCACTTGAAAAAACATGCTTTTC
>JAHDHT010000036.1:0-1904 GCA_020631175.1 Chitinophagales bacterium
GCATTTGCATAATCAGGAGTCACGGTTAATAAACAAGGATCAACTGTACAGCCATCACATAAGTTAGAAGCCGGAAGAATATTAACTCCTTCCGTAAAGTTAGCGCTATATCCTACTCCTTCTTCGTGGAAGAAAGTAGCGGTATATGTACCTGCCGGGCTTTCAGTAAACGAAACTGAAGATAAAGGATAGCCATTAGCATCTAGTACACCAAATGTGGTAGTAGGATCTAAATCCCATGTCTGACCGGCTTCGCCAACGATAACAACTGTTTCGAATAAGTATAATACTCCGTTTACAGTTACATTATCAGGATTAGCGCAATCGCAAGGATCAGATAAGTATGGATCGATAACCGGTACAATTACTGTTACATCCGGACAATTACAATTCGCATCATAAGTCGATGCATTTCCGTTTGCATCAGTACAAGCCGTTCCCGGCTGAGCAGGTCCGTTTGCCACACCTTCACAATCTAGACAAGAAGTATAATCACAAAGTGAGTTGTCATCGCAATCACCCGTCATATCGAAATTACAAGCTGTCATATCCATACATGTGGCAGTTCCACCACAACCTGTTATTGAGAAAATTTCTAAATCAGAAATATAGAAGCCACTTAAGTCATAAGCAACACCGTCACACTGAGCAGAAGCAACAATAGGTAAGGTTTCTGATACACACTGATCAGCAACACTTACCGGGAAAGTAACACATATTTCAGTAGTTCCTGCAGAACCATCTACTGTATTTCCATTGATTGTTACACTTGTATTTGCATCTACCACTGAATCGAATAAGAAGCATGCTAAGTAATCAACACTTGCGCATTGTCCGATTGGAGCAATAACATCATTAATAACCGGACATGTTGCACATTCTTCTGCTGTTACACAGAACGCATCAGTAGAAGCATAACAAATATTACCAAGTAAACCACCGATTTGTTCGTTTACAGCATCTAAAGTGATTGCTGCATCTTGCGCAGAACCGATTGTTGTTGTCGGATCTAAAGAACCGGCAAAGTCGAGTGCTTCCTGAAGGTTATTTAAACCAGGATTACCATCATTGGCTCCCGCTACTAAATCTGCAATCGCCTGAGTAAGACCAGGGATATTGAACGTAGCATCACAATCGATTACAGGACATAGACCATTTGCTGTAGTTAATATATTATTGATTTCAGCTAAATCATATGTGAATCCGTAATAACAGATTTCATCGTTTGCATTAAGTGTAATTCCTGAGATATCGCCTGTTGCATTAATTGCTGCTAAAGAGCCGTTGATTTCTACTATGAATTCATTATCAGGAAGAGATCCATTTAATGCAGGTAATGTTAAGGCATCACTACCATCCGTACAAACTGTTGTTTGTGTTGGCCATGCCGGTTCAGGAATTGAAGTTGCCGGATCGCAAACTCCATCATTAAATGGTGGAAGCGGCACCGGATCTGTTGCACAAGTACAATCTGTCTGATAAACTTCACCTGTTGTATTAGGATCGCCATCATCACAAGGAGTGCCCGGAGTTGCAGTACCATTTGGTACACCTGCACAATCAGCACAAGAAAGAGACTCACAAGTACCATCATCCTGAGTAGCATTCATATTATAGTTACAAGCATTAGGATCAGTACATCCAAATACAATTGGAGTACCCGCACAATTACAACTTGCAAGAACTATATCATTTTCTGTATTGGCATCACCATCATCGCAGGCATCACCAACTTCAGGATTATCGGTAACGCCACCAGCACCATCACATACATCGCAACCTGTAGCATAAATACAAGAACCATCGTCTATACCTGCATTCATATCAAAATTACAAGCCGTCATATCAGTACATCCCACAGGAATCGCAGTACCGGCACATGAACAATCAGCTATAATAACATC
>JAHDHT010000036.1:2004-10091 GCA_020631175.1 Chitinophagales bacterium
GCAGTGTTGTCAATACAACCAGGTACCTGAGCAACGGTGCCTGCACAAGAACAATCTGCCTGAATAACATCACCATTTGTATTTGGATCTCCATCATCACAAGCAGCACCCGGTTCAGGACCAACACAAAGATCATCTGCGTTACAAGTTCCATCTCCGTCTGTGTCATCATCTACACATCCAACCACATAAAGATTGCTTACTTCAATAATAATATCATCTGTTAAAGGAGTGCCGGTGAAATTTGAAGAGGCAACAACGATTTGTGATGCCTGAGTAGGATCAAAACCAGTATTATTTCCGGTTGATAAACTACCACCCAGGAAGTAAGATCCGGTGCCATTTATTGTCGTATTAAAATCGATCCATGGACATGGGAATCCGCCACAAATATTTTCAATTCTGAATTCTAATGGATATGGTGAAGCTGTTAAATCTGCATTTGAGCTTACATCTAAAGTAACAAAGATGCATATTTCATCTGTTGCATAAGCTGAAACATCTACTGCATTCGATACTCCGGCAAAAATGTTGTTTCCACCGGCTAGTAAGCCGAAATTATCTTCATTTCCGAATGAATTTCCGCTACCATCATCAAAGCCGGCGCCCGGATCTTCTGTAATTTCAGTTGGTATATCACAACCTACACAAGAAGGACAAGCATAAGCACAGCTGTTATCATTACACTGTGCATTTGAATCGAAGTTTGTCGCTGTAGGATCAGTACATCCATCCGGAAGGACACAAGAACCATCATCAGTATTTGCAGCCGGATCAAAGTTACATGCCGTTGGGTCGGTACATCCATTTACAGGAATTAAAGTACCGGCACATGAACAATCTGCCTGTAGAACATCATTTTCAGTTGTCGCATCACCATCATCACAAGCATCACCCGGGAATTCACAAGAACCATCATCGGATGTTGCAGTTGGAGCGAAGTTACATGCTAAATTATCAGTACATCCGCTCACTATCTGTGTTCCTTCACAAGAACAATCAGCAAGAACTACATCATTTTCTGTTGTAGCATCTCCATCATCACAAGCAGAACCAGGTTCTGGTCCGCCAGGACAAAGATCATCTGCATTACAAGTACCATCATCATCAGCGTCATCATTAACACATCCTACGATATATAGGTTACTTGCTGTTACTATAATATCATCTGTTAAAGCAGCTCCCTGGAACCATGCAATAGCTAAAGCAGCTTGCGTATTTGCTCCTAAAGGATCAAAAGTACCATTTGGGCTCACTGTACCAGCACTTAAACTACCACCTAAAGTATAGGTACCAGCTGCTGTTATTGTGGTATTAAAATCAATCCATGGGCAAGGGAAGAAACCACAATCGCCATTTTCTAATCTGAATTCAAGATTTAATGGAGTTGCTGCAATGTCTGCGTTAGTCACAACTTCTAATGTTACAAATGCACAAATTTCATCCGTTGTATAAGGTGTGGCATCTATATCGAAAGTTAAACCTGCAAAATCATTATTCGTTGTAGCAAGAAGTCCGTAAGTGTTCGAAGGAACATCAGCAAAACTAAGACCGGTTCCACCATCAAAACCTTCACCGGCAGCTTCAACGATTTCAGTAGGAATATCACAACCTGTACAAGAAGGACAAGCGTAAGCACAACTGTTATCATTACATAATGCAGCCGGGTTAAAGTTGGTAGCTGTAGCATCAGTACATCCATCCGGAAGCTGACAAGAACCATCATCATTTGTCGCTAATGGATCGAAGTTACAAGCAGCAGGATCAGTACATCCATCCACCTGAGCAGAACAAACTTGTGCTGTTAAACAGTAAGCTGAGGTAGAAGCATAACATATATTACCTAATAAATCTCCGATTTGTGCATTTACAGCATTTAATGCTACAGCAGCATCCTGAGCCGATGATATTGTACCGGCTAATGAACCTGCAAAGTCTAAGGCTTCCTGAAGATTATTTAAACCAGGGTTTCCGTCGTTTACTCCGTTAACTAAATCTGCAATAGCTTGGGTAAGTCCCGGAATTCCAAATGCATTGTCACAATCTATAAGAGGACAAAGCTGGTTTGCTGTAGTTAAAATATTATTGATCTCAGCTAAGTCATAAGTAAAACCATAATAACAAAGAACATCTCCATCAGCCAAAGTAACATTCGTTAAGTCACCTGTTGGGTTGATATCCTGAATTACACCGTTCACTTCTACGATATATTCTGTATCCGGAAGATTAGCTACCAATGTTGGTAGCGTTGGTGCATCACTTGCATCCGTACAAATAGTTGTCTGTGTCGGGAAAACCGGATCAGTAAGGGTTGTTGCCGGGTCACAAACACCATCATTGAACGGAGGTTCTGGTGGTGGTGGTGGACAAAATTCAGGAGCACCTGCATCAATCCAAGATTGAATAGCTGCAATATCTGCTGCAGGTATTCCAGGAGAACCATTCGGCGTTCCCGGTGGCATCGGATTACCGCATCCATCCGCAGCTCCTAAAGAACCATCAACTTTTCCTACTAAAAATGCTAAAGGATCTGCATAAGGACCACATCCTCCTGCACCATTATTACCACCTGTGGTAACATTTGCATAATCAGTCAAATTAAGACCGCCTTGAGTACCATGACAGCCGGTACAACCGTTACTTGTAAAAATTGCAGTCATATCAGCAAACTCATAGGAACCATCAGCACAAGACTGAGCATTCATAGTTACTGAAAAACAGCAAGCAACAATTGTTAAACACAATAATTGTAAAAGATTTTTCATGTTATAGTTTAGTTTTTAATTTGGTGTTCGTATCAACTGACAAATATATGCAAGTGATATGGGCTTTTATAATATAAAACCAACAGTTTGAGTCATACATCTAACCATTTTTCCACATATGAGATAGGATTTTTCTTTTTTCTGCTCACTTATTTGATTTTCAACATAGAATTGAGCGCTCAAAAAGACGAATATGTAATAGCTCCTCCGGCCGGAAATCTTGACTTTGATTATTCATCAAACATAAAATCTGTACAGTTTTATCAGGATTTCGATCAACTCACCTACCCTATTTTATTGCTGAATGACCGCAATGGAATTCTAACACTTGATTTTGATCTTTTAGGGGAGGATGAAATGAATTTAATGTTCCGAATAGATCATTTCAATAGTGACTGGACGGAAAGTGATATTGATCATTATGAATTTTTGGAAGGATTTTCAGAATCGGATATTTTCGATGTGCAATACAGCTGGAATACCCGAATTCCATATATCCATTATCGTCTTGAGATCCCGAATCAGGATGTAAGTTTCACAAAGAGCGGTAATTATCTGATTACTGTTTTTAATGAAGATGATCCGGATGAAGTTTTATTAACAAGACGTTTTTTTATAATTGAACCGATTGTTGGATTTAATAATACCGGTGCTATTGGAAATAACTATTTCGAGCCCTTTGTAAATTATACCAATTTGCATTTTGATGTGCTGACTGACAATCTAAATGTAAATAATCCTTACGCTGAATTGAGTCTTTCTTTATATACCAACGGACAGTGGAATTTTGGGAAGCATAAAATATTTCCACGAAATGCAATTAATGAAAAAGTTCGATTTGAAAGAACGCCTGAAATGTCTTTACCTCTGGAAGGGCCACATCGATTTTTTGATTATCGAAGTGTTCGTTTTGATGGAGATCAGGTTAACCGACTTTTGAATGAAGACACTTTACTTTTAATTCTTGAACCCGATGAAGCCTATGCCCGAGACCGTTATAATGTTAACAGAGATTATCTTGGCTCTTACTACATTGAAAATTTTGATGAACCAAATGAAATGCTTCAAAGTGAATATGCAAAAGTGGTTTATGTTTTAGCTTCTGATGAACCGGGTGACAGTCTTGAAATATTCGTAACCGGAAAATACAATAACTGGGAACAAAGTGATCGAACGAAAATGAAATGGGATGAAGAAAATAAAGCCTACTTATATTTTGATCTTGTAAAACAGGGCTTTTATAATTATCAATACATGGCGCATTTCGACGACGGAAATAAATTTACATTAAGTAACAAACAAGAAAATTATCCGACAGAATATTTAGCTATGATTTACTATAAGCCTTTTGGGGCAAGATATGAAAGACTAGTAGGTGCAAGGGTTTTCAGGCGAAATTAACGCACTACAGGCTACCGGTTCGGATGCTGTCAATATTTAATTTAGTCTTAAAATACTCTTCTAATAAAATTACTTTTTCCTTTTGTGTTTTTTCTTTAACATCTTTCTTCCATAGCGGAAAAAGAACAAACACAGAGCTGCTGTCGTTAGTCTCAACGTTTGCACAGTTTAAACTACTCAATTCAGGATATAATTGAAGCACTTCATTGCGCAATATTTTAAATGAAATACTATCCCTGGACAAAGAATCGACCTGATTTTTTAGCTGAACTAATTGAGCCTCTTTTTCTTTCAACAAGAAATTATTTGCCTCTACTGTTTCTAGTACATTCAATTTAATTTCTTCACTTAGCTTGTTGAAATCTTCCGGTTCTCTTTCAAATTGTGTAATCTCTAAATTAATATTTTCAAGTCCTTCATTTTTTAAGTTTGACTTTAAATTTTGGATCTGAAGGCTATCCATGTATTGCCCAACAACATATAGTCGTAAATCTTTTATACTATCGTTTTCATTAATTGACCATTTTAAAATCTGGTGATTATTTTCATCAAAGTTTTTACCGATATACTGTTCAATTCTATTTTTCTCACTTAATTCAGAAAGGATATTAAAAAGCATCCTTCCACTCGGAATACAGACAATAATTACGGCTGCGGCTACTAAAACATTATTACGCATTTTTTTGCGATCATCCATAAATTGCCGCATCGGGAAGCGCAGAATCCGGACTATTAATAAAGTTGCTAATGCAACAAAAACAGAGTTAAGGAAAAAGAGATAAAAAGAACCCCAAAAAATCGAAAAATTTCCGTTTGCAATTCCAAAACCACTAACGCAAAGTGGTGGTAAAAGAGCGGTTGCTATTGCTACTCCCGGCACTGCATTTAGGCGTTCTTTTCGTGAAGAAGCCACAATACCAGCAAGCCCTCCAAAGAAAGCAACTAATACATCTAAAATTGTTGGTTTGGTTCTGGATATTATCTCTGAGGTTGCAGCTCCAAGTGGAGTAATTAAAAAGTAGATCGTACTAACCAGCAAAGAAATGAAAACAGCGATTGCAAAATTGTAGGTTGATCTGATAATCATTTTACGATCATTAATGCCAATTCCTAATCCAATTCCTAATATCGGCGACATTAATGGGGAAATTAACATGGCTCCAATAATTACAGCAGCCGAATTTGTATCTAAACCGATTGAGGCTATAAACAAACCACTTATTAAAAGCCATACATTAGCTCCTTTAAGGTATATGTTGTTTTGGATGGATTCAATGGTACCCCATCGATCTAAACCTTCTTTTAGATCAAGAATATGGGAAAGAGAATATTTAATTTCTTCCCATAGCGACTTATCATCTTTTTGCTGATTCGACATATTACATTAAACCGGGTATATTCGGCAACATACCTGCTGTGGCATTTTGAATTTCGCTCTGAGCAGTTTGTTCTGCTTTTTCTATGGTACTATTAAGCGCCATAATAAGCATATCCTCTAATTCTTCCGGGTCGCCGGAAACCAATTCCGGATCCATTTGAATAGATTTTACTGATTTATTAGCCGACATAGTAATTTTAACTTTCCCATCCGGTGAACTTCCATCTACCATTACATGATCAAGTTTTTGTTTCACCTGATCCATTTTTTCTTTCATCTCATTCAGTTTCCCAAACATATCAAACATAACTTAGAATTTGTCGCAAAGATATACGTCCGTAAATGCAATCCCAAGCCAATTCTGATAATTTGTATCTTTCTGAAAATTTTCGTGATGAAGAAGCTCATTTTTATTTTATTCTTATTTAGCGCTTTCCTTATTAAAGCTCAGGAGCGTGTTATTTCTGAAGATATGCTTAATAAAGCAGCTGAATTTTATCAGGCTGCCAACGAGGCCTATGATCAAAAGGACTTTAAAAAAAGTGCTGAACTCTTTATAGAGAGCTGGAAGATTTCTGAAAATCCATATGCTGCATATAATGGTGCTTGTGCCTTTTCTCTGGATGGAAATAAAAAGAAAGCATTTGAGTACGCTCAGATTGCTTTTGAAAATGGCATGTTCGGATTTGAAGATGATACTGATTTTGATAATGTGAGAAAGTATAAGCCTTTTAAAAAGATGGTTCAAAAAGCCAATGCAGAGAAGAAAGCTCTGGAAGGAGAAATGCTCGCCACTGAAGTTTATGTACCGGAAAGTTATTCGGCTATCAATGCTGCTCCCTTAATTGTAGTATTGCACGGCTACGGTGGAAATCATATTAATATTGTTGATCTCTATAAAAATCTTTCAGATGAAACCGGAGCTGTTATTTTAAGTTTAAGAGGCAATAAAGTAATGGGAAGAGATTCTTTTTTCTGGGATGAAAGTGAAGACAATTTATATACTCAATTAACCCTTAAAATCAATCAATTTTTAGAAGAATATAATATCGATGAGGATAAAATCTTAATGAGTGGTTTTTCTCAGGGTGGATGGCTATGTTTTGATTATGGGTTTAAACGGGCAGATTTATTTAAAGGTGTTTTACCCGTTGCCGGACGATTTCCTGAAGAAGTTCAAAAAAGTGAGAATGCAAGAAATGATTTTAAAGTGTATGCGATTTACGGATTATTAGAAGGTGAAGACTTTTTAAACCGATATAATACCGGAATAAAGCAACTTTATAATCAAGACATACCATTTTATTTACGCAAATTAAATATGGGTCATACCTACCCTGCTAACAATGATCAAGAATTAATGAAGGCTTATGAATGGCTTGTCCGTTAAAGAACAACAACAATTTAATTTTTGGCATAAGTGGTTAATTTATGCCTGTGTTTTATTTGGAGCAATCGGAATATTAATTGCCCTTTGGCCGGATAATCCGATGTTGTATTTATGGAATAAGTACTTTGGAGTTGTATTCGGTAATAACGGTCAACTTAGCGCACAAGCAAATGAAGTAAAGCATTTTATGGCAGGACCATTAGGTGGTACAATTCTCGGTTCTTATATTTTGTGTTTTTTCGTAGCCAGATATCCTTTTGCAGAAAGAAAAACCTGGGCCTGGAAAGCAATTGCTATAAGTTTACTCGCCTGGTTTATTTTAGATAGTACAATAAGTACAATGCACGGTGCGTATTTTAATGTGTATCTAATAAATCTTTTCACCCTTTTTGTTCAGGGTTTACCATTAATTATGTTGCGGAAATACTTTTTTAATTAATCTTCCGATTTATTTTTTAGTTCATTAAGAACAGATAAGATTTCTTCGACATCTGATCTTTCTTTGTAATTTTCGTCATAATGTCTGTAAATTACTTCTCCTTCCTTACTTACGATAAAAGTAGCAGGGACAGGTAAATTATAATTTCCGTCTCCATTATTTTTGTCCAGATTTATTCCCCAGATTTTATATTTAGTTCTGGTTTTTTTATCCAGTTCAAAGTCTAATTTATAAGCAGACATTATTGCTCCATCATTATCACTTAATACTGAATATCCTGAACTCAACTTTTCAGACATTTCAGTTGTGTATTGTACTTTCTCGGGAGAAATAGCCACTAACTCTGCATCAAGCATTTGAATTTTTTCATATGCTTCGTCGAGCTGACTTAAATGTTCATTACAATAAGGGCACCATTCACCTCTGTAAAATACCATTACTAGAGGTCCGTCTTCGAGTAAATTTTGTAATTCGATTGTATTTCCTAATTGGTCGACAGCAGAGAATTCGGGCGCTTGCTCCCCTACTTCGATCCCTCCATCCTGAGCATTTAACATACTTACGATTGAAGTTAAAACGATGTATAAAAATAATCTGATCATAAACAAAAGTACATTTAAAATACTTGTTTAGTTCAGGCTATTTCACAAAATTCTTCCAGAAGTCTATTGATGACATTTATCGAATTATTTGAATTACTCCTCTTTCGACTAC
>JAHDHT010000036.1:10191-25034 GCA_020631175.1 Chitinophagales bacterium
TAGATGATTTCCTCTTCATAAATATCTACTATACCGTAATTCGGATCTGAAAGTTTAGTTATAATAAAATATTCAGGATGTGTATCGTTTTCTAATGGATGGATGTAAATACTGCTCTCATCATTAAATGTCAGATAATCGTCTTCAGCATTCATCATTTCAGCTCCAACTAAAACTCTTACCTGTGCACTATCACATAAACCATAAGAATTACAAACTTTATAAGTGAATGAATCAACACCACTGAAAAGTAAATTTGGTTGATAATCCAAACTTCCATTTAGCTGCATCATATGCATACCGTTTTGTGGTTCAGAAATCCATTCAAACAATAAATCATCATTTTGAGGATCGAAATCATTTAATAAAACCGGAATATTTATCATGGTTTCATAAGTCGTTTCAAATTGATCATCCTGAGCTATTGGGGCGAATACCGGTGATGGGTTTGTTTCTGAAGGAATGTCAATTTCTTCTTCTTCAACATTAAATATAAATTCTAATTCATCGCATGCTCCATTATCGTCACACAATGTAATTAACAGTGTGTCTGAAGTCCATGAATCTGAAACTATATATGTCAAACAATGATCAGCATCAAAAATAAATGCGGCATTTGGCTCTTCAGTAATTGTAAAAATCATATCGTCTCCATCTTCATCATATCCATCCAAACAAATTTGATAAATACTTCCTGCAGTCATATCCATCCACATTACATTTTCCATCTCCTCACCTGATTGTGCATTAATAAAATACGGTTCTGTATTTACTTCAGGAGCGATAACGGTTATGCTTACCGTTGCCTCATCACAGAGACCAGCCATGTCGCAGATTTCATAAGTGAATTCATCCATCCCATAAAAGCCGGAATCCGCAATAAAGATGATTTCATTTTCATAAATAACGATGGTTCCATTTTCAGGAAAGCTTAATATGTTCAAACTCAGGCTATCTCCATCCGGATCATAATCATTACTTAACACATTGAAACTTTGAGATTCACCACTTTGATTTTCAAAATTGTCGTTTACAGCAACAGGTGCTTCATTAAAACAGCTTTCATTAATATCAATTAATGCAATAACCGTATCACATAATGCTTCATCGTCGCACGCTATTATAAATAAAGAGTCGATACCTTCCTGAAGCGGGAATGGCAAGTATTGAACACAAGTTTCAGTAAATTCTATTGCACAATCAAATGTAGCGTAGACTTCACTAATGCTGTAATTTGAATTTTCAAACTGACAGAATTCAGGACAAATTTCCTGTTCGATCAATGGCTCGCTACAATAATATTCGATTTCATTTACACAAATATCTGCATCGCAATTACCATCATTATCTAAATTGATTTCAAATTCAATTAAATCACACAACAATGGTACACCGTCATCACAGAATTCAACTTCAATAATATCGGTTTGCTGATCGAAACCAGGTAAGCCGGTGTAAATGAAACACGAGTCATTAATTTGTTCTGTACTACAATTAAATAAACTATTAATGCTTTGTATGCTTACTACATCTGTTTCATCATAAAATTCGAAACATATTAAAGTTGGGGTGACCGTTGGAATACAATAGTCTTCAATAACATTAGTAATGGAAGGAACAGATGTATTTTCAGGATCTTCAACTTCAATTAAAATAGAAAGTGTGGTTTCATTGCCTTCTGAATCAATTACTGTAATCGTAATTATTTCAGTGCCGGTATAAGCTCCATCCGGAGAATAAACAAGTGTTCCATCATCATTTAAGATAATTTCTCCTGAAGAAGACGGGTTGTTTAAAATATAAATGATTGTATCTCCATCCGGATCAAAAACGTAGTTATTGAGATCAATTGTTAACACTTCATTATTAACCACATTTGTAACGATATCATTAACCGTTGGTGGAGCATTTTCTTCAGTATCAACAACAATTATAACGGTGGCGGTATCGGTGTTTCCTTCTTCATCCATTATAATATAAATAAAACTGTCTATCCCCTGAAAGCCGTCATCTGGTACATAACTAATTGTTCCGTCATTATTAGTTACTGTTCCATTCTCCGGTTGTGCATCGATATATACTACAATTGAATCTTCATCAAAGTCGAAATCATTATCTGTCACATCGATTATAATTGAATTGTCTTCCTGAAGGAAAACAGTATCATTATTTGCTACCGGAGCAACATTCGGATTCGGATCAAAAACGGTGATGCTTACGGTTGCAGTATCTGATTCGCCGCTATCATTTGTTATGACATAAGTAAATGAATCCGGACCGGAATAATTGAAATCCGGTTCATAATAAATAATATTGTAAATCGGATCGGCAAATATTGAGCCGTTAGATGGCTCTGTTAAGATTGCAATGGTAAGATTCGAATTTAATGGATCAATATCATTAGCAGTAACATCAATAATAACTGGTGAATTTATCTGTACCAATACATTATCATCTTGTGCTATAGGCACAACGTTAGGCGTCTCTGTCGGATCAATATAGATTATCAGATTTCCGGTATCTGTATTACCGGAGTTATCTGCAATAACATAAGAAATAGTATCTTCTAAATTCGAGCCTGCAGGATAATCAGGAATATAAGTAATCGTTCCATCATCATTTAAAACTGCTGTTCCATAATCGGGATCATCAACAATGTAAACTACAATTATCGGATCCCCATTCGGATCAAAATCATTTGCGATAATTGAAATTAATACTGAACTACTATCCGGAGTTTGAATATAATCTGTTATGGCGATTGGGCTTTCTCCATCAGAACCATCTTCACTAACGACTATTACAACCTGACCTGTATCTACATTACCTGCCGGGTCTGCTATATCATAAATAAACGTATCGAGTCCTGTGAAATTTGTTTCAGGAATATAAATGACTTCGTTATTTGGATCATCAAGAATTAAACTACCATTTGAAGTTGAATCGATAATACTTACGAAATCAAGACTATCATTATCAGGATCAAAATCATTTATTACTGTATTAAAAATTACAGTGGTGTTTACTTCTGTGAATACAATATCGTCAATAGCGATTGGTGGATCATTGCTTTCGATCATAATGACCACTTGAGCTGTATCTGTATTTCCTTCCGTATCTGAAATAATATATGTAATCGTATCTGAAGATGTGTCTGAATTATCAGGCACGTAAACTACTTCGTTATTTTCATTGACTGTAGCGGTTCCATTTTCAGGACCGATTAAAGTGACGATAAATATTGAATCATTATCCGGATCAATATCATTTATTAGAACCGGAATTAATACAACACTATCCTGTTCGGTTATATCAATATTATCATCAATAGCTATTGGCGGATTATTTTCCTGATTGATGGTTATAATTACAAAAGCTGTATCCGTATTTCCATTATCATCATTGATGATGTATACAATTGTATCGGTACCTTCAAACCCAGTATCCGGCATATAAGTTAATGTAAAATCAGGGTTTATAATCACAGAACCGTTATCCGGACCGTTAAGGATTTGTGTAATTGCAATAATATCATTTTCAGGATCGGTATCATTTGACAAAATATCTATAGTTAGATTTTCATCAGGAATACCAGATGCATAATCATCATTTGCTACCGGCGCTTCGTTTACTTCGATTACGGTAATTGTAACGGTAGCCGTATCGCTATTTCCTGACCCATCCTGAATTACATAAATAAAACTATCCGTTCCATAAAAATCATTATCCGGCACATAAATAAATACATCATTTATTAAAAGTACTTCTCCATTTACAGGATCAAGGGCAAGACCAATAATGGTAATCGCATCTCCATCCGGATCAGAATCATTTAGTAAAACTTCAATTTCTACAGATTCATTTTCACTGCTTGTTGCTTCATCATTTTCTGCAATTGGCGCTTCATTTACATCGATAACATTAATAATTACAATCGCCGTATCTGTAGCTCCATTTTCATCTTCAATAACATATGTAAGCGTGTCTGTTCCTGTATAGCCATTTTCCGGATTATAAGTAATTGTTCCATCAGCATTAATTGTAGTGTTGGAAGGATTAGAGACATCGATTACATTTATATCATCTCCATCCGGGTCCATATCATTTGATAAAACATCAACTACAAGAGAAGTATTTTCATTTGTTTCAGCAAGATCATTTTCGGCTATCGGAGACTCATTAACATCTATTACAGTTATAATTACTATCGCGGTATCTGTAGCACCGTTTTCATCCTCAATTATATAAGTTAGGGTGTCGCTACCGGTGAAATTGGTGTCAGGGTTATACGTAATTGATCCATCAGCATTGATTGTAACATTAGACGGATTTGAAATTTCAATTATAGTAATGTTATCTCCATCCGGATCAATATCATTTTGAAGAACATCTGCATTTACTGATTCGTTTTCATTGGTGGAATAGAAATCATCCTGCGCAATTGGAGCGTTATTTACATTGTTTACAATTATTACAACTATTGCCGTATCTGTTTCACCGCTTGAATCTGAAATAATATATGTAATAGTATCTGTTCCTGTAAAATCAGTATCAGGATTATAAACTATTTCATTGTTTGTAATTTGACCTGAACCATTTTGAGGTCCACTTAAAGAGCCAACGATATTAATTGGATCGCCATCAGAATCATTATCATTATTTAATACCGGAATACTGATAACAGTATTTTCGTCTGTACTAATAAAATCATCATTCGCTACAGGCGCAGTATTTACTTCCAATACTAAAATAATTACTTGTGCTGTGTCTGTTAAACCATCCGGATCAGTAATTACATAATGAATGGTATCAGAACCTGAAAAGCCTTCTGAAGGAGAATAAATAAGTTCATCATTGCTATTGACGGTAGTTTCACCGTTATTGGTATAGTTAATTAAATCAAGCACAGATATATTATCACCATCTAGATCATTATCATTTTGAAGAACATTAATTACAATGGAAACAGATTCATCTGTTGTTGCAGTATCATCATTAGCGACAGGTGCATTATTTGTTGAACTTATACTTATTATTATTGTAGCGGAATCTGTATTGCCGTGGTTATCACTTAAAACATAAGTAATAGTATCTGCTTCATCTCCGTCAGGATTTGGTGTATAAGTAACTGAACCATCATCATTTATTTCTGCTCCTCCACCATAAATATTTGTGATTACTTCAATTACAAAAATGGTATCTCCATCCGGATCTAAATCATTTTCAGTTACATAAATAACTGTTGTACTATCTTCATTGGTAAATACAAAATCATCATTTGCTTCGGGAGGATCATTACTATCCGGAATTAATATTACAACAGTAGCTTCGTCTGTTAAACCAAACTCATCTTGAATTTCATAAACAAATGTGTCAGTTCCGCTATAATTTTGATCAGGCGTATATGTAATTGTTCCGTCTGAATTAATTGATACTGATCCATTGTCGGGTTGATTTATAATCAGACTTATTTCAATAGTATTTCCATCCGGATCATTATCATTATTTAATACCGGTAAATTAATCGAGGTATTTTCCTGTGTAGAATAAATATCATCTTCAGCTATAGGAGGATTATTCGTTACGGAAGAATCAACAATTTCAATCGAAACTATAGCCGTATCTGTTAATCCGTCAGCATCACTTATTACATATATAATTTCATCATTGCCTTCATAATTGGAATTGGGTGTATAATCAATTGTTCCGTTTGAATTAATGTTTATTGAACCATTACTTGGTTGTTGTATTACAGCTATAAGGTTAACCGTTGTTCCATCCGGATCAGAGTCGTTTGTTAATACGGTTAGGTTAATAGCCACATTTGTATTTGTTGTAAAATTATCATCCTGAGCAATTGGAGGGATGTTTATATTGGTCGGAATATAACCTGCATCTACCGTAAGATTTGTTTCTCCAGGATTTAAATTAATTACGCCTGTAGAGCCTGTGGCCGGATCAACGTCACTGTCATTATTTATACCGGCAGATACTCCCGGACCGTTCGATGTAAATGTATAATCGATTACCGGCTCGAAAACAACAATATAATCTTTATCCGGATCTAAGTCGTCAAAGCTATATACACCATTTTGATCTGTGAAAACAAAATCTAAAAATACAGGAACTGAAGCAGATTCAAATAAAATAACTCCTACATCAGATAATACCTGATCTCCGGAATCATAAATACCATTAAAATTTAAATCAGCGAAAACAAGATCCCCTATCCTGGCTTCAGGTGAAATAAAGCCGGCATCAATAGTGAGCAATTGCTGACCGGGTTCAACATTAATAATGTCAGAGTAGTTTGTGTTCTGGTAAATATCAGAATCATTATCAACCATTGCATTAGCACCTGCCCCGTAAATTGTCGGAACCATACCGGTTGGAGATTGCACAAAGATTATATAATCCTGATAAGGGTCTAAATTTTCAAAAGTAAACTGACCTAAATTATCTGTATTAATTTGTTGAAGCGGATTATTTAAATCGTTCGCATTATAAAGTATTACCTGAACTCCTGATATACCCGGTTCATTTATTTCTTTTATTCCATTTTTATTTAAATCATTAAATACTATATCTCCAATTGAAGCTCTTAAAGCAATTAAAGCAGCATCAATAGTCTGATTATTCTCTCCCGGTGATAAATTAATTATGTCTGTTCGATTATCAGTAGGGTTAAAATCAGAGTCATTATCGATACCATAACTTACACCCGGACCATTTTGAGAAAGATTAAAAGCTTGTGGTGTTTCAATTTCAATCAGATAATCAATTTGTGGATCTAAACCAGAAAATTCATAAATACCAATTCCATTTGTTAAAACAGAGTCAATTGGCGATGAAAGATCTGCTGAATTATAAAGCCTTAATAAAACTCCTTCCAAACCAGATTCATTAGAATCTAAAATTCCATTTCCATTAAAATCATCAAAAACCAAATCTCCGATACGTGCACGATCTGCTATAAATCCGGCATCTATTGTTAGTTCATCAATACCATTTACTAAGGTAAAAAGTGGAGTAAATCCAGATGAAGTAGAAATATTACTGTCATTATCAATGGAAGGATAAATCGATGTATTTAATATTACCGGACTATAATTTTGCGGGCTAACAAATTGAATAACGTAATCATTATCTGGCAATACATTATTGAAAAGATAATTTCCGTTTAAATCTGTTATTGTACTTTGAATTGGATTATTAAAATCAGGACTTTGATATAGAAGTACCTGAACTCCACTTAAACCGGATTCACCTCCATCCAATATTCCATTACCATTAAAATCATCGAAGACCAAATCTCCTATTCTAACAGGCACTAAATCTGGAATAACATTAATATAAACTGTTGCAGTATCTGAATCGCCATTCTCATCGAAAATTACATATTGAAAAGAATCAAGACCACTAAAATCCGGAGCAGGTGTATAATCAAAAACTTCATTGATAACATTAAAAACGAGTTGACCTCCGTTTGTTAAATTTGTGATTATTGTTGTTTCTTCAATATCAATATTACCGGCTGGATCTGAATCATTATCTAAAACATCGATTTCAATTGAAGTATTTTCCTGCGTAGTAATAAAATCATCTTGAGCTAATGGCGGATCCGGATTGAAGCCAATGAAAATATAACCTGCGTCTACGGTATGGTCGAAAGAACCTGGTTCTGCTGAAAAAGCTTCTGTAAAACCTAATTCATCTACATCGGAATCTGCATCAATTCCGGCATTAGCTCCTACCCCTTGCGTTGTGAAAATAAATCCACCCGGAAGTTCAAAAAGTAATACATATTCTTCATCCGGATCAAGATCACTAAAACTGTAACTTCCATTAAAGTCTGAAGTGGTTTGATCAATTGGATACGTAATATCATCGGCATTAAATATCAAAATTTCTATTCCCGGTAAACCAGGTTCATTGGAATCCTGATATCCATTTTGATTTAAATCTTCAAAGACTTTATCGCCAACTGTAAATTCAAAATTTAAAGGAATAAGCGCTGCATCTACGGTCATATTAATTTCTCCTGCGTTTAAGCGGAATGGTTCTGTAAAACCAAAGAAATTAGAAACATCATTATCTCCATCTATTCCGGCATTGACTCCTGCACCTTGAATTGAATAATCGTAATTTAAAAGTAAATCAAAATTGATAACATAATCTTGTTCTGAAGGAATGTTTCCAAAAAAGTATTGACCATCTTCATTTGTTATTGTACTTAATATCGGATTGCTTAAATCATCGGCCAGATAAAGTTCTACAATTACCCCTTCAAGGCCAGTATCATTACCATCAAACTGACCGTTTGCATTAAAATCTTCAAATACTAAATCACCTATTACTCCATTTTGCGGAACAAGGCCAATATCGATTTTATCTTCAATTGCACCGGGTAAAAGATTAAATATTTCGGAATAGAGTGTTAATGGATTAATATCATTATCTCCATCATTTAATAATGGATTTAAACTTGTATTTGATGTTATCTGATAATTTTGGATTGGAATTATTCCTATGACATAATCTTCATATGGATTAATTCCTGAAAGATTATAAAATCCGGTTTGATCACTAATTGTTGAATCAATCGGTGTACTTAAATCATTGGCATTATATAAATAAATAACCTGTCCTTCAATTCCGCTTTCATCGATATCTGCAAAACTATTTGCATTCAAATCCTGAAATACGAAATTCCCAATTTCTGCCGGGAAAGGAATTATCCCTCCATCAATATTATTATTTACTTCACCATTTGAAAGCACAAAAACATCTGTGAATCCATTGATATCAATAATATCTGAATCGTTATCAGATGTAGAACCTTGACCTGTTGAAGTATATGAATGCCCTTCAGGAATAACAAACTGCACCACATAGGCCTGGTTGGGATTGAGGCCTGTAAAACTGAATGAACCATTGTTATCAGTTTCTGTGGTTTGCAGTATAGTACTGAGATTTTGAGCATCGTATATGTTGACCGTTTGATTAGCAGCCGGTAAGTCGGTAGAATCAAAATTTCCATTTTGATTTATATCTATAAAATAGGTATTACCAACAGATGCTAGAATTAAATTATAATTTAAAGCGGCATCAATGGTTTGATTGTTTTCATTAGGATTTAACGTAAATATTTCTGTAAATCCATCTGTGTCAAAATCATTATCATCATCAACGTTTTGACTTACACCTCCTAAAACCGGACTTATTAAATGGTCATTTGGAATTTCAATTTTTACAACATATTGAGTAAATGGATTTAAACCAGAAAATGAATAATTTCCATTGTCGTCTGTAAAGCTTGTTTGAACGGGATTCGATAAATCAGAAGCTTCAAATATTTCGAGCTTTATATCCGGATATAAAAATTCTCCTGAATCATATAATCCATTATTATTTGCATCTTCAAAAACCTTATCTCCTATCGAAGCTGTTCCTTCCAATGCTTTATATCCAATATCAATTGTAGCATTATTTTCACCGGGGCTTAAAGTAATTATTTCTGTTTTTAGATTGGCCGGATCAATATCTGAGTCATTATCTATACCAGCTGAAGCTCCCTGTCCTAATTGAGTTAATTGATAACCTGATAAGTTATTTACTCCAACAATGTAATCGATGGAAGGATCTAATCCTGAAAATTCATAAATACCAATTCCGTTACTTAAAACACTATCAATAGGGTTCATTGTATCTGTTGAACGGTACAGGTATAGTTTAATACCAGAAAGACCATTTTCATTTGCATCTTTGATCCCGTTTTCGTTTTGATCTTCAAAGACTAAATCACCAATACGAGCCTGATCCGGTACGAAACCGGCATCAATTGTATTATTGTTTTCACCAGCTGATAAATTAATTAAAGTTGTTTTTCCCGTTTGAGGATCAATATCAGAATCATCATTTATTCCGGCCATTGCACCCGGTCCTTGATTACTAACGCTGTAATTAAGAGGTGTAGGAATTTCAATTAAATAATCAATAGAAGGGTCTAATCCTGAAAATTCATAAATACCAATTCCATTTGTTAATATACTATCTGAAGGTTCAGCTAAATCAGTTGCAGCATATAAATAAACTTTTTGCTGTGCTATACCCGGTTCATTTGCATCTTTCAGACCATTGTTATTTTGATCTTCGAAAACTAAATCACCAATTCTTGCTTCATCAGGAATAAAACCAGCATCAAAAGTTGAGTTTATTTCACCCGGGTTTAAGGTAATATTTTCCGTTCTTCCTGTAATCGGATCAGCGTCACTATCAATAGGATTCTGATTCATAGCGCCCGCACCAATTGGTGCTCCTGAATAATTTAAAGGAGCCAAAAACTCAATTACGTAAGGAATGGAAGGATCTAATCCTGAAAATTCATAAATACCAATTCCATTCGTTAAGGTTGTTTGAACGGGAGTTGATAAATCTGCAGAACTGTACAAATGAACAATTACCCCTTCAAGTCCGGGTTCGTTAGTATCCTGAATTCCATTTTTGTTTTGATCTTCAAATACTAAATCACCAATTCTCGCCGGATTAGGAATAAACCCTGCATCAATCGTATTATTTATTTCACCTGCAGCTAAACTGATCGAAGTCGTTCTTCCATCCGTAACATTTGCATCACTATCATTATCTAAACCTGCATTCGCACCGTTACCTGTTTGAGTATAGGCGTAGTTTGTCTTTAAATCATATTCAACAATATAGTTTATAGATGGATCTAATCCTGAAAATTCATAAATACCAATTCCATTTGATGTAGTATTATCTAATATAATAGAAAGGTCGCTAGCATTGTAAAGATTAATATTTACACCTTGTAAGCCTGGTTCATTAGTATCTTTTAAACCATTGGCATTTAAGTCTTCAAAAACTTCATTTCCAATGCTAGCACGTTCGGCATATAACCCTGCATCTATTGTATTATTTTCTTCACCGGGGGTTAAGTTTATAATTCCGGTTCTTCCGTTATTATCTAAATCACTGTCATTATCAATACCTGCATTTACTCCAGGACCTTGAGAAGTATAACTATAATTTGAAGGCAATAATACCTCAACAAAATAGGCTTCAAATGGGTCAAGGTTATTAAAATTATATGAACCATCATTTGATGAAAGAATACTTTCCTGAGGATTTAACTGATCAGTACTATTATATAGATTGACGACCACTCCTTCGAGTCCTGTTTCATTAAATTCTTTTATTCCATTTCCATTGAAATCATCAAAGACCAAGTCACCTATTCTCGCTCTGTCGGCAAAGTAACCAGCGTCAATTGTATTATTTGTTTCGCCGGGACTTAAACTGATTACACTTGTTCTTCCATCAGCTAAACCAGCATTACTGTCATTATCTGTATTTATCACATTTGAAGGAACGGTGTAGTTATAGGCTGCATATGGTTCAAATTCTACTATATAATCAATGTTTGGATCAAGACCTGAAAATTCATAAATTCCGATTCCGTTACTTGAGGTTGTTTGAACCGGATTCGATAAATCAGTTGATTCGTATAAGTTAATCGTTACATTTTCAAGACCAGGTTCATTACTTCCTTTAATCCCATTTCCATCCCGATCGTCAAAAACTAAATCCCCTATTCTAGCTCTGTCTGCAATAAATCCTGCATCAACTGTATTTTGATTCTCACCGGCTGATAGATCAATTAATCCTGTTCGGAAAGTTTGCGAATCTATATCCGAATCATTATCAACATTTGAAGCAACGCCTATACCCTGACCCGTCGCCTGGTAGGCAGTTGGAGGCCGCACTTCTAAAAAATAATCTATTGATGGATCTAATCCTGAAAATTCATAAATACCAATTCCATTCGTTAAAACAGAATCTATTGGAGCGGAAGGACTGGTAGCATAATAAAGCAAAACCTTTACATTTTCGAGTCCCGGTTCATTGGCTTCTCTAAAGCCGTTCATATTTCGGTCATCAAAAACAAGGTCACCAATTCTTGCTCTATCAGCAATAAAGCCTGCATCAATTGTTGTATTAACCTGACCCGATGATAAACTTATAACATCAGTAAATCCGGTAGAAATATTTAAATCACTATCGCCATCCACCATTGCTGAAGTACCTTGACCTTTTGGTGCATTGCTGTAATTTTGTGGCGTTGGAACTTCAATTAAATATTGTAATTGCGGATCTAATCCGGAAAACTCATATATACCAATGCCATTAGTATATTTTATATCGATGGGGACGGAAGGATTTGCAGCGTCGTACAGTCTTACTTCAATATTTGCTAAACCAGCCTCATTGCTTTGATAAATACCATCTTCATTAAAATCATCAAATATTAAGTTTCCTATAGTAGCTGTTTCGATATCATTAACTTCAATATTTTGATATGAAACTTCAGAACAACCATTTCCATTAATTACAATATGGGTGACTGTATATTCACCCGGTGAATCCCAAACTACGTTAACAGGTCCTGAACCCGAACCGTTCGCTACTACGCCACCTGAAAAATCCCAAATGTGAACAGCATCATTTTCTGCACTGCCGGTAAAATTAAACGTTACAATTTCATTAATCAGTGAACCTCCTGAAAATCCAAATACTGATGTAGGAGCTGAAAGAATTTCGAAATTATAGGTTTGACTTGTTCCAACACATCCATCATTAAACTCATAATAAATTGAATAAGTTTGTCCGGTATTAAAATTGGAAGGATCAATTTGATTTTCATTAAAGACAAGTCCATCAATAAAAAATGTTCCTCCCGGTGGAGAAGCAATTAATTGAAGTGGTTCATCATTTTCACATAAATCAGTTATTACTGATTCTATTTGAACATCAACAACCTGTCTTACAGTAAAAGAAGATGTTGCACTCTCTGCACTGCAATTATTAGCATCTGTATATTGATAATAAATGGAATGATTTTGATTATCATTAAAATCCTGAGGATTAATAATATTATTTGGATGGATTGCACCGTCGATAATTAGACTCCCTCCTTCCGGAGATAAACTCAAATTTATTGGCTGAGCATTTGAACATAATTCTGCTCCAATTAAAGGCGAATATGAAACTTCGGGTAAAGCATTTACCTGAACACTAATTATTTCAATTTCAGATAAACAATTATTTTCTGTTATAATTAAAGAAATTTCTTTTTGGCCTGCTGTTGACCATGTCAACTCTATAGGCCCTTCATTATTTCCTAAAAGAATCTGAGCATCATTAAATTCCCAATCATATTGGGTCACATTTGCCGTATTTCCGGAAAATGAAACCGTGACAGATTCTCCAAGACAAATTTGATCTTCACTTAGCTGGAACTCTGCTACTGGATCCTGGTAAATTTCAACCTGGTAAGTAACTGTTTCTGAAGTGCAATCATTTTGAGTAACTGTTAGACTTACTGTTTTCTGTCCGGATGAATTGAATGAGATATCATGTGGGCCTTGCGTGTTAGCACTTTGCGTAGATGCATCCGTCCCGAAGTCCCAAGAATAAGATATCCCTGCTCCGGTTAAACCGGTTACAAAAAAGTTTATGTTTTCATTTTTACAAGCTAAATTTTTATCACTTCCAATAATGGGTTGTGGAATCGAATGAACTTCTATTTGTTCTTCTATTATTGAAGAAGAACATCCATTTTCGATTACGCTTAAACTAACTGTTTTGATTCCGGGTGTATCCCATGTAAGCATATGAGGTCCACCGTTAGTTCCGGGAACATTTGAAGCATCATCAAAATCCCATTGATAGATCACATTGTTTCCTGATTGACCTTCTACCAAAACCGGTTGATTAACACAAGTTTCCAGATCAGAAACATTAAATGAAGCGACAGGTAGTTCATAAAAATTTAAATCAACAGCTTCACTTGTTCCGATACAAGAGTGTTCATCGATTACCGTAATATAAAATGAACCGTTAGCTACTACAGTATAATTATCATTTTGTGAAACTGAAGATTGATTGTTATTTGAATTATACCAATCGTAATTCTCATAATTCTCTATTGTACTTAAGTTAATCTGTTCGCCATCACAAGCGTTTAAGCTGCTTGGCTCAATAAGCGGCACTGGTAATTCATGTACGATTATTTCAACATTGTCTGTAGCAATACAATTAGTGGCTGTATTAACAACGGTAAGCGTATAGGTTATATTTGTTTGTGTCGATGTAACCGGATTTGATATATTTGGATTGTCTAAATAATCTGTTGGAGACCACTCATAAACAAATCCATCCACAGCATTAACACCTAATGGAATTGAAGGATCACCGATACATTTTTCGGCGAAGTCTCCCGGAGCATAAGCTTCAGCAAAAATTAATACATCATTTATAACTTCAATATAAAAAGCACCTACACCACATCTTGGTATTGGTTGACGATCATCGCATACTTCATATTTTAAAGAATCCCATCCTTCATAATCTGTATTTGGTTCATAATAAATAGAGCTATCCCCTACTAATTGTGCAGTACCGTGTACAGGTGGCTGAATCAAGTTTTGGAGAATAAGTGTATCTATGGCATCAAAATCAATATCGTTTTGAACTACATTAACCGGATATAAAATCTCCGGACAAGCTACACGTGCTGAATCAATTACAGCAAAAGGTTTTCGGTTTATTGCTTTCACTCCACATTCACAAGCTTCAAAATCCCAGTCACCGGTTGTTGCTTGCAGATCTGCAATTAATCGAATTGGCTGACCGGTATTTTTATCAATTTCATAGAAACGGTTGTTTACCGGACCACCATTACCGATTGTTGCATATAATTCTCCATTATTAGAGAAATTAATCCCTTCAATATCAGATAAGGTTTGAACAAGGTGCGTAAT